>JAUVEU010000105.1 GCA_030594645.1 Candidatus Aegiribacteria sp.
ATTGACGGTCGAGTCGTCGAAAATTGTGCTGAACCGATAGTTGTAGTCGAAGTAGGTGGCCTCGCGCGCTTCTATAGAGTAATCAGCTCTGAGGGAAGAACCATCAACATCCACGTAAACGTTGAACCTGAATCTCATCCAAGGTCCGTTGCCATGAAAATCCTGATCCCCCCCAGTATGCCTTGGAATGATAGAAAGCGTATCCATCTGTGTCATTGCTGTATAAGTGCTGCATTCCCCGAATATCATGGAACTTAGAACAGGTATAACACACTGTGGAATCTGGTTCCAGCTGAAGACGATCTGGTAAACACTCTCATCAAGATCAGCACCATTTCGAGTGAGATCCAGAACCATTCGATAATCTCCGATAATGGCCAGGGCTCTGGAAATGTCACGCCGTCCATCGTATCCTACCGCTTCAACAGTAATGGGAAGAGATCTGAAATTGAAACCGAAAACATCCAGAATCTTCCTTCTTTGAGGGTCTAATCCAATATCAACTGCACTTGGAACCACATTCGAAATGAAAGGTTCCATTGGATACTCCTCCGTTAAGGCAATGGGAGGTAGAATTTTCAGATTGTTCAACTCCCGAATCAGGCTGTTCCTGATTCGAATAAGTTCCTGTTCAATGCGAGATCTTACAAACTCAATGTTGCACCTGAATTCTGCACTTGAAACAAGGATATTAGTCTGCATTAAATTTGAAATTTCTTCAAGAAGTAAGGAATGTGTTTCTTCAGACAAGTTGTTTCTGAGATCATCAAGAACGGTTTGAATTTCACCTGTTCTGTTGCCCATGGATGCTATGGCATTATCGAAAGCACTGACTGCATTCATGAGTTCGATGTTCACAATTTCACCGCTTCTAATAGCTCCTCCCATACACCCACTTGAAGCGAGTGCCAGTAACAACAAGCAGATACCTGTCATTCTGAGAATATTGCTTGAAAGTCGGGAATATCTCCCCATCTTAACCTGTTTCATTACAACCTCCTGCATATTTCACCCTAATTCAAATCCTCACAGATAACACATCATCATTCTCCTCAGATGATGAATCCGGATTGAAACCTAAAATACGATATCAGGTGTAACCCACATAAGGAATAGTGGATTCCGCAGCAGTATACAACAGAATAAAACTGCTCAATATCACTCTTGAAACAGTGCTTCTCCGTATTATTTCCCTTCATATGGTCATATAAGTTCTTGAACAAGTGTGCATATAACTATAACTGTACCCAATAAACCATAGACTTATATTGCAGAATAAACAAGTCGGAAGTATACTCTCATCGAAGTGAGGATCATATGAAACACATTTCAGATAATCATTCAGTATACATTTTCTTCTTATTTAAGCATTTAATTGAAATTAACCTATCTGAGCATATAGTAAGACTAGGATATCTTCGCAACTATATATTCAATAATATGATAACACATACATGCATAATTGCTAAGGAGTTCTATGTCACAGGATGAGGAACTTACCAAGGAGCGGCTGATAGCTATCTGGCTAGATGAGCGTATCCCCACTCTCCCTCTTGAGGAATGCAAGTATGCCATGATCAGCGATGTACACCTGGGAAACGGTGGGGGTGCTGATAACTTCAGAGATAACGAAGCTGGATTAGTAGCGGCTCTTGAATACTATTCAGCCGGAGGCTTCTCCATTATGCTTCTCGGGGATATTGAGGAATTCTGGCAATTCGATCCGTATGAAATTGAAGGACGCTATCGTGATACAGTATACAGAGTGTTAAGATCATTCGGAGATGACCGAATTCACCGGATTTTCGGAAATCATGATGATAGATGGTGCTCTCCACTTGACCCAATCAAGAATCAACCATACCGACTTGGAATCGCCACGGAGGCGATTAAGCTCACCTGGGATAACCACCCGCGAATACTCTTACTCCATGGACATCAAGGTAACATTGAGTCGGACAGATACAGCGCACTCAGTCGTATTCCTGTCCGTATCTACCGCTACATTGAAGGGCCCATCAACAGCATCAAGAAATTTCTGGGGACATACAGGCAGCTATCAACCATGTCGAAGATTCGCAAGGACTATGAACGAATCATGTATACATGGGCCAAGGATAATAATGTTATTCTGATCTGCGGTCACTCTCACAGGGCGATCTTTGCTTCACTGTCCTTTGCTGAGAGATTACAGAAGCGGAATAAGCGTCTTGAACATAAGTTGAAGCGAAAGAATGAGAAAGCTTCATTGGACATACTTGAAGATATCAAAGATAAGATGAAGGTAATTAAGAAAGACCTGCAACGGGAAAAACGACGGAATATGATCATTGAATCTGTGGAGAAATCGGGGGATGTCCTCCCACGCTATTTCAATACAGGCTGTGCTCTTTACAGCGAGGGTCTTACAGCCATTGAAATTGTAGATAATGAGATCAGACTCGTTAAATGGGATAGAGACCCTGAAGCCGCGGAACCCAGAAAAGTCTACAACCATACTAAACTTGAAGCTGTTCTGAAGGATGTGATAAGCAGCTAGCAGACGGTTAACTGGATTAGGAGTATTATGTGTCAAATTCACAAGAATGATGAGTTTGCTCTGGATGTAGATAACAATATTCGAATTACGAATTACGATCCAATACAGAATCTGTTCATCCGGAAACTCCACCTATCTCCGTTTGTCTTCGCGGTAACAGCGTTCTTTGTGTCTGCTCTTCTTACACTGATTGCATGCATAGGTACTTCAGCGCACTTCGATTACCTCAACGATAGTGCAGCAATCGCGCTCCAGCTTGCGATACCCGTTTTCTTCGGAATCTATGCATGGATGCCGAATGGAATAGAAGAATTAATAAGACGTCTTCGTACATCAAACATCTTCGAGAACACCGATGGTATTGATGAACTAATCAGCAAGTTCCGTAAAGTATATTCTGCGAAATGGATACTCATACTGGCAATGACAGTATCTGCAGCGACTCTCATAGGCAAGATCGAAATGAACCGCGAAGATAATACTTCGTCCGAACAGTCTGCAGTTACTCAGTCTCAGGAAGATGAAGGTTCAGGATTTTCCGATATACCCGGCTGGCTTGATAAATGGCCTGAAGCAAGGTTCTACAGAGCTCCTATCTGGTTTCTCATTTCATACGTGCTGATCTTTTTCTCTTACAATGTAATCGTGTCCATTTTCTTTCTTGTTCGACTTATGAAGTTAAAACCGATAAAACTCTGGCTTTTTCACCCGGATAAATGTGGTGGGTTATCCGCAATCGGCGAATTCAACACGAAAATCGGGATTATGCTTGCCGCTATAGGTCTGGTACTCTGTTTTGAAACATTGGCCGCTGACCAGGCGGGGAGTTTAGATACAACCCATTTACTTATACTAGGTATCTGCCTTTATCTTGCTTCAGCCCCCGTGTTCTTCTTCCTTCCGTTGATGTCCGCTCACAAAATAATGGAAGAGGAGAAAGATCAGGAATTGCTTCATCTGGCTCATCGTTATGAATCGCTCTACCGGGAGGCGGTTAATTCACTTTCAACAGGTGAAGGAGATTACACATCATTGTCCAAGAGACTGGAAAAGCTGAAAGAGCTTTATACGGTTGCGTCGAATTTCTCAGTATGGCCTTTTGACGCGAAAAACGTCAGGCGCTTCTTCGCCTCAGTCGGATCACCATTCGTGATAACCCTTATTACAAAGATTGCGGAGAAAATTGTGGCGTAATTCTATGAATTGGGTTGATGAAATAATGAAGTGGCAATTAAGAAAACTGCATTTGTTTATATGCGCATTCCTGCTCGGAATATCGGGATGTTGTTCATTGCATTTATCAATCCTTCATTGCTTTGACGTGGCAAGATTTCCCTTTGTTTACTTTTCCTTGATTGGAAATGCCGCTGATAGAAATACTGGAGCGTTATTCAAGACTGCATCGCCGGTGGATCCTACGGTATACATAGAATTGATAAGATCAAAACAGGCAAAGAAGTGAAAATGAAAAGAACTTCGATTGCGACGTTGTCCTTACGTGGAGAGTTCTTGATTCTACTGCATCGCGGAACAGAACAGAGGATGCTGTCACTGATCCGCAGACAACGTGGATTAGCTGTGGCCTAGTCAGCGGGAGCGCCTGAAAAGTACTTCAACGAGCACCCTGATATTAGATCTGTCTACTGTTTCCGTTTCAAGCATTTGCTCTTTCAGATGCTCCTGCGTAAAACATGCTGTCCAAAGACATGTTCCTGAATGATCCCCAGACATCATGCATTTGATCCGGAATGTGCTTCCTCCAGATGAATGTGGATTGATCCTATGTGAAATGAGTGGGGAGCAGTACGGGAATTCAGAATATGATCGAAGATCTCTACTCCAGTGCACTAATTCATGAAGTCAAACCCAATTCCAAAGCTGATCCATATTTCATTCTGGTATGGATAATCGTTTCTCGCATCACCAACTAGATGATCTATACCGAAGAGGATTCCGATCTGGTAATTGCTGATTGGTTCAATTAGGAGTCCGATGGCACACGTCCATCCTAATTTAGTTTCTACTTTATCAGCGCCAGCGTCTGAAATAGGGATTATTGCAGATCCTGCTGATCCGATAATGGTAAAAGGAATGTGAGCAAGAGTCACTCTCCAACCAGCATATGCTCCCAGATTTGTGCCAATTGTCATATTACCATCACACAATTGAATTTTCACTGGTGAAGTTGTTAGAAGACCGCAAGCAAAGCCGAAGGCTAGTTCATATCTATATTCAGTTAGTTTCTCTTTGCTGATCAGGTAATTCACTTCTTCCACAACGTGTGTTGAAATAGTGCTGTCCTGTATAGCATCAGCACTGGTGTTGTCTTGTATATCATCAGCATCGGTACTATCTTGTATATCATCAGTATCGGTACTATCTTGTATATCATCAGTATCGGTACTGTTTTGTATATCATCAGCATCGGTACTGTCTTGTATATCTTCAGCACCGGTAATGTCCTGTATATCATCAGCATCGGTACTGTTTTGTATATCATCAGTACTGGTACTATCAGGTAAACCACCAGTAAATAGGACGACTAGTGAGCTTCCGGTATCATTTACGATTTTGAACCTAGATCCGGCAAGAGCGTGAAACTGACTTGAATCGTTGGGAGGGGGATCCTCTAAAGTAAATCCATCTGTATTAGCAAGTAAGCGGTAAATTGTTTCAGCCTTTGCAGAAGTAGCTGAAAAAAGAAGAACAGAAAACAATGCAAGGTAGAATAGAGCGGTTGCGTGATTTTTCATGAGTATCCACACCTTTCACTAATTACAGTAACCAAATATTCAGTAAACATTCCGATGTGGATCATCAGTGTTTAAACAGATGATTAGAAAATTTTACCTATATGGTTACCTCTCTTTGCACGTTTGTCCAAATGCTGGTCATGTAAATCAAATATATTCTAGGCTATTTTATTATCTAACGCAAGGTTAGATCTCTAACCCCAACAGGCATTGTTTTCTGCGATAAGAGCACTTCTCCTAAAATCGGTAAATACGATGAAGAAAGACTGTTTGCAGAAGATAATGACTTTCTGGTGTGGCTAAGGTTGCTCGATTGCTCGAAAAACAGAAACTCATCCATCTAAACCTTTGAAAGGGCAATAGTCTCCATGAGAAGTTCAAACAGCATGGATAATGCATTACTTTTCACTCCTACTCAATGGCATTTTTCGCAATATTCTTGTCATCAGAATACTGCGAAAAGTTCACCGGGAAGTGCTGGTATAAGAATCATTAAACCTGATTTTGTTGTTTTCTCACGCCAAGCTGACACTATGAGTACTTTTCACGGAATTTCCGTGAACCTTCCTATGGAATGTGATTTACTAAGTTTGAATAACTGAGATTACATACTTGAATTAAGAATGAATATCCAATATTATTCTGTCTGACAAGAATCCTTCATAAAAAGAATGTGATTGAACAAATGACCATAGCCGGAACCGCACCAGAACAGGGACAGCTCGTCCTGCTACGCAACAGGTATTTCATAGTTGAGGATGTTATCCCGCATGATACGGGCCCGGCGGTATCACCCATTACAAGAGTAACCCTTGAATGCATTGATGATGACAGGCTTGGTGAATCCCTTGATGTGATCTGGGAACGCGAAGTAAATACGAGAATTCTTGAAGACATCAGCCTTCCGATCATGACGGACTGGGACAAACCGCACGAATTCAATTCATTTCTCCGGGCTGTCAGATGGTCCACAACATCCACACTCTCCGGGAATGTACTTCATTGCCCCTTTATGGGCGCTATTGATCTGGAGCCGTACCAGGTAGCTCCTGCGGTCCGCGCGGTGATGATGCCCAGGGTCAACCTGCTCATAGCGGATGATGTGGGCCTTGGTAAAACGATTGAATCCGGTCTTGTTCTGCAGGAGATGATCAGCAGGAACCGCGTACGAGACTGCCTGATAGTCTGTCCTGCTTCTCTTCAGGTGCAGTGGCAGGAGGAGATGGATGAGAAGTTCAACCTCTCGTTCAAGATCATCGACCGCCATGCGATACTCAACCTCAGAAGGGAGTACGGCACTCACGTCAATCCCTGGCAGAGCCATCCCTGGCTTATAACCAGTATGGATTTCATAAAGAGGGAAGTACATCTCAGGAATTTCGTGGCAGGTCTCCGGAAATCAGATGGAACGATGTCCTCATGGGATCTCATGATCCTTGACGAGGCTCACAACTGTGCCCCTGTCGGACGGCAGTGGTATGTGCGGGATTCACAGAGAACAAAAATGCTCAGGAACCTCTCTCCGCACTTCAGGCACAGGCTCTTCGTTACAGCAACTCCCCACAACGGATACACCGAGAGTTTCACCGGGCTGCTGGAGCTGCTGGACCCTCTCCGTTTTCATCGCGATTCACAGGTTGACAGATCATCTGTCAGCGCTGTCATGATCAGGCGGATGAAAGACGAGATACTTACTCTGGGAACCACCAGAAATCTGTCAAAACGCAGGGTAGAGGCACTTGAAGTACCACAGGAAGCAACAGCAAACCAAATAGCGGAAACCCTCGACGAGTACATAACCAGCAGACTGCGGGAAAACATGGACGCGAATGTGCGAATGCCCGTAAGGTTCGCGCTTACCATGCTCAAGAAGCGCTTCCTTTCCTGCCCTCTTGCTTTCCACAGATCAATGCTTACCCATGCTGATCATTTCTTCAAATCCAGCACAGAAACAACAACAGAACCGGATCGCAGGCTGATGGAGATCGCGGTTAAGAGAACCGAAGAAGACCATGCAGATGATCTTGTAAAGGACCAGCTGGAGGGACAGGCACTGACGGAATGTTCCAGATTCTTCCCGGGACTTTCAACAGCGCAGAAACAGAACCTGCAATACCTGCTGCAAAAATCAGAGAAGAACAGCCTTGCTGAGGATTCAAAAACAGAAGTGCTGAAGGACTGGATAGAGAAGCATCTCAGAACGGAGAATGACTGGAACACG
>JAUVEU010000124.1 GCA_030594645.1 Candidatus Aegiribacteria sp.
TAAGAGGACAAATATAATGGTCATGGTCTAACCACTTCAAGGAAATGCATCCAAATCAATGAATATTCCATTCTATGATAGGAGTGCAAAATAACTAGAACATTTTAACGAACGGCTATATTTCCACCTGATAATAACAATACTATCTGAATTCTAGAACTGCAACAACATAATTGAACAATAATCGTATCCAAACATACCTGTTATTATGCGCGGATTAGCTGATCTCAATCTCCGGGATATCGTCATGCTGGGAATGAAGACCACATCAGAATTACATACCAGTATTCAACTAGCGTTTCCCGGTGATAAACTTCTCATGTATATCCTGCCAGAGAGCGGTTTCTTCCTACATGAGATATGCTGCCCATTTGCCTAGCTTATGCAGTTAGAACATAGATAGGGGTTGAGATGGTTCTGATCACGACGTTTAGCACAAACAGCTCAGAATCACCCTTATAGCTTCATCTATTGAATCCACCGACTGCAGCGACATTCTTTAACCACTCAATAAAAAAGTTCGAACTTTTTGATACAAGGGTCGCCATTAAAACTGACACAGCCCTTCGTGGGCTGTTTCTGTTTTAAATGCCATCATGGGTGAGAACCCGTAGGGTGAGTTTACCCTGAGCGAACGAAGTGAGTCGAAGGAGGAATTAGCTGATATGGAGCCCGTGTGCGTATACTTCATACACCACGTTGGCGAACGATACCTTCGACTGCGTCGGACTTAACGGTCTAAATCAGCAGGCTGCGTTAACCGTGATATTGTTTCAAGGTAGCTGCAGTCCTGCAGCATTCTGTTGTTCGTCACTTAATTATTGATGTGTTGCCATATACTCTGTAACAGCCTGGGACAATAGACCTGACCGAGTTTATCCGTGATTTCTTGCGTAATTATCAACAGTGTTTAGTAATCTTTCCGGTATGGTGATATTTACACGCTTTGCTTTGAGTGACAATTTGCTAATATCAATATCTACTAAAGCCCAGAGACCATCTTTATAATCGGAATTATCTCTATGGCTTTCTATAGAGGTTGGCACAGGGATAGGTTCTGAATCGAGAAGCATTCCTTCAATATGACACTCTGCTGCTTCTTGAGACATACTAAGAGCTTCCTCAATTGATGTTCCAACGGAGAAACATCCTGGAATATCCGGAAAGGTTACTCCGTAATCTGAGTTTTTATCTTTATGAATTACAACTGGATATTTCATTAGTTTCTCCATTTCCAACCGGCCTGCCGATAAATGTTTCGCAGTGTACCTACAGGAAAATCCTTTTTCGGGTGAGGTACCGTTACTTTTCCTGATTTCTCGGGATGCTTAAACTGGTGGTGATCACCTTTAGTGTGATGAAGTAACCATCCATCCTTTTTCAGTCTCCTGATAATATCCCTGCTATTCATGGTGTGTATTATACACATTCCTCCCGTCCTGGGTCAAGCAGAGGTTTGAATCAACTCTTGTTATAGATTTCTATAGTCATTCATTATAGGGTTATTCTATGAGATATTCGAACCCTGTCGGGCTACTACTTTCACGTTATGGAGAACATCTTCGTCGATTTAGCGCTGAACCTATTTAAAGCCTGATGCACGGATACACCGATATAGATGCGATCTTCTTCAGCCAGGGGATTAGGGTGTTCCAACAAGAAACAGTTAGGGTCGCCACAAAATACAAACGGCCCCTTGAGGGTCGTTTTTGTTTTGTACCGATTCTGGAGAGATAACTCGGGCGTTATGGGGTCGGACGTCACTTGCGACACATGCATTGATCAGCGTGAACAAATTTCTCTAAGTTGTAGAGTAACAGAATCCACAAGTTGACAATGATACGTACATAATGTACATTACGTACAGATAACGAAAGGAAGGAACACATGCCTGAAACTATTTCGACTGCCGATGCAAGAATGAATTTTTCAGATATCATAAATAAGGTTGCTTACGGTAATGAACCAATCGTATTAACTCGTAGAGGTAAGAGAATTGCTGCACTTGTTTCCATCGCTGAACTTGAATTGCTTCAAAGGATTGAAGAGCATCTGGATATTGAAGATGCTAAAGCGGCTTTGGCTGAACCTGGCGAGAATATCTCAGCTGAAGAAGTGTGGAAATCTCTAGGTATCTGATCAGTGACATATTCCATTGAATTCAGACCTGCTTCTCTGAAAAATCTTAAACGGTTTCCAAAACGTGATTTAGTTCGAATCAGGAAGAGAATTGAGGAGCTTGGAAATAGTCTGCCTGACTCGAAAACAACCAAGATGAGAGGGAAGAATTCTTTTCATAGAGTTCGCTCTGGAAATTATCGTATTATCTATGAGATACATTCAGATAGATTAGTCATTCTTATAGTTAAGGTTGCTCATCGAAGAGATGTTTATAGAAATCTCACCTAGGATTTTCGAATATCACTCAGTAGACAAATGTTTGTAAGTTGGGAACGTATTCTCTTCTGGTGGTTCATATTCTGCTCAGCAATAATAACCATTCCCAGAAGGGGTTTGAAGTTTTGCCCGTTGAGGTCGCCATTCCTTTATCCAGCTCTTGAGAAATCGATCAATTCAGATAATGTTATTACGAGTACCTGTTTCATTCGTTTCTTGTTTCTCAACTGGTTGGATCACCAATTTTCCATACTCCCTGCATAATTCGGAGCAAACTGGCCACCCATTTCGGAGTTATGTGGCCACTTATTCCGGGGCAAACTGGCCAGTGATTCCGGAGTTATCTGGCCACTGAATCTGCTCCAATCTTTTCACAGATATCTGAACCATTCCAGTTTATTAAACCGGCGTTGCGGAAGTTGCACGGCATAGCATCTTCAGAAAAACTGGAGGTGCAGATGTCACGGAAGAGGATTGGATTGCGAAAGATTCGAGAGATATTGCGGCTTCATTTTGAATGCGGTTACAGCGATCGTCAGATCGGTCGAGTATTCAAGATGTCACACACAACGGTAGGTAAGATTTACGGTCATGTGGTTAAGAGCGGTTATACCTGGCCCTTGCCAGAAGATCTTGATGATGCGGAGCTTGAGCGGATCTGTTATCCGCCTGTGAAGACATATTCAGGAAAGCGGCCGTTGCCGGACTGGAACAATGTCTGGAAGGAGATGCAGCGAAAGGGCATGACCCTTCAGCTTCTCTGGCAGCGATACAAGGATGATCATCCTGATGGATATCAGTACACTCAGTTCTGTGAGTTGTACAATCGCTGGAGCGGTCATAAGAAGGTAACGATGCGCCAGCGCCATCGAGCCGGTGTAAATACCTTCATTGACTATGCCGGTTCTAAACTTCCCCTGATTGATCCGTCCACCGGAGAGCTAAGTGAAGCTTCCATATTTGTCTCTGCCGCCGGAGCGGCAGGCCTGATATATGCGGAAGCCACCCTGACGCAGCAGCTACCCGACTGGATAGCATCTCATATCCGGATGTTCGAGTATTACGGTGGCTCCACGGAGATCCTGATACCTGACAATTTGAAGACAGGAGTAAAACATCCGTGTCGTTATGAGGCTGAGATCATGCGAACATACGAGAATATGGCGAGACATTATGGTGCTGTTGTAATCCCAGCGAGGGTACGCAAGCCCAAGGATAAACCTCTTGTAGAAAATGCTGTTCAACAGGTGCTTAGATGGATAATTGCGGTGCTTCGTGACAGGAAGTTCTTCAGTCTTGCCGAGCTGAACGAAACGATCTCAGTTGAGCTGGAGAAGATCAATAATAGACCTTTTACAGCTCGCGAAGGAAGCCGTCGCAGTGTTTTTAAAGAATTAGACAAACCTCTCCTGAAGCCTCTTCCATCCGATCGCTTCACCTATGAAGAGTGGAAGAAGGTAAAGGTTCACCTCGATTATCATGTCCAGGTAGATATGAATTACTACAGCGTTCCCTATCAGCTTGTTGGCAGAGAACTCGAATGTCGGATGACAATAATGACCGTTGAAATCTTCAACAGGGGTAAGCGGGTTGCCAGCCATACGCGCCAGACTGGTAAAGGTCACTCCAGCACCCATCCTGAGCATATGCCGCCAGAGCATGCAGCATACCTGAAAATGACTCCAGAGAAGATAATGCGATGGGCATCTCGCACTGGAGAATTTACTGTGTTGCTCTCGCAGGCCATTCTGGACAGCAAGGCTCATCATGCCCAGGGCTACAGGGCAATCCTTGGGATCATGAGTCTCGGGCGGAAGTATGGCGACAATCGTCTTGAGACTGCCTGCGGCATGGCATTGAGGAAGAACTCGCTGCGTTACAGAGATGTTAAATCGATTCTGAAAGAGGAACTGGATATAAGCCTGTTCGGCGGAAAGGAGGAAGAGGCTCCGATATCGCATAAAAACATCAGGGGAGCTGAATATTACAACAAAGGAGGTAACACTTGCTGAAATACCCGCTGCTTGAACAGCTCAGGAGCCTCAGGCTGCATGCCATGGCAGGCTGTCTTGAAGAGCAGATGAACATGAAGGACATCGTGACCTACAGCTTTGAGGATCGTCTTGGAATGATGGTTGACCGGGAAACGGTTACGCGTTCGAACCGGCGGCTCACAAGGCGGCTGTCCCGAGCAAAGCTCAAGGTTAATGCCTGCATGGAGGACATTGATTACGGTGCGGGCAGAGGTCTTGATCGGTCACTGATGATGTCCCTGGCATCATGCAGATGGATCCATGAGAGCAGAGGCGTTCTTATCACAGGATCCACGGGCGCAGGTAAGACATGGATAGCCTGTGCCATGGCACATAAAGCCTGTCTTGAAGGGTACTCGACCCTTTACAAGAGGTTGCCCAACTTCCTGCGGGAGCTTGATGCTTCCCGTGAAACAGGCACCTATGATAAACTCATGAGATCTTGCGGAAAAACAGATTTGATTGTTCTTGATGACTGGGGGCTGGAGAGAATGAACCAGCGTCAGGGATTGATGATACTTGAGCTTCTTGAAGACAGATACAACGTCCGCTCAACAATAGTGGCATCTCAGATCCCACCGGAGAAGTGGTATGAAACCATCAAGGATCCTACTGTTGCGGATGCCATTCTGGACAGGCTTATCCACAACTCCTACAGGATTGATCTTGATGGAGATTCCATGAGAAGAAGAAATGCGGGCTTGACTGAGGAAGCAAAGGAGAATTAATATTAAAATTCGGCAGCGCCGGAACTGGAAAATCAGAGGAATCTGAGTGGAAACTTTGGAGCGGAATAGGTGGCCAAATTACACCGGAATCTGCTGGCCAGATAAAAACGGAATCAGTGGCCAAATTAACCGAACTGCGCACATGATACCATTCAATATGCGGCTTGGTTGTCATAGGGGCTGCTTCTTCCAATAGCACTGCCTTTCTAATATTCATTGCAGAACAACATAATTCAGCAGAACTGCGGTTCACTTATCGAATACTAATGTAATGCAGTCAGCTGATTTAGATCGT
>JAUVEU010000061.1 GCA_030594645.1 Candidatus Aegiribacteria sp.
CTTTTGTCTCCTGCTGGAGTCTTATTTCGTCATCAGTGTCGCCATCCCACCATACACTGTAGAAACCCGGTTTTTCATTGATCGCTTTCGTGAATTCTTCAAAGGATTCTGCCGTATATGTTCTTTCGTTCAATTTCGTTGGTGCTTCATTGAGCATTTCTTCCTGTATTTTATCCAGCAATCCGGGGAGTTCGCTGGAAACACTATTCAGTGATATCTTGAATTTGCCATCTCTCCCTGGATTGTTCCTTGGGCTGAGCATTACATATCCCTCTTCAATATCCCGTGGACCGATTTCAAGTCTGAGAGGAACACCTCTCACTTCCCAGTAATTGAACTTGAAACCTGGACTCATACCTTCACGGTCGTCCAGTTTTACTCTTATACCTCTGTCTTTAAGGTCTGATGCTATCTTTTCCGATACTGCCATGGTTTCTTCCCTCGTAGCATCCTTGAGTATGGGTACGATCACGACCTGAACAGGTGCAAGCCTTGGCGGCAGGCGGAGTCCATTCTCATCACCATGGACCATGATCACACCGCCAATCAGTCTGGTTGATACGCCCCAGCTGCTTTGGTGCACGTATTTCTGCTCGTTGTTGCTGTCCAGATACATGGTATTGAAAGCTTTTGCGAAGTTTGTACCCAGATAATGGCTTGTACCGCTCTGAAGAGCCCAGCCGTTCCCCATCATTGCTTCAATGGTATAACTGGCTACTGCGCCTGCAAACTTCTCCCGTTCGGTTTTTCTCCCCTGAATAACAGGAATTGCAGCAACGTTCCTCGCGAAATCCTCATAAACACCCAGCATTCGGAGAGTTTCTTCTATGGCTTCCTTTTCATTTGTATGCGCGGTGTGTCCTTCCTGCCAGAGAAATTCTGTGGTTCGAAGGAATGCTCTTGGCCTCATCTCCCATCGAATCACATTTGCCCATTGATTCAACAGCATGGGAAGATCGCGGTAACTGTTGATCCACTTTGAGAACATGTGGTTGAACATTGTCTCGGAAGTAGGCCTTAGAACAAGCGGTTCATCCAGTTTCTTTCCGCCGGCATGAGTAACCATTGCCAGTTCCGGCGCAAATCCCTCGACATGTTCGGCTTCCTTTTCAAAGAAACTCTGAGGAATCAGCATGGGAAAGTATACGTTACTGTGACCGGTATCCTTGAAACTGCGATCCAGACTTGCTTTGATATTTTCCCATATAGCAAATCCATAGGGCCTGATGACCATGCATCCCCGAACAGGGGCAGAATCCGTTAATTCAGCTTCTCTGATAACATCCAGGTACCACCTGGCGTAATCCTTATCGGGATTCACAATATTTTTTGCCATTGATTTACTTCCTGTTAGAGCGAAAGTTTTCTATTTTCCTTAAAGCGAAAACTAATTCAGAGCGGAGGATACTCCAAGGGGAGAATTGACACTCCCATCACATATTATTAACTTGTTGGTATAGGGGGCCGATTGCTGAGAGTGGCAAAAAGAACCGATGAAGGCTGCGCCCCGATGTTTTGCCAATGCGTGATCTGGTAAACAGGTAGACAGAGGCAGCAACAGGCCGTTATAAGACCTTTAGCCCTGTTTTGAGAAACATTCTCAAGGGATATGGCCCCCACATTTCTTCAATGGGCATAATACCCGCCCGAAAGGTAGTAACTTGTTATCGTTGAGGACGTTATACTCGTCGGTCGATGACCGGAGTTACAGATGGATATTAATTTTCTTCACCATTTATACAGCTATTCTGGTTTTTGTCCCTGTGATTCGTCTTGTTCCCAGGGTACCCGTGCCGATTCTATCATTTGCTCTGTGTTTTCTTTTATACAAATGGAAAAAGCTGCCCGGAGTAATTAAGCCCTGGCTGTTCTATCTGGTTCTTGTGCTGTCCTACTGGCAACTGCAGTTTGTTGTGACGTCACATTTTCAGGAATTTCATGGTGCGGGTATCATTGCTTTCGAGAAAAACCTGTTTGGTTCACTTCCTGTTGTCTGGCTGCAGCAACATCTTTATCAGCATGGAGAATTTTCCTGGTACGATTACATGTTTGCGATTTTCCACTCAACACTTTTCTTCCTTCCAATTGTCTTCCCGCTGCTTTTGCTGATTAATCGCGGAGTTGAGCGGATGAAAAGGGCAACGGTTGCGATCACACTGCTGACACTTGCCGGTTATGCAACTTATGTACTGTTCCCGCTTACCCCACCCTGGATGGCTTCTCTTGAAAACGCAATTCCTCATGTGGAGAGAATTACAATCAGAGCGCTTGGTGAACTTGCGCCGGGAGGTATAATCTCAGCTTTCAGTCCAAGTCCGAGAGGCGCTATGCCTTCACTTCACGCAGGGGTACCGATACTGATAATGATAATGGCATTCAAGGAATTTGGATGGAAAGCCTGGTGGATATCTATTCTGGTTATTGGAATATGCTTCGAAATCATATATGGTGCCGAGCATTACATTGTTGATATTGTGGCAGGTCTTATATATGCTGTTGTTTCCTACATTATCGTTTATAGATGGATGTTTCCGGAAGTTGTTGCGAAACCTGGCTCCACCGGTGCCGGGAAGGAGAAACCTGAATGAAGGGAAACGTACGATCTCTTCTCATTAAGAAGCAAAAGGGCGAAAGGATCGTATCGCTTACTGCATATGATTTTGTAACCGCAAAGCTTGAAGAAGAGGCCGGTGTTGATTTTATACTTGTAGGGGACACGCTTGCGATGGTGGTTCTTGGGGAGGAGACAACCCTTACAGCTAACCTTGATATCATGATATATCATACGAAAGCGGTCAGCCGGGGAGCACCGAATACTCTCGTCGTTGGAGATATGCCTTTCGGATCTTACGAATGCTCCGATGCTCAGGCAGTAAAGAACGCTGTTAGATTCCTTGCAGAGGGAGGGGCTGATGCGGTTAAACTGGAAGGCGGTAACGAGCGATCCGTTTCAAGGGTAAAAGCAATTATCGATTCTGGAATTCCTGTGATGGGCCATATCGGGCTGCTTCCGCAGTCAATAAGGCAGATCGGTGGATACAGGGTTGTCTACAATGATCAGCGGGACAGGATGTTGTCAGAGGCTTTTGCTCTTCAGGAGGCGGGTATCTTTTCTGTTGTACTGGAAAGTATCGAGGAAGAGCTTGCTCGTGAAATAACAGGTAAGCTGTCTGTTCCAACCATTGGCATTGGAGCTGGAAGATATACGGATGGTCAGATACTGGTTGTGAATGATATACTCGGTCTTTCCGGTGAATTCAAACCGAAATTCCTTAAGAAATATATACAGCTTGATGAGATGATCCTTGGTGCTGTGAGGGAATACTGTCATGAGGTAAGGGGCGGGGAATTTCCGACGGAGAAACACATATACACCGCCAGGGGGGACAAGTGAGAATACTCGTCGTAGGCAGCGGAGGAAGAGAGCACGCGATTTCCTGGTCTCTTTCAAGGTCCGGGAAACACTCACTGTTCTGTGCTCCCGGCAATCCCGGTATGGCAGAACTCGGAGTGCTTGAACCGGTTAAAGCAGACGATATTAAAGGTCTTGTTACGCTTGCCCGTGACAGGAATATCGATCTGGTCGTGGTAGGTCCTGAAGTACCGTTGGTCGCAGGGCTTGGAGATGCGCTCAGAGCTGAGGGTATTTCCTGTTTTGGCCCAGGTGAAAAGGCCGCCAGGCTTGAAGGCAGCAAATGGTTCGCGAAGGATGTCATGAATTCCGCAGGAGTGCCTACAGCTCAGAGTAAGGTTTTCACAGACACAGACTCCGCTATGAAGTATATGGGTGAAGACGCATCAGGATTTGTAATTAAGGCTGACGGCCTGGCAGCGGGTAAAGGTGTTTTCCTGCCCGATGGATCTGATGAAGCGCGTTCCATACTTGACACTCTTTTCGGAGGCAGGCTTGGCGAGTCAGGTCAGCGTGTTGTAATTGAGGAGCGTCTTAAGGGCAGGGAAGTCAGCATACTCGCCGTCTGCAGCGGAACTGATTGCGTTATTCTTCCTCCCAGCAGAGATCACAAGCGGCTTGGCGATGGAGATTCAGGGCCGAATACAGGAGGGATGGGAGCTATCTGTCCGCCGCCTGAAATTGAAGATAATTTTTGCGAAACAGCCAGAGAGGAAATCATCCTACCTGTTCTCAGGGAACTGGCTTCTCGAGGCATTGACTACAGAGGAGTTCTGTACGCTGGTCTGATGCTTACAGACGATGGGCCCAGGGTCCTGGAGTTTAACGTTCGTTTTGGTGACCCTGAGACTCAGGCAGTGCTTCCCATGATTGAAGGTGATCTTGCGGATCTTTTTGATGTCGCTGCCCGTGGAGGATCACTTCCGAGTGAGGTTTCTGTTAAGGACGGTTGCTGCGCCTGCGTTGTGATGGCATCAGGCGGGTACCCATCGTCATATGAAAAGGGCTTTCTCATCTCCGGACTGGAGAGAGTTGAAGATGCTGTTGTATTCCATGCCGGCACAAAGAAGACCGATAACGGGATTGTAACCAGCGGCGGAAGAGTGCTAAGCGTGGCTGCCACTGGAAGTTCAATGAAAGATGCCCTTGATAGAACCTACATGGAACTCGAGAAAATAGAATTTAAGAAGAAATATTTCAGAAAAGATATTGGGAGGACCATCTGATGCTTGTTGGAATTCTAATGGGTAGCGAAAGCGATAGAGATGTAATGAAATATACTTCAGATATACTGAAGGAGCTCGACATTCCATTCGAAGTCAATGTCATGTCAGCTCACAGAACACCTGATAAAGTCAAAGAGTACTCTTCTACCGCTTCAGAAAGAGGTTTGAAGGTTCTCATCGCCGGGGCAGGGCTGGCAGCACATCTGGCTGGAGCGGTAGCAGCACACACCATTCTTCCGGTGATTGGTGTTCCCCTTGCGGCGGGCCCCCTCAACGGAATGGACTCACTTCTTTCAACTGTTCAGATGCCTAAAGGCATTCCGGTGGCAACGGTTGCAATCGGTTCACACGGAGCCAGAAACGCGGCCTATCTCGCGGCTCAGATCATCGCTCTGGAAGACGAAAGTATTGCATCCAAACTGAGAGAATTACGGGGCTGGTGAAAACTACACACATCCGGATAGATACTGATAAACCTGCTTTGAATATTATTGAACAGGTAACCTCCTGTCTTCTCGGAGGTGGAATTGTCCTATATCCTTCTGATACCGTCTACGGCCTTCTCTGCTGTGCTGACCATAAGGAAACAATTAAGAGATTATCGGAGTTAAAGGGTTACGAAGAACGAAGACCATTCATACTCATCGTAGATGGTATTTCCATGGCGGAGTCACTTGCAGATGGAATTGATACTGAGGTCATAGAGATACTGAAGCTTCGGTGGCCGGGGAAACTAACCATTGTTCTTCCTTCGGGAGATGGATGTCCGATGTGGGTCAGGGGAGAGGATAACACGGTGGCACTCCGTCATCCCGCCGATCCTCTCAGCGGACAGCTTCTGAAACGCTGCCGTGTCCCTATGGTCTCCACCAGTGCCAATCTGTCCGGGATGAAACCCGCCCTGAGTCTGGCTGAAATTCCTGAATCCATACTGGATGACGTGGATATCATTCTCGATGCCGGTACTCTGCCCCCATCATCCCCCTCAACGATCATCAGCCTCCTCCGGAGCAGCCAGGGTCGGACATAACAACGTACACTTGTGATACAAATAATCTCATAGTAAACAGACAATAGCTTTTATGCTATAATTCAGCCCTTGAAATTAAATGAATTCATGAGTAAGCTATAGTTACTATGGCTAGAATCACGCGCCCAGACTGGGAAAATGCTCTACACCATATAATGGCACGGGGGATAGACGGTAGGACTCTTTTCTCAAACGTATTTGAGTACGAACATCTTAGAAGCAGGTTGGAACAACTTGTTGTTGAATTGAAGTTTTCCGTATATGCGTGGGTGATAATGCCCAATCATCTGCATCTTCTTATTCGAACTGGACCAGAATCTATTAGTCTCCTGATGCACCGGTTACTTACAGGATTTGCTATTTCATATAACAGACGTCATGACAGAACTGGACATGTGTTTCAGGGTCGATTTAAATCAATACTCGTACAAGAGGAAAACTATTTTCTAAAACTCATTAACTACATTCATCTTAATCCTTTAAAGGCTAAGCTTGTCAACTCGCTGGAAGAGTTAGACATGTATAAGTGGTCCGGGCATCCGTGCCTTATCGGAAAGACGGAGTGTAGATGGATGAAGAGGGATTCAGTATTAGAGCACTTTGGTGATACTGAACACTATGCAATTAAGAACTATCAGACATCTCTTCTTAATGACACAAAGAATTTAACTTCCAGTGAAATGATCTATGGAAACTATACCATTGGTGTAAATGGAATTAAGAGTTCAGATCAGAGAACTGGAAATTCTCATTGGTCTGGTATCTGCAGAGTGCTGGGAGATAAGGAATTTGCAAAAACAGTTCTTAGTCGGTTACATGATTCCAGATCACTGGATATCAGGGACAGAGAAAACATACACAGGAAGATTGAACGATTATTTATTCAGATTGAAGTAACATTGGGATTATGCCGCAGTGTGATCTGCGGAAATAGCCGCAGCTCTGAGCTTTCAGAAGCTCGTGGAGCGATAGCATGGATATGTTCGCAGAAGTATGGTTTAAGTTATAGAGATATCTCAAGATTACTTGTTATCAGTAGATCTGGTGCTGCGAAAGCTGTCCAGAGAGGGGCAGAATTGCAGAGAGAACGCCCATTTATTATAAAATCACTGATTTCATAAGTGTACGATGTTATGTCCGACCCTGCTACTCCCGGGTAACCGAACTCAGAATTTCATATTTCGTTCAATAACCAGTGAACTGAATTCAGCTCAACCTGTTGATGCAAAGTAGAATTCTATTACTTGACAATTGAATCCTCTTCTGCAAGTATAATTTATGGAGGTTCAATCATGGGAATACTGGTATTGCTATTAGTTTTTGCTTTCTCCGTTGTAATCAATGCAGAGATCATTTTCTACGACGATTTCGAGGATAATTACATAGATGACTGGACATTCCAGGGTCAGTCGGGAACATGGTGGGCTGCAGACGGCAAGGCGCACGGGTCCACAAACAACAACTGGTCCGGAATATCACCTCCAGGAAGTATTATCCTGGAAAACTGCGTTGTGGAAGCAAGGGGTACTGCCTATCACACCGTTGCCGTTTTCCTTAGACTCGATGATACGGATTCAGGTATTAATGCAACAGTATCTCCGGATCATGATATTGCAGTCATAAGATCTGTTATAAACGGTCAACCAGGTAATGCTCTCGGTGCGATCTACCACGATTTTCCGTCAGGGGTCTGGTATGATGTAACATTTTCATGCAATGGTGATTCCATCTTCTACGAAATAGACATACCTTCAACAGGCGAGCACTTCTTTCTTTCTGCTGTCGACCCGAATCCGCATCCAGGCGAATGCGGCCTTGCCGTTGGTGGCGAGCAGCACGGTCAGTACGAATGGTTCTCAATATCTGAGTTCATGGAGCCGGGTGAATTGATATTGAGCGGTCTTTCTACCGATGATGATAATCAGGGAGGATCAAGCGGTAATGGTAACTGGGCATTTGAAGTTACTGAGGAGATCGAGTTTGGCGTAAAATTGCTTAATGGCGATGAAGAGCCACTCATTAATACATTTGCGATACTCCAATCGCTGGATACACGGCTGGTGGTATCCGAGGCGATTCAGGATTACGGAACCATTCCATCAGGACAGACTTGCTGGAATCAGTATCCATTTCTGGTGTATGCATCTCCCGGGACACCTGAGAATGAAACTTATCCATTCAGGATCAGTATCTTCGCGGATGGTGGATATAGTGAATGTTTTAATTTCGAGCTTCCTCTGGGAGTTGGTCTATTCTGTGATGCAGAATCGGAAACATCCTCATGGACAATGTCACTTATGGAAGCGGGCTGGCAGAATAACTGGCATGTAACATCGCTGAGGAATCATACATCCGATGGATCCAATAGTTTCAAGTGCGGTGATACCGGTGCTGGTGATTATGGCAACCTTCTCTATTGCAGCTTAACTTCACCGTGGTTCAACTTTCCATTAAATGGCAATTTGTCTTTCTGGATATGGATTGATTCTCAAACATATTCAGCATTGGACCAGGACCTGGCTCTGGACGGTGGTCTGGTTCAGCTGGGTCAATTCGATAACTGGATCACTGTTGCACCGTTTGAAGGATATCCTTTTGAAATTGTTCAGCCCTCGTCCGGACCTTTTGAACCCGGAACCGGAGTATTCTCAGGCTACCAGGGCTGGCATCTGGTGAACATAGATATTCCAGTTGAGATTAAGGGTCCAAGACAGCTCAGGTTCATTTTCGGAAGCGATAATGCCGGTACACGAGAAGGCTGGTATGTGGATGATATCCAGGTTACGGGTTCCACAGGGATCGAAGAACATCATTCCAGATCAGGAAACCCGGAACCTGTTTCAGTATTTCCAAATCCCTTCACTGAATCCATTTCAATCTCAGTGCCATCCTATAGTGACGGGGAGTACTCAATCAGAGTGTATGATTTTAACGGCAGGCTTGTTTACGAAACCCTGTTCTCTGGTTCAAACGGTACACTGGTTTGGGGGGCTACCGATATGAACGGGTATGTTCTTCCGGCTGGAGTATATACAATGTTGCTGGAATCAGTTGACTACAGCAGGGATATTCGCTTGATAAAATTGTAATGATTCGGTTCATACCCCTCTGAGTGCTATCCAGAGGGTTTTTATCAGACTTGGTGGATGCAGAAGGATGTTGGAGTAAGCTTGATTTGCAAGTGGACAAGCACATTCTCCTCTTCTTATTGATTTTCTGATTTCAGTGGATTTTTTCGAACGCCAGATATCCATAAAATCCGTCTCATCATCCAGAGTTCCCATCTTGTTCTTGTATGCTAGTACTGAGCACGGCCATATACACCCATCAGAATTGATATGAACATTCAACAGTCCTGCAGAACACGGGATGACCTGTTTCTTCTCGTTGAGAATTCTTACAGTCAGATCGTAATAGATCAATCTCATAGCGGTAGTAATCCTGGGAAGTATTTTCATTTCCTTCATGTTTTCCCGAACCGACACTTTGAATATGTCCATAAGCTCTTCATAACTGTGGCTGTCCGGCGTGATCCCGGAGCCGATATTGAAAAATTCTTCGCGTTCTTCTGCGACCTCATTGATGTAAGTATCTACATCAAGATTCTTTGCATAAGCTAGTATTTCGTGCAGATGCGGCGCGTTGAAGCGAGAGATGACTGTACCCACTCCCACATGAAGGTACTTGTATTCTTCTCTGAGTTTTTTGAGTCTCTCTATTGTATCTATCAATTTTTCGAAATTGCCCGGTACTCCCCTGATTTCATCGTGCATTTTACCGATTCCGTCAAATGAGGGTTTTATCGTGAGTACAGTTCCGGGGGCTTCCTTCTCGATTATTTCAAGAGATTCTCTGGTAAGGGATTCGATTTTATCTGGAGCAAGTCCGTTTGTAGGAATATGGATAACAGCGGGATGCATGTGTCTGCATGCAAGTCCTATGATTTCCGGCAGATCATCCCTGAGATACGGTTCTCCACCCGAGACGTTGAAAAAATACGTCCAGCCGATGGAGCGGAAGAGTCGTTCTATCATCTGAAGGTCAAGGTCATTACCCTCATCATGCTTCCATATGTAGCATGTTCTGCATCTTGACTGGCAACGCCTGGTGATTGAGAATGTCACATTAATCGGTTGCGGTGGCGGTGAGAGTCTGTACATGGCCAGAGCACCCTTGAAAATGCTTCCTGCTAGATGAAAGATCTGTTCGATGTGATTCATTTTTCCAGTGTATTTTCTTCTCATCGCTCCGTAGATGATGGCCTGAAGAGCATATAACCCTTCAACAATCATAAGCATGACCCTCTGACCAAGTGCGATGACTGTAGCAACTTCGACCCCGCCATGCACGAAGCCTGAAAGAAGAATACCCTGAACACCTTCCCTTATTCCTATTCCGCCCGGTATGAAAACCATTATAAGCGCGATAAACCAGGACACTGGACCTGCCAGAAGACAGATAGCAATCATTGCGAAAGGTGGATCAGACTGAACTCCAAATCCTCTGAACCAGAAATACAGTGCCATACTCCGGAGGCTCCATGAAAGTAGATTGTACCCTATGAATGCAGCCTGGTGCCTGTGAGAGATGTGGGGTAGATCATCAATATCTGCTCCCAGTCTGTGACTTAGCTTATGAGTGAGTACCCTTTGTATTTTCGGTGCGAAGAGCATTACAACTCCAAGACCTGCTGAAATCCATAGAGCTATCACTACAGGAATAGGTACATTTGCAAGACCCAGAAATGGAAGGCCTATCAAGGCCATAATAGTCAGGGTGACCATCATGTAGAGATTTTCGAGAATAAAGGCTGTTATAGCTTTGACAGGACCAGTTCCGTTTGCTTTCAGAAAGGTAATCCTTCCGACGATCATCCAGAGTTTGCCGGGAACGTACTGCCCCATCTGGGTTGTATACCAGTTACGCCTGACTTCGCCTTTATCAATCTTCGGAATTTTCAGGGCTTCCAGGATCTTCCTCCATGGAGCAGGTGCAAAATAGTATCCCAGTAACAGAGAGATAAAGGAAAGCCCGATCATGGGAAGGCTTGCGCTGCCCCTGGAATTTTCCCAGAAGCTGATCAGTCCAGGTTGCCATTTAGGCCATAATTCCAGAGCGAAATAGAAAATAGCGATAATAAGAAGGAGTACACCGCCCCAGGTAGACAGCAGGTGGAACAGTTTTTTGCGGTCCCTGACCATTATGCTGATTTCCGTTTTCTGATTATTAAATCAAACACTATAAGGAGAATTGCACATATCAATCCTGCAATTGATATCAGAAGACCAATGCTGAAATCCGATGAATCGAAAATGAATTCCACAACATGTGTTCCGGCAGGTACGCGAACGCCTCGCTGCCAATGATTAGCCTGGAGCATAGAAGCCGGTTCGCCATCAATTCTAACCTGCCATCTTGGATACCATGTATCAGCGAGAATCAGGAGACCATCTGAAACATTAGAAGTGTGGATAATCACCTTTTCAGGTTCATCAATCACAATTGAAGCCTCCGCATCCGGATTATCAATCAGTTCCGGTAATCCGGGGTCTTCATACAGAATAGAAATGTCCTGGAGATTTATCCCTGACGCAAGGGCTGCCAGGCACTGTTCCTCTGTCAAATGTATCCATCTGTCGGCAAACCATGTTCTTGGCTGCGGATTTTCAGGGATTAGTATGCGGAGAGTGTCCAATGATGCCGGATCCTCTATTGATGCCTGATTCAGCAAGGTATTGCGTACCTGATCGTAGGTAAGATCACTCCCATCGGATTGCAGCACCGTATATGCGGTCTGGCGGAAGGAGAATATCCCTCCTGAAGATAAAACGGACTGCAGATCTTCTGCGACAGCTGGTTTAGCGGCGTGATAACCTGTTACTGAACGAATATGCAGAGGAACAAATTCGTTACCTCCTGGCAATAACCTCCCTGAACCGATTTCATTTGACAAATTCTCATCTTCAGAAAAAAGATCGCTTACATCCGTTTCCGGCAGGTAAACCTGAAAATCTCTATCTATTGGAATAGACTCAATTGCCAGTAGTGCTGTTAATGCAATCCCGGGAATTGCAAGTTTGTCCTTCATGTGTTTCTTGAAATACAGTAAGCCTCCCAGTACAAAAGCGGCCCCTGCTGCTTTCAGGAAATCAGGTGCAGCCAAATCAACACGTCTCTGAACAACAAATGAGTACCCTGTTGCGTCTGGATTTCCCATCCTGTTCCACCAACCCGATTGTAGACCTGGAAGTAATGATCCAGCAAGTAGATAAACAAAAATACATATCCCGGCAAAGATTGCAGTTACCTTAAGGAAATTTTTCTCAGGAAACTTCTCTTTCCCGAAAATAGAGTCAAATCCGGGACCTGCGGCCAGAGCAATAGCTGAAGTTGTCAGGAAAGCAGCCATATGTGGTGCCCGCAGTTTTCTGAAGAACGGTATTGTTCTATACAGGATTCCGAATATGGGAGTATAACCTCCCCATGATATCAGAAGACCTGTAATCATGATGGCAAGAAGAGGCCATCTGTATCGCTTTTTTGATCCAAGAAAGGCTGCAAGCGCAAGAAGGAATACTGCAATGCCGGTAAATTCGCTGCTCAGCCTGAGTCCGAGTCTGCCGTAGTAGTACGGAACACCGGAAATCATACTGTCCGGGAATCCGTGTCGATATCCGAAAAGATGAGGAAAGAGCATGGTAAGTGTTTCTTCAGGCGGTAATGAATAACTTGCTGCCTTATCAAGAGTGAGATCAGCTCCTCTTGTTGAGTATTGAGAGAAATTGTATCCGGGAAGGAGCTGAACCGCGCCAATAATCACGGAAAGCAGAATAACTGCTAAAAGACCTGATAGAGCAATACCTGCGTTCTTCTTGAAATCACCCTTCTGAGAAAAAACTCTGAAACCGATCCATATCAGTGCAGCACCCGATGAGTAGAGAAACATCTGGGGATGGCTGGCAAGAGCCTGCATTCCCAGAGCTGTTCCGCCCAGAGCAATAAATGTTCTTTTTCTTGTCTGTATCCATTTTTCGCATGAATAAAGAAGGAGAGGAAGATAGCTCCAGCAGATGATTTTACTTCCATGCCCGGCATAGAACAGCGTATTTGACCAGGCCGTCATAGCAAAGGCCAGAGCACCTACCACTCTACCCCATTTACTTACACCTATAGAGCCAAGAAAGAGCCAGGCAAATATTCCTCCGAGAAGCATATGGACAGGGAAGAGAAAGCGGATAGTACCCTCGACCCCCGATACCAGTAAAAGCAAACCTCGCACAGGATAGAATACCGGTGCGGAAAAGGAAGAGTAGAAAGGAATACCGCAGAAGACATACGGATTCCAGTGGGGAATGCGCCCATCCTGCAGAGATTCAGCTGTATATGTAAAAAATGGATACCCCTGACTGACAGTATCACTGAGATCTCCCCCAGGAAGATTATCGGAAAGAAATACGGTTGAATAGGTTATGATTACTGCAGGAATAAGAAACAATAAATATCCTGTTTTCTTCGGAAGTTTCATCAAGTATTTGTTTCCCTTCTGAATACTCTTGCTTTTCCCGCTGAAAGAAGAGCAAAGAATACTTCTGCAATTGATAGAAGCACCCGCTGCCCTGCAATGACTGCAAGTACGGGTCCGGTTTCTCCGGAAGGTGCTAAAAGGGCTACTGCAGTTGCCTCTCTGACCCCGATTCCTCCAGGAACAAGGAATACTATATAACCGGCCAGCCATGAGAGTGGAGCAGCCGCGCAGCAAATCCAGAAATCAATAGATTGAATTCCAAAGCCTTTGAGCCATAGAAAAAGAGTCAATCCTCGAAGCCACCAGAGTCCTGAATATAACAGAAGCAGCTTAATAGAGCCCGTGATTCCTGGTAGAGTAAGTATTTCAGGGATTGATCCATACTTCAGTTTATAGAGCCACCTTTGAATAGGGGTGAGGAGTGGAATAACCAGCACACACCCTCCTGCGGCAAGAATCACTGTTCTCAAACCGGAATCGGCAAATGATAAATTCTCAGTGAGAATGATTGGAATTGTTGCAGCTAATCCTGCCGCAGCAACAGTGAAAAGTACTTCAAGGAATGGTACGCTTGTAGCCCTGAATGTAGAAAGACCATGTGATTTCAGGAAACCGACTCGTCCCGCGAACAGCCATATTTTTCCCGGCACATATCTGCCAAGCTGGCTGATGAACCATGCCGAAGTCAGATCCTTCGTATTTACTTTGCATCCTGCATGACGTGAGAGCCATACCCATCCAACCGGATTGAACAAATATGAGATCCAGAGAATAAGAGCAGAAGCAACAAGGGAAAACCAGTCAGGTTGCCATTCAAAATCCTCTATCTGCTGCAGCCATTTGTTCCCATTTGCTATTAAGAGCCATATAGCAGCACTCAGCAGCAGGATAAGTCCTGTTCGAATTCCAATTTTCACCCATGTACTATTGCTGCTGTGATGAATCATGATGATAGAAGTTTCATGGTTTGATACCAGGAGACTGTTCTGGCGATACCGTCTGAAACGCGCCATGAAGGATTAAAACCGACTGACGCTGCTTTATCGATTGAAACATAATGATCTTCGCCGAATAGTCTGAATCTGCTTCTGGATAATGCTTTTGGACGCAGAGGACCAAGAAGAAGACCAAGCCTGAAAGCCAGGCGAGGAACTGAGATACAACGGAGGTCTTTACCCAGAGCATCGGAAATCTCTCTGGTGAATTCTCGGAATGTTACAGTTTCAGGACCGCCGATATTATACAAACCGCCGTTCATTATTTCACCAGGAAGGGATGATTCAACAGCACGGCATACATCCTCTGAAAATGTAGGTCGTAATCTTGCTCCATTTTTTCCAATCAGGGGTATCCAGCCTTTGTCCACCTGCCGGAAAAGCTCAAGTTTATGCAGATCGCCTGGACCATAAACAAAGTCAGGTCTGAGAATAGTCAACATTTCGGGAGGGAGATGTGAGTGTTTACGCAGGATATCTTCCCCATCCTTTTTTGTCTTTTCATAGACTCCCCAGGGTTTAAGAGGTGAATCTTCTGAAATGTTTGCGTTTAGACCGGTAACCCCTGGCGTACTGAGATGGATGAGATGTATTCTGTGCTTAGCGCAGAAATCAGCGAGAATTGAGGGAAGTATAGTATTGGAATGTTTTAACTCAACAGGATCAACACCGGATATACCTAGTTTTCCGGCAGCGTTAACGATTACTTCAACGTCTGCTGGAATAGAGTTGATAGTTATATCACCATTGATTGATCTGATATGATCAGACACATCGTGTCCTGCGTTTTTCAGATAGTCGGAGATAGCTGAACCGATGAATCCACCCGCGCCGGTAATAAATATTTTCATGAAAGATGCTCCATGAGACTGCCTGCGTACGATTCCCAGTTGAAAGACAAGGCCTTTCTGCTGATTCTTTCAGAAAGATCCGGATCGGATAGCAATTCAAAACCGGCTAGCATTGATTCTGCGATGCTCGCTGGAGATTCCGGTTCAGCAAGAAAACCTGTTTTTCCAACATCCACCAGTTCTGAAAGCCCTCCCGTGTCAGTAAGGATTAGAACTTTCCCGAATGACAGAGCTATCTGTGCAACCGCGCTCTGTGTTGCATGTCTGTAAGGAAGTGTCACGACATCGGAAGCCTGAAAGTATTTTGCAACCTGATTATTCGGAACGAATTCATCTATCCATTTGATCCTGCCGGAAAGCTCCTCCGATTTGATTGCATTCAGTATTTCCAGTTTGTCTGAATAGCATTCTCCTACAATCATAAGAGAAATATCCGGGGGAAGAAGTTTCATGGCTTCAATTAGATCCATCAGCCCTTTGTACGGTCTTACAAGACCGAAGAACAGGGCAATATGTTCATCTGAACTGTATCCAAGTTCCTGCCTGGCGCTGATTTTGTTAATATCTGTTTTCAGGTACTGATTGTATAAGGGAAGATATAGCCTGAGTGTATTCGACCTTCCAATAATGGATTCAATTTCCTGCAGATCAGAAGCGCTGTGGGTCACCAACAGGTCCATTCGACTTATGAATCTGGAGGTAAAATTTCTACTCAGGGGAAATCCTTCGTGGGGTAGAACATTATGACATAGCGCTGCAGTTCTGATGTCTCCTGGTATTGAATTAAGCAGTGCCGGAGCGAAGAAGGGATGCCACCACTGAGTAATTACCCAGTCAAATGAATGTTTTCGAAAGAATCTACGGGTTGAAATCCAGCGCAAGGGATTACAGGAATCAAGAAGTTTTATCGCTTTCGAAGTAGATTGATCTTCGAGCGGTTCCATCTGTGAGGTACCGGGAAAGAGGAAGGATG
>JAUVEU010000114.1 GCA_030594645.1 Candidatus Aegiribacteria sp.
AAGCATTTATATTCTTCTTATAATGAAATATAGTAATAAACTAGGGTTGCAGTAGGGTCAGGTCTTGCATTAAAGCGTTTATAGTCTTCCTGAATCAACTATTGCAATAAATGCTTAAATGCAAGACCTGACCCTAAAATGCTAAAATGCATACTTGCCACAGATGTATATCCAAGCTAGATTTACGTATTAAGTTCTCGCTTATGAATTTGAAGATTCACAAGGCGGTTTCATCCGCCTTTTATTTATTTGTGCGGCGGAGGTATGAATGGAAACTGCGAATCTTGATGAGATTCTTAGGAAACTGGTTGCCGGGGAAGAACTTATGCTTGTGGATCTGGCCATGACCAAAGTCGGCAGAAGTCATATAATCAGAATTCTGGTTGATCGTCGGGGCCGCGTGACTATTAGCCAATGCGCGAGATTGTCCAAGAAAATCAAGAATACAATCGACGCGGATATGCTTCTGAACGGTACGGATTACCGGCTGGAAGTCAGTTCTCCCGGAGTGGGAAGACTTCTTCACACTGAAGTCGACTGGAATAGAACAATAGACAGGAAGCTGCGAGTCGAATTAGACGATGACGTAATTATTGACTGGCTTGAGCATTACGATGCTGGAGTACTGACTTTCAGAAGCGGTAGAGAAGTACCTGTTGATGCTGTCAGGAAGGCTCTTGAGGTTCTGGAATAACAATACATTAGATAAGAGAGCAAGGAGATAAAAGTGCCAGATAACTACCAGAGAATTGAAGCCCTGGCTGCAGTGATCAGGGAGAGCAGAGGAGCAAACCAGGAACTCCTGCTTGAGTGGTTAAAAAGAGCTCTGGTTGAAGCCACAGAGCTGGAATTCGGTACTCCTCAAAACATAAGTGTAACCTGGAATCAGAGAACAGGTGATGTAAACGTTGTTACTCTGAAAGTTGTGGTAAATGAAGTTGAGGAGAGCAAAGAGCATTTACAGATTACAAAGAGAAAAGCAAGAAAATTCAAATCGGATGCTGAGGAGGGTGATTCGGTCGAAGTACCGGTGGATTTCAATAATTTCAGCCGTTCCTCCGTCAATGTTTTCAGACAGCAGTTCCACACACTCGAACGCTCCGCAGAGCGGGAGCAGGTGTACAAGGAATATTCCAGCCGTATTGGACAGCTGATTCCAAGATGCGTTGTGCAACAGGTTTACAGGAACAGAGTCAATGTTCGTGTTGCAGGACAGATAGAAGCTGTGATTCCACCTGAGGAAAGAGCAAGAGGTGAGCGATTTGAACATGGAGATACAGTTCTCCCTGTTCTGGTCGAAGTACAGAGTCCCGAAAGCAGCGAACCTCAGCTTGTTCTATCAAGAGCAACACCTCTGCTGATCAAGAGGTTATTTGAACGAGAAGCTCCGGAGATCGATGAAGGTATTGCTGAAATAAAGGCCATTGCGCGAGAAGCCGGAGTCAGAACGAAGATTGCTGTTGCGAGTAATGATATCAGAGTCGACGCAGTAGGTACCTTTGTCGGGATGAAGGGGATGAGAGTTCAGTCTGTTATGCGGGAGCTGAACAGTGAACGTATTGACATAATTCCATGGACAATTGATAAAAAACTGCTTGTTACGAACGCGCTCCTTCCTGCAACTGTTATTCGTGTCGAGATGAGAGATCGGTTCAATGAAGATACCGGAGTGAATGAAACAGTAATGGTTGCTACAGTTCCGGATGACGAGGTTGGCAGAGCTAAAGGCAAGGGCGGTCACAATGTGCGGCTTGCGGGGCAGCTTGTAGGCTACAGGATCGAGATTGAGGAAAAAACATTGTGGGAAGATCGGAAACAATGGGATGATATGCTCATAATCGATATATCGGAACTCAAATGTGTAAATACCAAACTTGCTGAGAGATTAACAAGAGCCGGTTTTGATTCCGCCACCAGGCTTATCGAGGGCGTTGAGAAAAGGATACTCGAAGTTGAGGGAGTTGGTCCTGTAAAGCTGAAAACCATGATGAAAGAAGCGAAAGAACTGGTTCTGCAGAGACAGGAATTTGTGAAAATGGAGAAAGAGAAGAGTAGGATACTTGAGGCTGAAAAAGAACTCACTGATAGTATAATAGACGAAGATAAGAAAGAAATTGAAGAATAACTGTCTTAAGAATCAGTAAAGCTAAAGACAGATTCACTGGAGCGTAAAATATTTTAGTTATTCCTCTTAAGGAATTCTTGATTAATGACCATTGATGGAAGCGGGTGACACCTTGGCTGAGAATAGCAGCGGGAATAAGATGAGAGTGTATGAGCTGGCCAGGGAACTTAACCTGTCAAGTGAAGCCCTCCTGAAAGTTCTTGAAGAGATGAAAGTATCTGTTAAAAGTCATATGAGTTCAATGACTACTGAAGATATTACCAAAGTCCGGGCCAGATTTGAAAAAGAAAAAATCGAAGCTCGTTCAAAAACCGCTTTAAAGAAACGTAAGAAGAAAAAAAGGCGCAAGCCTCGCATAACTGCAGAAGCAGTAAAGACAGTGCGTGATACTCTTGCCAGGATTGACTCAGGCACTGGAAAAGCAAGGCAGAAGAAAAGAAAAAAATACAAGGAGGAAAAGCAGGAACGCCAGATAACTGAGGATGCCGGATCAGAGGAGGCAGTACAGATACGAATAACCGAGTACACAAGCCCTTCTGAACTGGCTGATATGATGGATACTCCTCTGAGTAAGGTTATCGGCAAATTCATGGAACTCGGAGTGATGGCTACAGCAAATCAGAGGCTTGATGTTGAGACTATTTCACTTGTTGCAGATGAATTCGGGTTCGAAGTAGAAATGGTTGAGAGGTTTGGCGAAGAAGAGATTGAGCAGAAACGCGTAAGCGCGGATGGAACAGAAGTGCCCAGGTCACCGATTGTTACAGTTATGGGACATGTTGATCATGGCAAGACAGCTCTTCTGGATAGAATAAGATCCACAAATGTTCTTTCAACGGAATCAGGCGGAATAACACAGCACATCGGTGCGTATATCACAAATCTTGCTGATAATCGCATGATTACATTTATTGACACTCCCGGACATGAGGCTTTCACAGCAATGAGAACCAGGGGTGCCAGAGTTACTGACATAGTAATACTTGTAATCGCAGCCGACAGCCGGGTCATGCCTCAGACAGAAGAGGCCATTGATCACGCAAGAGCAGCAGGGGTTCCGATCGTTGTAGCAATCACCAAGATTGATCTTCCGACAGCGAATACTGATTTTATCAAGAAAGATCTGGCTTCTCACAAGGTACTTGTTGAAGAATGGGGCGGTGATATCCTCTGCTCCGAGGTTTCTTCAATTACAGGTGAAAATATTGATGATCTGCTGGAAAAGTTGATGCTTCAGACAGATATGCTTGAACTGACCGCATGCCCTGACAGGCCTGCGAAAGGTACAGTTCTGGAGGGTGAGATCGATCCCCGCAGTGGAATTGTTGCGAATATCATAGTTCAGGACGGTACGCTCAGGCGGGAGGATTACTTTATCGCAGGGCGCTTCAGCGGTAGGGTCCGGGCGATGTATGATGAAAACAATAAAGAGATTGAAGAAGCCGGTCCCGGGATTCCTGTACAGATTTTAGGTTGTTCATCCGTCCCTGACGCAGGAGAATCGATTGTAGTGGTTGATTCCGAACATGAGGCCAGGAAAGTTACCAGAATACGTCAGCTGGTTCAGCGAGAAAGAGATCTGCATGCAGGCAGAATGGTTTCACTCAAGGACTTCTGGCAGAAATCCGGAGAAACAGAGGGTGTACTTAATCTGATTATTAAAGCAGATGTCCAGGGTACGGCGGAAGCCATAGTCGACACACTGACAGGGCTTGGTAACGACGAAGTATCCGTTAACATCATCAGAAGCGGAGCAGGTGGAATATCGGGGAATGATGTCAATCTTGCCGCTGCTTCAAATGCGGTGATTATCGGTTTCAGAGTCCGTCCTGATGCAAGAGCGCGTGAAGAAGCTTCAGCTATGGATATTGAGATTGCTACATTCAGTGTAATTCATCAGGTGGAGGAAACCGTGACCAAGGCTCTATCCGGTCTTCTAAAACCTGAGGAAAAAGAAGAGTTTCTTGGTTCAGCGGAAGTCAGAGATCTCTTCAAAGTTCCCAAAATCGGTGTTGTTGCCGGATCATATGTTGTGAATGGCCTTATTAGAAGAAATGCCCGTGTGCGGTTAGTCAGGAACGGCGTGGATACATGGTCAGGCAGCATCAGTTCTCTTAAGCGATTCAAAGAAGATCGCAAAGAGGTTAAAGCAGGTTTTGAATGCGGTATTGGTCTTTCGGGATACAACGATATCAAAGTCGGCGATGTTATCGAGGCATTCGAGATACTATCGGTATTAAGGGAACTCTGATTGACGGGAAGTTGAAATGAACGAGAGAAAAGTAAGCAGGCTCTCCGGTGATATCCAGCGGATTCTTGAGGAAATAATTATTCGGGATGTTTCTGACGATAGACTTACAAATATACTGATAACAAGAGTGAAACTTGCTCGTGACGGATCACATGCTACAGTGTTTTTCGAGACAACCGGTTCAGAAACTGATTCTGAAGAGGCCTGCAAAGCAATGAAATCAGCTGCTGGATTTCTCAGATCCAGGCTGGCGGATGCAATCAGGATGCGAACTGTTCCAGTACTCTCTTTTGTGCACGATTCATCCGGAAAAGATGGAGATAAAGTACTTGGCATCATGAAGGAACTGGATAACGATTGACATTTTCTGATATGCACGGTGCAGTATATCTGCTGGATAAATCAAGCGGTATTTCCTCAAGAATGGCAGCCTCATCAGTAGCTAGTGCCTGGGGTTTCAGCAAGTACGGACATGCTGGAACTCTTGATCCTGACGCTACAGGACTTCTGATAGTGCTTCTGGGGAAAGCCACAAGATTATCAAGATTTATCACATCCGAAGAGAAGCGATACGGCTTTGGAATTGAGTTCGGCATCAGAACAGATACGGATGATACAACCGGCAATATTCTTGAAAGAAGATCAGCAGGCCATTTAAAGCAGAAGGATATTCAGCGAGTTCTTAAGAGATACACCGGAAACATCATCCAGAAAGTGCCAAGTTATTCCGCTGTGAAAATAAATGGCGTGAGAGCATATAAAACGGCAAGGGAAGGTCTGCTTCCTGATACACCGGAGAAGGAAGTTCACGTATCCGACTGGAAGCTGATGAAATATGAGAATTGTAAAGCATACCTTGCTGTCACTGTAAGCTCAGGAACTTATGTCAGAGCCCTGGCAAGGGATATCGGGAATGATCTTGAGGTCTGCGGGGCCGCATTCGATATAAGAAGGCTTTCCATAGGAGACATTTCCGTAGAGAGATCATCCCGCGAACCGGACAATCCTGAATCGCTGCTTTCGATGACTGCTCTTCTCGATACATACGATAGCCTTATTCTGAGCGATTCAGATAAGCGCCTTATATCGCATGGAGCAAGGCTTGACAGCACGCTCACAGGTACAGTGGTTCTGCTTGATGAGCAGGGCAGAGTCGTGGCAATGTCAGAGGGGGATGGCTCTTCATTGAGGCCCCTCTGCGTACTTATTGCGGATTGAAGATATGACACTGGCAATAGGCAGTTTCGATGGGATACACAGGGGTCATGAAGCGGTAATAAGGGCAGCGCTGATGAAAGACAGGAATGCTGGAGTTGTCTGTTTTGAGCCGGTGCCACGTCAGTATTTCGGAAAAGGATCATGGTCAAGACGTCTTACAACTTCAATTGAAAGAGCTTCAATATTACGCGATCTGGGAGTAAAGAAAATTATCCTGTATCCATTCGATAAGACTACTGTAAACATGGAACCTGAGGAATTTCTTGAAGATCTTTTCGCAAGGGAGCAGTTTTCACGACTTGTTGTTGGTTACGATTTTCATTTTGGCAGAGAGCGGAAAGGTACAGAGCGTTTTCTCAAGCAATGGTGTACTTCAAGAAGAATTGATACTATTATTGTACCTCCGCTGAAGGCCGGTGATGTGCCGGTTAAAAGCGAAAGAATCAGAAATCTTCTCGAAAATGGCGATATCCGTCAGGCTGAATTGCTCCTTGGCAGGTACTATTCAGTTACCGGAGTCGTATCGAGAGGTAAGGGAGTGGGACGCAAATTAGGTTTTCCCACTGTAAATGTCAGGGTTCCATTCTGTAAGCTGCTTCCAGAACCCGGAAGCTATGCCGGAGTTGTAACCCTTGATGAAAGTGACAGGCGTATGCCTGCAGCCGTATTCGTTCCTGGAAACGCCACCGGTCCGGTTGAAGCGCATCTGATCAACCGGATAGAGAATTTATATGGCTGCGGTATGACCGTCAGTTTCTGTTCAAGGCTGAGAGGGATAGCATCACCTGGTTCCATGGGTGAGTTATCGGGCCTTATAGCAGAGGATGTCGAAAAAGTTAAGAAACTTGCTGAAGAAGAAAAATGGATGGAGGATCCAGAAAAATGAGTATTACGGCCGATAAAAAGGCAGAACTTGTTAAGAAATTCGGAGATAAAGAACAGGATACAGGTAAATCT
>JAUVEU010000068.1 GCA_030594645.1 Candidatus Aegiribacteria sp.
ATTGCCTGATTTTCTTTTATATATACTATTTATAAGTCATTATGCTCATACCATTACATTATCAGCTTGTACGGTTTTCACAAGTGTACGTTGTTATGTCCGACCCTTAGAAACAGCCCGTCGAAATACCCCTTCCATATCCATCGTATCAGGCCGGGGCTCTGCCAGAAAAGAAACTTGAACGTTTTTACAATCAATACGGCACTGATGTAAATATAGAATACAGTCCTCATGCCGGGACCGAGCATTTTCCGCGAGAGAACCAATCTGTTTCTCTCTGAGAAGTAGACTGCAAGGGGTGACAATTCCCCTCCGCTTCCTGACGCAACATGATGAATAACTTCTCCCGCTGGAAGAAGCCATATGGAATATTTCGCGAGTGAGACTTTTCGACAGAGATCGGCATCTTCGTAGTACATGAAGAAATCATCCCGGAAGCCTCCCGTCTTCTCGAAAAGCTCCGTTCTTATCATCATGGCGCAACCTGAAGCAAAATCTATTTTCACCGCTTTATCAGGAAGGTCATCCTTTGAAGGATATGTCTTCTGGTCAAATCTCATCTTCCACGGAATGAATCTGCCCCCTGCGCTCCATATACGATCAGGTTCCGACGCGTAATACACGGGAGGAGTCACGATGCCGGCTTCCGGATTTTCCTTTAGAAATTCAGCAAGATTCAAAACTGTACCGGGAGTAATTTCGGCATCGTTGTTCAGGAACAGGGTGAACTCAGCCTTATCCTGCCCGGAAATCAGAAAACCCTCGTTGTTGCCTCCGGCAAAACCGGTGTTCTCGCTCATTCGCTTGAACCGAACACCTGTGCAGGTCTGAACCCATTCCGGAACATCTCCTGCGGAATTGTTATCCACAAGCGTTATTCTGATATCCACTCCCTCAGATCTCTTGAGGGAGTCAAGGCACTTCCGGGTAAGCTCCCACTGACCGTAATTGACAATCACAGCAGCTACTCTCAGCAAGATGCCTCCTGTTTTTCAGCAAATTAAATTCTGTCTCGCATCAGTGATGAATATAACTGCCAGCCATGAATGTCATAACGATACGAATTTCAGTTAACCCTGGTAGATTGACCTGTTCCTGTATACTATATTTTAATGTATCTGATATTCCGGGAAAGCATCTTAACCGAAGGAATGGTAAATGAGAATTCTGATCGATGCCAGGGCTCTGCAGGAACATGTGGACGGTATCAGCAGGTATTCGCTCGGTGTGCTGAATGCTATGCTGAAAGAAAAACCTGACTGGGATTACACCGTAATCATCAATCGGAATGCCGTTATGCACCTCGAGGATATGAATGTTACATGCCTGCTCTCCGATGTCCGGCGTTTTTCTCATGGAGAGAAGAGACTCATGAACGGATTTGTCGATTCCATCGGAGCAGACATCTATCTTAATCTTTCCATGGCCGGTCCCTGCCCTGAAACTCCAACAGTAATTACCGTTCACGACCTGATCGTTCTCAACCAGCCGGGGTACTTCGGAAGCAGTCTTATCAGAAATATTCTATCCAGAATGATTTTCAGAAAGAAGCTGAAACAGTCCATCGATCATGCTGCTGCTGTTTCCGTTCCGTCCAACGTGACTCTCAGAATACTTGATGAGACCTTTCCGGGTTCAGCAGACAAGTCTTTCGTTACAGGTGAAGGGCAGGATCTTTTCGCTTCCGGAACAGGGGCAGTACATGATTCCCCCGGAGAGGATTATCTGCTTTATATCGGCAATGCCCGTGCATACAAGAATTTGACCCGTCTCGTGGTCGCGTATTCGAGGTTAAAAGCAATTAATCCCGCTTTCCCAAAAATGATTATGGTTGTCCGGAAGGATAGAGCCTTCAGAGAATTCATGCGGGATGTGGAGGATTGCTCCGCTAAGGACAGTATTACAGTACTATCACATATTTCAGATAGTGAACTGAAGGAGTTATACTCTGAATGTATCGGGTTTGTCATGCCTTCACTGCAGGAAGGTTTCGGCCTTCCTGCTCTCGAAGCGATGGCGGGCGGGGCTCCGGTCGTGGTTTCATCCGGAACTGCGCTTGAGGAACTTGCAGGCGCGGCGGGAATCCTGGTTGACCCGGAATCCGTTACGGATATCATGCATGGAATGGCTCTTCTAGTATCGCAGCCGGAATTAAGAAAGGAACTTTCAGAAAAGGCTGTCGTCCGGGCGGGTGAATTCTCCTGGAACAGGACGGCCAGGATACTGGCAGCAAGATTCGAGGAAATTTCCCCGGACGGCTTATAGGAACCTTTAACTCATGACAATTAACATTGACCTTCTGAAACGGGAGTGAATTCTTGAAAAAAAGTCACAGTTCAACAGCAGTTCTGATTGAAAGATTTGTACCGGGAACAGGTATATTGAGGGATATGCTGCTCATGGCGGGAGGAACGTTCTTAATCGCCCTTTGCGCCCGATTGGAAATTCCGGCCTATCCGGTTCCCGTCACAGGACAGACTTTCGGCATTTTTCTCATTGCGGCTCTGCTCGGCAGCAGACGCGGTGTTCTGAGCGTTATGAGCTACCTCTCGCTCGGGGCCATGGGTCTGCCTGTTTTTGCAGGTTGTGCTACCGGCCTGACAGCTTTTGCCGGTCCTACTGCCGGATACATAGTCGGATTCGTTTTTGCGGCATTTACGGTAGGATCCCTTTGCGAGAGAGGCTGGGACAGATCAGTATCAACGACCATTCTCGCCATGCTTGCGGGTTCTGCAGCTATATACGTCCCGGGTGCTGTCTGGCTGTCCCGCTTTGTTGGATGGGACAGGGTAATCAACGCGGGTGTTCTTCCTTTCATTATCGGTGATACTGCAAAGATTGCCGCTGCTGCTGTCCTTTTCCCGAGTGCATGGCGTTTCGTGAACGGCAGGCGCTCAGAGAATCAGGGTTAGCGGTAACTTGCTGACTCGAAAGAAAGCCGGTGGGATTTGAAGACAGCTGTGATAAATCTGCCTTTCATGAATGGAAGGTTCTCAAGAACATCACGTTCTCCCGCGATTAACAAAAGCGGAACACTATACTGGCCTTTCTGGCTGGCGCATGGCGCTGGAGCACTGGAATGTGCCGGACATGAAGTGCTTTTTCTTGACTGTCCTGCGGAGGGCATTTCCAGGGATAATCTCCTCCGAAAAGTCACAGATTATGATCCGGGACTGGTTGTGATCGATACTTCAACTCCTTCCATCTACAGTGACCTTCGAATTGCCTCAATGCTGAAGAAAGCTCTTCCTTCTGCTTCTGTGCTGCTGGTCGGCACTCATGTAAGCGCTCTTCCTGAACAAAGCCTCAGACTGGCTCCTTCCCTCGACGGAGCGGCTGTGGGAGAGTACGACGCAACCCTGGTTGCTGCGGCGGATCAGCTGCAGCGAAACAAAGATCTGTCTGATGTTTCCGGGCTTGCTCTTTCAGTTGACGGAGAAATACGAAGTACCCCTCAGCGCGAGATGATAAAGGATCTGGATTCGCTCCCCTTTCTGGCGGATGTTTACAGAAAGCACCTGAAACCGGAGAATTACTTTTTTGCAGCAGCAAGATATCCCAGTGTGATGACAATAACCAGCAGGGGCTGCCCATACAGATGCTCCTTTTGTGTCTGGCCCCAGGTGATGCACCGCGGGAAGTACAGAGTACGATCACCTCTCCATGTTTCAGAGGAGTTCGGCCTGTTCGGTGAGTATTTTCCTCAGATTCAGGAAATCGTTATAGAGGATGATACTTTTTCAATAAACAATTCAAGGGTCGAGGAAGTTTCAGAAGCTCTTATCAGGAATGGAAACAGGATTCCCTGGACCGCCAATGTGCGCGCGAACCTATCATACGACGCAATGAGAAAAATGAAAGCCGCTGGATGCAGGATGATTATCGTTGGATACGAATCAGGTTCCCAGGAGATACTGAATAATGTTTCGAAGGGAACGACAGTTGAGCAGAACATGGAGTTCGCGATCAGAGCAAGGAAAGCTAGGCTCCTTGTTCATGGGTGTTTCATGGCAGGAAATCCGGGAGAAACCTCCATTACTCTGGAGAACACTTTCAGGATGGCCGTTAAACTGTCTCCGGACACAGCTCAATTCTTTCCCGTGATGGCATACCCCGGAACAGATCTCTACCGTGAGTATAAGGAACTGGGTTATCTGAGAACCGGCAGCTTCAACAGATGGGTCACTTCTGAAGGACTGCATGATTGTGTTGTCGATCTCCCTGATCTGCCATCCCATGAACTTGTCGAGTGGTGCGACAATTCCAGAAAGCGATTCTATCTCCGACCGGAATATCTGGCCTACAAAGCCTGGCAGAGCGTCAGACATCCTTTCACAGAGGGAAGACGCACTTTTAAAGCTTTCGGAGCTTTTCGGAAACACCTTTTTACAAAGAAACGTTCCGGCAAGCGGATGGAGAAAGGTTTATGAATTCTGCTTACTTCTGGATCGTTTTCGGTCTATCTTCTGTTTCGTGGTTCATCTATCCTCTTTTTCTGTGCTTTGCAGCTCTTTTCAGAAGAAAACCCTCCTGGATTGAACCTGCGGAGTGGCCCTCAGTAAGTGTTCTGGTAGCAGCGAGAAACGAAGAAAAGGTCATTGCCCGCAGAATAGAAAACCTGCTGACCCAGGATTATCCCGGCAGGCTGGAAATACTGATAGGGTCCGACTTTTCCAACGACAGAACTGACAAAGTCGTTCAGTCTTTCGCAAATGACAATGTCATTCTTTTCCGCAGTCCTGAAAGAATAGGAAAGCCTCTGATAATACAGGAACTGCTGAAACTCTCACGCGGCGATATTCTGGTCTTCACAGATGCGGATACTGAGTTTGCTGCCGATGCAGTGAAGGAGCTTGTCCTGCCTTACAGTAATCCGGGGGTCGGATGCGTTGACGGATCCAGAATGAACAGCCTTGACGGGACCACCTGCGAAAGCACTTATTGGAAATATGAAAAAACCATCAAGAAACTCTGCTCAAGACTCGGCGCGGTGCTGGGCGCGACTGGCGCAATATTTTCGCTGAGAAGAAACCTGTTCATGCCTGCTGCTCCAAATCGAGCGGATGATTTTGAACTCGCTGTCATGACAAGGGTTCAGGGTTATTCATGTGTATTCAATGAAAGGGCAATTGCCGTGGAGCGATCTCCTTCTGATTCCAGCCAGTACCATAGGATGGTCAGGATAGTCAGCTGGATGGTAATCAGCTGCGTTCTGCTGATGGGAAAGGCTCTGAAGAACGGAAAAAGTCTTTTGTTCCTCCAGCTCCTTGTTCATAAAATGCTGAGATGGTTCTCCGGTATGCTCATTCTGGGCGCGACTGTTCTATCGGGCATCTTAGCTGGCTCTCCCGTTTACACCACTGTCTTTATTCTGATGTGTTCTTTTCACCTTCTTGCGGCTGCCGGATTACTGCTGAAAAACAGGTTGCCGTCGAAGTTTCTTTTTCCTTACTACTTCTGGCTTATGAACATTGCCTCGATTGATGGTATATTCAGAACCCTGACAGGCAATCCCGTAGAAATGTGGGAAAAGAAAACCATGGAGGAAGACAACTGAAAAAGCAGATTATGCTGCTCGGGATGGGATTTGACGCGGTTGCCGTTTTCGTATCTCTCATATTCGCGGCATGGATCAAGTTTGATTCGGGTCTTTTCCAGGATGTAATTCCCATGTCAGGGAACGTTATGTTCGCAGGCGGAGTAGCCTCCATTCCGTTCTGGTGGCTTATGTTCGCCGCATCCGGATCCTACAGACCTCACTGGGACATGAGCTGGGCGGACGAACTCAAGCTTGTCATGAAACCTGTTACAACCGGTTTCATAATTCTGTTTTTCGGTGCTTTCCTCATATCACCTTCAGCATCAATTGGAAGGTGGATCATTCTTTTTTACTACGCCCTTCTGATTCTATTCGTGTTCACTGCCAGAGGCTGTGTACGCCTGATTGAGAGAAAGCTGGCCAGGAAAGGTATGCTCCGGCGTAATGCGGCAATTGTTGGAACCGGTATAGCAGCCTCTTACCTGGAGCAGTACCTTGAAGAAAATGTTGCTCTGGGGTACAATGTTGTCGGTTTTGTTGATCCGGAAAAAATCAGTATTGAGCAGACCGTTTCGGAGGAGCGGATTATCGGTACTGTAAAGGAACTGCCGGAAATTCTGAAGATACATCCTGTTCATGAACTCCTTGTGACAATTGCGTCCAATTTCCATGATGATATTCTGTCCCTTCTCCTCCCCGCAGCCGGAGCTGGTATCAGATTAAAGGTTGTGCCCGATCTTTTTGATATTGTTACCGGACATGTTCACAGTACTCAGATAATGGGGCAGCCATTCATGGAAATCTTCCCTGAAAGACTGAGTTTCTGGCAGAGACTTGTTAAACTGTTCATGGATTACTTCATCAGTATTGTAGTTCTTCTCATCGGGCTCCCTTTCTGGATCCTGATAGGAATAGTTATAAAGATTGATTCCAGAGGTCCTGTTTTCTATCGTCAGATAAGAGTGGGTAAAGGGGGCAGGATCTTCAAGGTCTTCAAATTCCGCAGCATGGTTCATAACGCCGAGAAACACAGCGGTCCTGTCTGGGCCGATAAGGAAGACGTGAGAATAACTTCCATAGGCCGTCTTCTACGCAGATCAAGAATTGATGAGTTTCCTCAGCTGCTGAATGTAGTTATGGGGGACATGTCAATTGTCGGCCCTCGCCCTGAAAGACCTGCTTTTGTTGAAGAACTCAGAATAATGTATCCGTTTTACCAAAAACGGCTTACTATCAAACCGGGTCTGACGGGATGGGCACAGGTAAAGCTCGAATACGATACAGACCTGGAAAGTGTGGCAAGCAAACTGAAGTATGATTTTTTCTATATTGAGAACCAGTCAATCTTTCTCGACCTGGAAATTCTTGCCAGAACCCTGAAAGTAGTTCTGACTGGTGCAGGAGCTCACTGAAATCGCTAAGTAACACCCTGCGTTCGAAAGGATAAGCAAATGGCAGTTCCCCTGTTGGACATAAGCAGACAGCATAAACCCCTGATTAAGGATCTCCGAAAAGTTTTCGATAAGGCTCTGGAAACTTCAGCGTTCATAAAAGGGCTTGAGCTGGAATCCCTGGAAGAAGAGTTCTCGAAGTACTGCGGAACAGAAATCGCGGTCGGATGCGCTTCCGGCACTGATGCCCTTATTCTGGCTCTTATGGCAGCCGGCGTTGAACCGGGAGAATATGTAATAACAACTCCCTTTACTTTCTTCGCAACTGCAGGTGCTGTCGTACGTGCCGGCGGAATTCCGGTTTTTGTCGACATTCTTCCCGATACTTTCAACATGGACCCTGATCTCCTGTCTGACTGGCTGAGAAGTAACTGCGCTGTTACTAACAGAGGAGTCGTTGAAAAGAGCAGCGGCACACGAGTCGCGGCGGTAATGCCTGTACATCTGTTCGGTCAGATAGCTGAAATGGACAGGATTATGGCTATCTGCAATGACTGGCGGATTCCTGTTGTCGAAGATGCCGCACAGGCAGTCGGCGCAAAATGGGAGGGAAAAAAGGCCGGCTCTTTTGGTGCAGCGGGCTGCTTCAGCTTCTTCCCCTCAAAAAATCTCGGGGCTCTCGGAGACGGAGGAATGGTAACAACCGGTGACCATGTAACTGCGGAGAGAATTGTCAGACTCAGAGAACATGGAGGCCAGGGATACATTCACAGGGAAGTAGGCTTTAATTCCCGGCTGGATGCTCTACAGGCTGGATTCCTCAGGGTAAAACTGTCTCATCTTGAAGAATGGCATAAAGGACGGAGAAAGAACGCGAAATTCTACAGGAGCGCTTTTAAAAGCGTAAGACAGGTAAAAACTCCCGTCATAAGGAAGAGCGCATGGTCAGTATACAATCAGTACACCCTGAGAGCTGAAAACCGTGATGAGCTTCTTGCCTGGCTTCGGGAACGGAAAATTGGATGCGCTGTCTATTATCCGCTCCCTCTTCACCTTCAGGAGTGTTTTGAATGCCTGGGGTACAAAGAGGGTGATTTTCCCGTTTCGGAAAATGCATCCAGAGAAGTTATTTCCCTTCCCGTCTTCGGCGAACTGACCGATGCTGAATTAAACGAAGTGGTGGATTCCGTAAAGGAGTTCTATGCTGAAAAGGCATAATTCTGCCTTGGGGTCAGCTGGTTCGATCTTTCTGCTGTTTATGATGATTTCGAACATCGCAGGTGATGATTTCATCCATTTTGTGGGCAGAGATATACACCATCTGTTTTCCACCGGTCCTCTTGTCTCCTTTGCAGCAGGTGGATCAATTGCGGCGGGGGCTTACTTTCTTGAAGACAGTGAAGGTTACCGGGGATTTATGGGTGACGGTTTTCTTGAGGATTGCTCGAAGGGGTGTGACAACGCTTTGGGTCTGCGTCTTCTTGGAGCATCGTCGTTACTGTGGGCGGGGGGTGCCATTTTCGATTCAGATGACACCGAGGAAACGGGCCAGATGCTTACAGAGGGTCTGCTCATTACATATGGTATTGCAGGTGTCCTGAAACTGGGAACCGGCAGAGAACGTCCTGACGGCAGTAATTCGAGAAGCTTCCCTTCCGGACACTCGGCCGGGACAGCCTGTTCTGCCGCAATCATCTGGGACAGATACGGACCGGAAGCCGGGATTCCAGCAGTTGTAATCGCCGGATTTACCGCGCTGTCACGGATTACGCTGGGAAAACATCATCCTTCCGATGTCATCGCAGGAGCAGCTATCGGTCTTGCCGCAGGGCTTGCTGTAACAAAAGCTCATAGTGAGGACCCTCCAAACGATCCGGAGATGCAGCCTGCAGTTATGGTTCACTGGAGTACTTCCAGCGGTTTTGGAGTATATTTCTAGAATGAAAAATAGATTCAGGAGTTTCAAGTTCGCTATACGGGGCATCGGCACACTGCTCAAAACGCAGATGAACGCGAGAATTCATGTTTTCGCTCTCATAGTTGTCCTTATCCTCGGATTTACTGTCGGATTGGATCTCCTTGAATGGGCACTCATTTCTATTGCCGTTGCGATGGTGCTTTCAGCTGAGGCTATGAACAGCGCCCTCGAATTTCTTGCTGATCATACAGCACCTGAATGGCATGACAGTGTTCAGAAAGCCAAGGATCTGGCTGCCGGTGCGGTTCTTCTTGCTGCAGCGGGCGCTCTGGCTGTGGGATTGCTCGTGTTTATTCCACATTTCTGACTCTTGCGCTCGTGTAATGCCGTATTGATGAAAAGGGAGACTGGATATAATGCTTGACAGGGGATTACTGAGAAACGAACCGGACAGGGTCAGGGAAGCCTCTTTGAATAAAGGCGAGCCCTGTCCTATTGACAGGTGGCTTTCACTCGACAGGAAGCGCAGAGATCTGCTGGGCAGGACTGAAACTCTGAGAAGGCGGAGAAATGAACTCTCACTGGAAGTTTCCTCTCTAAAGAAGAACGGCGAGTCCGCGGATATCCAGATCGCTGAAAGCAAAAAAGTTGGAGATAGTATCGGACTGATTGACAAAGAACTGTCAGCAATTGACAGAACGATGGCGGAGGTTGAACTCCAGTTCACGAACATTCCTGATCAAGATGTTCCTATAGGAAAAAATGAATCTGATAATGAAATAGTCAAAGCTGCCGGAGCAAAACCATCATTCGATTTTAAGCCGAAGCCCCATTGGGAAATTCTCGGCAATCTCTTCGATCAGAAGGCCTCCGGAGATATCGCCGGAGCTAATTTCATCCTTTTGCGAGGATGGGCTGCATGGCTCCAGAGAAAGCTGATTAACTGGATGATGGATTTTCATTCAGAGGCTGGAATGGAAGAAATCTGGACTCCTTTTCTGGCAAACAGGGAAAGCATGACTGCGTCCGGGCAGATTCCGAAGCTTGAATATGATATGTACCATATTGAAAAGGATGACCTTTTCCTTATTCCCACAGGAGAGGTTCCTCTTACAAACATCTATCGAAACACCACTGTAAATGAAGGTGTCCTGCCGGTTAAATTAGTCGGTTACACTCCCTGTTTCCGAAGGGAAGCCGGGAGCTACGGGAAAGATACGAGAGGCCTGAACAGGGTTCACCAGTTTGAAAAGGTGGAGATGGTTCGCTTCGAACACCCTGACCGGTCTGAAGAAGCTCTCGAAGAAATGGTTTCACATGTCGAGAAAATGCTCGGTCTTCTGGAACTTCCCTATAGAATCTCTATTCTTTCGACGGGAGATCTCAGCTTTGCGGCGGCGAAATGCTATGATTTCGAGGTATGGTCTGCGGGGCAGGAGAAGTGGCTTGAGGTTTCCTCCATCTCCAATTTCAGAGATTTTCAGTCCAGAAGGGGAAACATAAGATACAAACCCGCGGGTGGAGGCAAACCTTTATTCGTACACACTCTGAACGGGTCCGGACTGGCTCTTCCCCGAATCATCGCCGCACTGATCGAGAACGGTCAGACGGAGGATGGCAAATTCACGCTTCCATCTGTTATTTCTACGAAACCAGTCATTTATTCATAGCTGTATCTTTCAGCACATTTGCCAATAAGCGGGACAGCTTCTCTATAGTGGGGGGTTTGAGTATCCATCCTGCTAATCCTTCAGAACGGAGATTTTCGAGTTCGTTCTCCATCGGATGACCGCTCATCATCACGACCGGAAGATTCGAGCCCCGATTTTTCAACTGATTGAATAAAGCCTGTCCGCCCATTTCCGGCATTACGAGATCACTCAATACCAGTTCTACCTCAGGGTGTTTATCCAGACTGATCAGAGCTTCACGGCCGTTTTCAGCTTTCACAACCCGATAGCCCATCACTTTCAGTGAAGCAACAAGGGTTTTACGAACGATCTTATCGTCTTCCACCACCAGTATAACTTCGTCATGCCCCCTGATGATATCAGGTCGTTTGTTAAAATTCGATTTATCTGTAACATGTTCCCGAAGAAGAGGCAGACGGATAAAGAAGGAGGTACCTTCTCCCTCTGCTGATATCACTTCTATATGCCCCTCGTGCTGATTAACTATTCCGAATACCTGTGCCAGCCCAAGCCCCGTCCCTTTTCCCTGCGGCTTTGTTGTGAAGAATGGTTCGAAAATGTGTCCCAGAATATCGGATGATATTCCGGTGCCCGTATCATTCACTCTTATGCATACACATTCTCCGGCAGCGTTCTTTCTGTAATTCGGGGAGTCAATATTACCAGTTCCCTTCTGAAGAATCATTTCAAAGCTTAACTGTCCTCCATCGGGCATGGCATCTCTTGCGTTGACTGCCAGATTCAGAACAATCTGCTGTAATCGTGTTGGATCAGCGTTTACCCAATATTTGTCTGTCCCATAATTCAGTTTCAGTATGATGTTTTCCGGCAGGGTTCGCTCCAGAAGTTTGATCTGTTCCTTGAAAAAGGGTAGAAGGTCCATCGGTACACGTTCCAGAACAGCCCTTCTTCCAAAATCAAGAAGCTGCTGAATCAGTTTTGCCGCTCTGTCAGCCTGGCTGGAAATCGTTTCCAGATTATCTCTTATAGCTGAAGGAACATCAGGTGAAAGGAGTCCCATTTCTGTACTGAGAACAATAATTGCCATGATGTTATTGAAGTCATGCGCTATTCCGGCGGCCAGCTGGCCAACGGCGGCAAGGTGTTCCTGCTGCTGGATCTGCTTTTGTGTTTCCCTTTCCCTGGTTACTTCACTGACCACCATCACCCAGCCCTGAGTATCCTGATTCTGTTCCATCGGTCTCGTTATAACCTCGAAATACCTGCTTTCATATCTGACTTCATGCCGGAATCCTGTTAGAGGCGAAGTAAGCAGTTCTCTCAGAGAACGATTCCCCAGTTTGTCAAGTATGTCTCCAACCTCTGAATTCGACAGCAGGCTCAGGAATTCCGCGGCAGCAGGATTGGCAAGTACTACCCTGTAATCCTGATTGAGCAGTATCATTCCTTCGGGAACAGTATCTATTGTCTGCTGCATCTGAAGAGCCTGCTCGTGTATCCGTTTCAATAAAAGTTCCCGTTCTTCATCAGTCCGTTTCTGTTCGGTTATGTCTCTGCAGATTCCCTCAAGGATGACAATCTGCCCTTTGTCGTCGTAAACAGCGTTGTTTGACTGAAGTACCCATACCTCGTCTCCTTCGGCATTGATTACCTTATATTCATATGATGGAACTAATATGCCATTCAAAATGTCACCCCAATGCTGCTCCATTGATGCTCTGAAGTCGGGATGTATTATTTTCATTATGAAAAGAGGTGTATCGAGGATTTCGTTCATTGAATAGCCGAGAGCCTCCGAAACTGCAGTGGATATGTAATCAAATCTGCCGTCAGACAGGGATATGCGAAAAACAACTTCGCTCTGGTTCTCAAGCAGATTTCTATACTTCTGCTCACTCTCCCGGAGCGCGTAGTCGCTTTTCCTCTGCCTGGACAGGTGTTTTGATACCAGCAGACCCCCAACCAGGCAGGTCAGTATAAATAATGTCCGTACGAATACATCATGCGGAGGGATATTCATTGCCAGGGAATCAAGGAAGGAACCACACGAATGAAATAAGATTGAATCCATAATGCTATCCGTAATCCAGAACAGGACACCCAGCAGCAGAGCGATACTGATAACATGAACAGACCTGGTATTATCGCGATCTTCAACCAGCCCGAAGAACTTTCTTGGTCGTCCCAGATGCAGCAGTACGTCAGCCAGTAGAAGGATGATGTAGCCGACAGCGGCTTGCTTCATGACTACGAATCTTGAAAATTCAATTGGGACTGTAGCGGGTGAGGCTGAAGCCCAGCCCCAGGGTGGCGGATTCATTGATACAACCCACCTGGTAAATGTTAGAAGACTGACTGAGGACAATATTCTGAAAGGGATCTCTACAAAATACTTGTTCAGCCACCATTTTCGTTTCTCTGTTTTTTCGCGAATGCCGGCAAATATACCATGCCAGACAATCCATAAGGTAAATGGAGGAACGATTGCGAATATGGCATAGCCGTTGCTTGGTCCCCACAGCCACCACATTGACTGGCAACCACCGGCCAAAGCTGACAGCAGCCCGTATTTCCATCCCCATGCCTGCGCAACAAGCATAGGGAGCAGTAACCCTATCAGCACCGTCGCTGTATATGGAGGGAAAGAGAAATTGATCGTATTGAAATTGAGTAAAAATCCGATCATTCCGAAAATGATCGAAACTATGACCTTATATACAGTACCGCTCCTGTAATTACTCAGGCATGAACAC
>JAUVEU010000059.1 GCA_030594645.1 Candidatus Aegiribacteria sp.
ATTGAAGGAGATCCTGAGCCTGCCATCAAGAGTAAGGATAGATACTTCGCTTCTATCGAACCAGATACTGTAACTCCTGGAGGAATAACGGATAGAAGACATTCTGCTTTGAGGGCACCTGCGACCACGCTGGATAGCGGGCTTGAGAGCCTCAGATGCCTTCATCCTGATCTGGACAGCGAGGTCGGCAGGAAGCCCGAAGGTATCCCGGACATATTTGTAGGTTTTGTGATGCAGGGAAACGGAATTGAAGTCATGATCTTTGTACCCGATCTGACAGACGTAGTTGAAAGCCCGGGTGACCGCCTCAATCGTAGGCCGTATTTGTTCAGGTATTATGGGTAACTTGATCCTTGCAGTACGGGTCAGAGTTTTCATATTTATACAATATTGGAAACAGAGACAATAACAAGCCCCTCCTCCATCGACTGAAGTCGAAGGTATCCGGGGCTTTGATAAGGCAGAGACTATGAAACGGCTCTCTCACACCGGATGAATCCGATCTGAGAACAAAGCGTTCGGGATCCAGAATAATCGAATCGGGGATGAAGGTCAGACGGAGTGTATCCGCAAAGATCCTGCTGTCGTTCATAATAGTCACCAGTGTATCGCTGGTGCTGTCAGAAGCCAGCAGTTCAATGTCAGTTCTGAAAGTAGGCCAGTGGTCAGGCTGTGTCTGGTTCAGAGAGAAGGCAACTTCAGCACCACCCAGCGGCAGGGTATCGATTCTGTAATCCAGATCGTAACAGGGATAACCACGACCGTAGACCCACTGATCAAAGAACCATCCCAGTTTCAGCCCTGAAGCATCCTCGGCTGCTCTTCTGAAATCAGCAGTGGTAACAGAACCGAAAGCATGCCTGGACAGGTATAACTTAAGTGTATCGAAGAAAACCTGATCTCCTATTGTTCTGCGCAGCATTCCTAGAACAAACGAACCTTTGTTGTATACAGTATGTGTCCAGAGATAACCCTTTGCCGGTACTATGGGAGATGTCTCACCACTCCAGAAGTATCCCTCCAGGTCCCGATAAAGCCTTGCATGAGCGCTGTCAGGTCCGCACTCATTCTCAAGCCAGAAAGTTTCACTGTAGGTGGCAAATGATTCCGCCAGCCAGATCTCCGACCATTCCGCTTCGGTGACGTAATTCCCCCACCAGTGATGGGCGATTTCGTGTACAAGTACTCCCAGTGCCCAATCAGCGGAGTAATTGAAGTATAAGGGTGAAATGTAAATCTTTGTGTTATGCTCGTTTCCGCCTTCAGCGATCTCGATGCATCCCAGCCCCCCGGACCACGGGTATGGGCAGAATAAACCTTCGTAAAGATCCACAATATCACCTGTTCTTGCAAGAACATCCCTTCCTTCCTGGCTCATGTCGGGGCTTATCCAGTGGCATATCCAGTCCTCCTCCGGATCTTCCAGCCGTTCGAACTCCCCAACCGCCACAGCTGCCAGGTAGGTTGAAATATTTTCGGGGTGGTCCCAGTGATAGGTCAGCCTTTCCCCTGTTTCATCGATCCCGGTGAGGCTGCCGTTCGCAATCCCCCAGAGTCCTCTGTCAACTGTTATATGAAAGGAGTATGAGGCTTTCTCGGAGATAATATCGATACAGGGATACAGGTAGCCGCCGCAGCCGGGTTCCATGCCGACGGAATACATACCGCCGTTGATAAAGGTCACACCTGCGATCATGTACTCCCGCCCCGAGTAAGCCATGGGATGCCCATGGTACTCAATTTCAACACGGCAGGTGTCCCCGGGATTGATTCCCTCCGGTAAAGCGATGCTGAGAGTATCTCCCAGTCGACTGCAATTCAGATCTCCCTGGAGATTCGTAACTTTGTCTACCTCAAACCCTATCAGATGCAGATCCAGTGAAGAATCCGGAGAATGAGCTATGAATGTAATCTCATTAATGCATTCCAGCAGCTCTCCGGCTATATCCACATTCAGGGATAACTCGTAATGAAGTATGTCCTGCTCCGGAAGTTCAGAGGGTTTCATGGTGCAGATAAGAAACATGTACACAAGAAGCATCAGGCCCATCCTTAACTACTACGGCTCATCAATAGTTCCGATTTCTTTCAGGGTAAGGGGAATTCGATGTTTACCTGATATAGCCCAGACCTTCCAGCCTCTTCTGTTCCATAATATCCAGTTCATGATCTGTAGGATTCCACAGACAGGGCCATACACTGTAGTCAAGCACTTCTGACAGCAGCACGCTGTCCACTTCAAGATGAAGCATCTCACCCGGATCGTCCACTATGTTGAACATCTCGGAATAGTTGTTGACAGGACTCCAGATAACCTTTTCTTCTCCGACAAGCAATGCCACCTGAATACTGTCAGCTCGCACGCCGCTGGACGGTATTTCTCTATCGGGCGGTATATTCCCTGACAATATATCCATACCCTCTACTCTTTCTGGCACAGGCATCCGGAGGTATGTCAATACTGTTGGAAGGATATCAAATTGTCCGACAGTCGCTGAATCCACAACACCTCCGGGTATACCGGGACCGGTAATAATCAAAGGAACATGAAGTGACTGCTGGTAGAGATTGTAAGAATGCCCCCCCTGACCGTGCTCAAGGAATTCTTCTCCATGGTCAGCTGTGAATATGATCAGAGTGTTCTCTGCCAGATGTTTCTCACGGATGATTCCGAACATCCGTGATAACTGGCTGTCAGTCCACTTAATTTCTCCGTCATACAGATTTCTGAGATGATCAGCCTGAACCGGATCCAATACACCGTTTTCATCGGGTATCCATTCTGTAATCCCAGAGGTCCCGTTCTCCGTAAATGTTCTGTCATAACCCATGGGAGGATCGTATGGCATGTGTGGATCAAAGAGATGAAATACCACGAAATAAGGCTCACTGAATTCCTCGCTGTCAAGCCATGATATGAACTCATCAACAGTTTCGGCAGCTCGGCCATGCCCCTCATCATCTATCATAAAATGCTCAAACCCTTTTTCCATACCAAATAGCGATCCAAGATAGTTGATGTTGACAAAACCCGCTGTAGAAAAACCTTCATCATGAAGTATCGTGGTGATAGTCGGGAGTTCCGGATCAAGACCGCAGGAATAGCTACCATAATTGTTGCATCCATGACTTTTCTCGGTCAGTCCGGTATAGATCGTAACCATCGCCGGAAGTGTCCATGGTGCCTGCGCCTGCATGCGAGCATACATTATTCCTTCGGAAGCAAGGCTGTCAATCGCTGGAGAGGTATTGCGATGGTAGTCATAACAGCCGAGATGATCAGCACAAAGAGTATCGATGATAATCAAAATTACATTCGGACGACTTTCTTCTATGACGTCAGCACAACCACCGATCAACAGAAGCAGAGCAGTGAGCGCAAATATCAATTTTATCAATAAATCAGTACCTGAGTACATCTTTGATCTATCCTCTCTCAGTTTTAACAGACATGATAGATTACTATGGATAATGCCTTATACATTCGGTGTTTCACAGAATATACTATCCGGATATCATCCTTGCGACATACTGGATGTACTGGATGAGAAAGAACATTTTCGTTCCGGTGACCTGCTTTTTTCTTTACTGTGCTGAATTGATTTCAGGAAGATCACTGTAGATTCTTACAGCAACCAGACTGTCTCCTTTTGAATTCAGATGGCAAATGTCAATATAGACAGCTTCATCAACATCATCAAATGTATCTGTGATACACAAGAAATTATCGTATCTGTTCTCAAGTTCCATCGCAAGTCGTTCGCATTCCAGAAACAGTGATACAATAAAGGAATCCAGAGAATTGTAGATATCGCGCTCCTCAGAAGTGAGAGGTTTATTGCCTGTGAGTACTACAGGCTGCCAGAAAACACGGTATTCAAAACCGAATTCCCTGCTGAGAGCCTGAAGAATCCTCAGATCACCCTCGTAGAAGTTCATAATTCTCCCTGCAAACACCGCTGGGTCAACAAATTCTTCCCCGTGAAGGATGCACATGGACGGTTCAGCCTCCCAGAATAGAACATGACTGTTATCTTGCTCCATGCCCATGATTCTTCTAATGAGATGAATGGAATTGAGTTCCGATGCTAAATGAAGGAACCCCTGTTGAGCTGCAATGGTTTCCCGGGCGAAGTGTCTGTTCTCATAAAGATCAGCAATTTCCTGAAAGCGGAAATGCATTCCAGCAGTATCACAGCCTACTGCAGACCAAATCTCGTTGGCCCCGTCATAAAATACGACCAGATCAGGGATGTTTCCAGCCCTGAGCTGAAGCTGAAGCTCTATCAGTTCCTGAGTATTCACATAACCATGCTGGCTGAAATTGGTCACACAGACCGGTTCGTTTGAACAAAGTGTCAGGTATCTTTGAATGTGCGCGCAGATAGTGGCATTATCACGGGTATTCCAGCCAAGCAAGGTGGAACCTCCAAACATGAATACCTGAAGAGCAGATGGATGATCGCTTGCTCCAGGGACAACCCTGAGTCCGTCATTGTTGATGGTCAAATTCTCTTCACTTAAAGGATTTGCTCTCCAGATCACAAATGGTCTGTACACACCTGAGCTGATTCTCAGTCTGGCCTCATGGGGATCAACCTCTGGTTTAGATGAAAGTTTTTCATACAGGAACAGACCCACAGTTCCTGCTGATTCTATGAATAGAAAAGCAACGAAAAGACTGAAAAAGAGCATGGACAGCCTTCTAAAGAAAACGCTGTTTCTACCGATAACAATCCCTGAAATGAGAACAAAAACTCCAATTGTGCCGATGACGGTTCTGCTCCAGTCGGGATGGGGATTTGATGAGAAAAGAGAACCTCCAAACAGTACCGTTAGTATTATCGCAATTCCTGTTACCTGAAAACATTTTTTAATCAATCCAAGGGTGCCGGGGGACAGGTTGTTGTTTTGCATAAATTTTCCTAAGTGTTGATTTTTCTGCAATTTTTCAGATAATTAAAAATACAATTGTTTGTGTCATTTGGGAAGGGAGTTCAAATGAACTTGATCTTCACAATGATGACAACTGATCAATCTGGATATTGTATAGTCCTGGAATTAAGCATATATATAATAAATTGATAGTAATGCTTATATTTAAGACCTGACCCCATTTTCTTAAGAGGAAATATGCAGAAAAGAACAATTCTTCTACTCAGTTTATTGATGCTGCTAACCTCTATATCGTCAGCTCAGATTGAGCCTGATGTGGAGTGGACAAGAATATTCGGGGGAGGCATTTATGAATTCGGGCGGTGCGTTCAGCAGACCACGGATGGTGGATACATCATTGTCGGCGATACGGACTCCTTTGGATCAGACAACTTCAATGTCTGGCTCATTAAAACCGACAGCGATGGTGATACACTCTGGACGAAAACCTACGGAGGCACCGGAGAGGATCGCGGTTTCTCTGTAGAACAAACCACAGACGGCGGATATGTCATAACCGGTATGACCAGTTCCTACGGAGCAGGTGGTTTTGATATATGGCTTATCAGGACCGATGGTACGGGCAATTCATTATGGACAAAAACATTCGGTGGATCATTCTGGGACTGGGCTACAGAGGTACAGCAGACTTCGGACGGAGGATACATCATTGCAGGTGGGACGGAATCCTTTGGCGCAGAAGGCTGGGATGTCTGGCTGATAAAAACAGATACCAACGGAGATTCCGAATGGACAAGAACATTCGGAGCAGAGGCTTACGATAACGGCATGTCCGTTCGGCAGACCGCTGACGGCGGTTACATCGTTCTCGCTGATACCTATTCCTACGGAGCGGGAAGCAGCGATTTCTGGCTGATCAAAACCAACAGCAGCGGTATTTCATCATGGACGAAAACCTTCGGGGGAACTGATACCGAGCGCAGCCATTCAGTTCGGCAGACCTCAGATGGCGGATACATTGTGGTAGGCGATACCGAATCCTATGGCTCCGGTGATTACGATGTCTGGCTGGTGAAAACCGACAGCGGCGGCGAAAGTGAATGGACAAGAACTTTCGGCGGGGCTTTCGAAGACTGCGGCTGTTCAGTCCAGCAGATCGATGATGGCGGGTATATCGTTGCAGGCTACACTGAATCCTTTGGGGCCGGGAATTTCGATGTGTGGCTTATCAGAACGGATGACAACGGTGATACCGTATGGTCAAAAACTGTCGGAGGAGATAATCTGGATCAAGGCAGATCAGTTGATCTGACAACGGACGGCGGTTTCATCATTGCCGGAACTACGTACGATTATTATGCGGGGGAATACAATATCTATCTGATAAAGCTGAGTTCGGAAACCTCGGTTTCGCAACCGCAATCAGGTACACTGGCTGAATCACCCGATATTCGCATCTATCCAAATCCGTTCAACCATGTAACAACAATTAGTTACGATGTGCCATCCGGAACTGATGGAGCGGTGTCTCTCTCGATCTATGATATTACCGGCAGAATCGTAACAACTCTCGTTGATGAACCTGTGGAAACCGGTTCGTATTCTACGGTCTGGAACGGGACTGATGATGGAGGACGTCATGTTCGCCCGGGGGTGTATTTCTGCAGAATTGAAGGATCCTTTTTCAACTGTACGAAACGGATGATGATGCTGAATATCTAATCAGAATATCTCACTGGAAATCCCGGACAAATAAGATCTTCTCATTTCATATCATAGAAATCTGTTCTTTATATTCGCAATGGCATCTTCGCATACTTTGACCAGTGTATATTTGGTTGGCGCAGTAGTCAGCAGGGGATGCGTCCCGGTCTGAAAGGATATAAGTTCGTAAACTGTAACGTATTTCTGAATTGCAAGGCTGATTATGTTTATCATCTCCCCCACGGATTTGCCGCCGTAGATCTCTCCGCCGATTATCTGCCCGTTTTCAGGAGAAACGATCATTTTGATCTTGATCTTCTTTGCCCCCGGAAGTGAACCAGGATGACGGTCAACATCTTCGAATCTTCCAATAACATAATCCACATTCGCTTCCCTGGCTGTTTGTTCAATTGCTCCAGCTGAAGCGAATACATACCCGTCAAGTTCTGTTGAAAATACTGACAATATTCCTGCAAAGGAATGGAGCAGACTGATGCTGAAAAGGTTGTAACCCAATACTCTGGCCTCTGCCGTAGCAGTTGAGGCCAGCATTATATTATCCGTTCTGCCTGTTATGAAACCTGCGGCATGGGCGCAATCTCCAACAGCGTATACGTCCTTTTCCTCTGTACGCATGTACCTGTCAACTCTGATTGTGCCGTTACTGGTCAATTGAAGACCGGCATTGCCCGCAAGCTCGGTACGAGGTTTGTATCCGATTGCCGAGATAACCAGATCAGCTTTGATCGATCTTCCGTCCTCCAGTATCACCGACTCAACTTTGCCGCCGCTGCCCTGCAGCTCCTTAACAGTACAACCTGTTGATACATTTACTCCGGCATTTTTAAGATGTTCATCGGCAAGGGCCGCAAAATCTGCTGAAAAAGCGCGGAACAGGCAGTGGTTTTCCATTTCAACCAGCGTTACGTTTTTTTCCTTGTACTTCGCAAGTTGCTCAGCAACTTCGGCACCTATGAACCCTCCTCCGATGACAACAATATTTTCTGCTGATCCGATACGATCCATAAGCCCATTGATATAGCTGTAGCTTTTCTTGATGTATTCAACATTATCCAGATCGTAACCTCTGATAAACGTTGGTATAGTAGGAATTGAACCGGTCGCAAATACAAGCTTGGTGTATGAAAAATGCTTTCCTGATCCGGTTTCAAGAGTCTTGCTATGGATATCAACACCGGTTACCGTATCGACGATAACCTCACCGCCTGCTTTCACAAAGGGAGCAGGACCCATAAGATTTTGTGATATATCATCAAGGTCATGGAAAATGTAGGGAATTCCACATGGAACAAGACCCTTTTCCTCTTCCATTATTATGAGAAAGGACTTCTCCGGATTCTGCTTTTTAGCGGTAACACCTGTAACTATTCCAGAGGGACCAGCTCCTATGATAACTACATCGTACGATTTCATGATATCTCCATCCAGCAATTTGTATACAGAATAGTATGATGAATAACCAATTCGTGGAAGAAGCATCGGCTAACCGGGCTTCCCGCACAGACTCGGATGTGCGGCTTTCCCGCTTTCCGTCTAATAAGATAAAATACTTCAATTACATGTTAATGACCAATTGAAAAACGGTCCATTCCTCATTACTCAATCTCCCCTCATGATAAGCTGATATGTTCTGTATCCGTTTCTGGTAAAAAGCAATCTGTAGTTATACATGTATTTATCGAGCCACCCGATACTGATGAGATATTCATCGACCCTGAAACCGGGAGGGCAGCCCTGGCACTGCTCTGTTGCCTGTATGAATACCAGAGCAGGTCTGTTCTCCTGAATGTCCAGGCCAAGCTCCATCAGGAATCGGCTCTCCTCATCAGTGCATTCCTCCGGTGAACGGTAGTGGAATTCAGATGGATCGTCAGATGAAACGCTATGGTTAGAGAATGCTATCGGGAAGGTGAACATGAACCTTGTTCCCGGCAATCTGTCAGCAAATACCAGTGTGGGATACTTAGGATAGACTGAAGTCGAGATGAATGCAATACGTTCATCCGGATTTGAATAATCTTCAATCATCTCAAGGTAGTCATCCATGTCTGTATAGTGTGAGTCGGCAAGCCGAAACGATTTGCCGGCAATAAGCAGGCAGATGATCAGCGGGCAGAACAGGAGAATGATTCCGGCCGGATTCCAGGCAGTTCGTCTCGATCTGAGATTTCCCTGCAGGATCGCAGCGGCAAAAGACCATAGTACGATCGCAAATCCATAAGCTGGAAACAGATGATATATCCAGCCTTTATGCTGCAGGAAATACAGGATAACTCCAATTACCACAGCCAGGATAAGGGTTTCAAGAAGAAATCGTATTGCTGCTTTTGTCTTCGTTACAGAGTACAATCCAACTGTAAATGCTCCTGCCAGAACCGGCCACAGCATAAGATTCTTCGATATCAATCTGTAAAAAGTATCATTATATGAACTGTAATGCTCTGTAACATACGGCAGCCATCTGGTAAAAAACGGCGAATTCAAAGAGCCCGGAAGCAGCATGAGATGAACAGTGAACATCAATGCGATCACGTATACACCAAGCATCTCAGGTTTATTAAGTGTTTTCTTTCTTCCGGATCGCAACCTCATCCAGACTTCTATCAGAAAAACCATCACAAAGAAACTCGGTTTGCACAGAATCATGACGCCCATGAAAACACCTGCTGTGACTGCCTGAAATGAGCTGACCCCTGTACCCTGATATCTGGAGAACCTGACAAAGAAAAATGGAAGATACGCAAGCAGGAAGAGATGCTCCCTTTGCCCGAAATCTCCATCGCTGAATGCCTGCATCGATAGAATCAATACTGATGAAGCAACAAGGACCGCTCCTGCCGGGGAATGGAAACATTTCAATCCGCGAATGAGCAGGAAAACGAAGAGACAGGTGTATAATACAAAGATCAGAACACCGGCTGTGAATATTCCCGATACATCGATGGAAAGCAGATTCGACAGTAGAACAGGCGGCACATGGACATACTGAGTCATGTATAAGCTTATCTCGATATGATCGATATACGGAACGCTGCCATCGGCTATGAGTCTTCCGCACTGAAGCAGAAGCGCGCAATCGTGATTCAGGGGCATACCTGAAAACAGTACTGCAGCTATCAGAACTGCTGCACACAGGAACAGGATGGTTACAGCAGCAGGCTTTCCACTGAAAATACCGAAATCAGTCATGTTTTCCTCCTTCAGGTATTATACCAAAATAGGTGCCTGGGCTAACATCTGGACAGAGCAGGCTGACAAGTGTAAGTTCTTATAATTCTTATTGGGGTTTAAATGGAATTCCATGAAAGGAAAACTATGGTTACTGTAACTCTGAGGAGCTTATAATTGTATGCAGAATAATCTATTGGAACATAACTTCCGTTTCAGGCGCCCGGCACTGTTTATTCACGTTCTCTTCTCCCTTCTTCTGATCTGCGGAACATCTTCATCCGCAACTACCGGTACTGTTGCCGGATTTGTCAGCAACAGTTCAGGTGATGCTCTCGTAGGGGTAAGCGTAATAATTGAAGGTACTCCCTTCGGCTCAATGACAGACGAGAACGGTGAATACTACATTCCCCGTCTTTCCCCCGGCATGTACACAGTTACCGCGAGAATGGTTGGAATGGGATCTGTAACAATAGAGGGCGTGACTGTAGTATCTGATCAGATAACAGATATGGATTATACCCTTGAGGAGTCAGCTTCAGGAGGAACGGTCATTCAGGTGATAAACCAGAGGAACCTGATACTTGAAAATGTTCCGTCCACCATACACGTGATCGGCCGCGAGGAAATCGAAACAATGCCTGTAGCCGGCATACTGGACATTGTCCAGCGGCAACCCGGGATTACCGCACAGGGTGGAGAAATTCATGTAAGGGGTGGAAGGTCCGGAGAGGTGGCTTTCCTTCTTGATGGTGTTTCCATGCGTTCTCCTGTGACAAATGCCTTTGTTTCAAGTGTTCCCCTTTCTGCCCTTTCCGAGGCCTCCATAATCACTGGCGGACTCAGCGCCCGTTACGGCAACGCAATGTCCGGGATAGTTAATCTGGTCACAAAAGAAGGCGGCTCCGGCTACGAGGGAGAATTCCATGTCAGACACGGTGACATGACTGTATTCGGTTACGAGAACGAATCCCGTAATTACTCGGAACCCTCTGAGAATGATAATTACCGAAGTGACTGCATCAACTGTGAACTGGCATTCGGCGGGCCTGAACCGATAACAAGTTACCTTCTTCCCGCTATCGGGATCGAATTACCGGGTAAAGTGAGATTCTTCGGGGCATGCGAATGGATGCGGAGCGGTTACAACCTCGAGGACAGCCGCAGCAACTGGGAGAACAACTGGCAGAACCTGATCAACGGAAGCGGTAAGATTACGTGGCGGCCAACCGGTAGAACAAGAATATGGTTTAACGGCCATTATTACTACAGGCAGAACGGCTGGGATGAATGGACATGGTCCCTCTACGATCACCCTGCATACATCGAGGAAGAACCTTACATGGCCCGCAATCCTGATTACGCTATTCCTATCAGGTACGAAGAGAATTATGGTGTTACAACAGGTCTTACTCAGATGATCGGGGAAAGGGCTTTTATCGATTTCAAGATCAGCTGGAACCGTTTCTGCCAGTGGCAGCGAATCAGATCTACAGATGGAGGATATCTCGGTGACGGGTTTTCACCCTCCGACTGGATATTCTTTTCAGCACTTGAACCGAGAGTTACCGATTCAACGGGATTCTACCATTCAGGTATCCACCCCGATGTCTGGCTGGAATCAAACAATTACGTTACAACCGGTAAACTGGATTTCACGGGCAAGCTGAACACCATCATGGAACTGAGTACAGGACTCGAAGCCAGCTACTACGATCTTTACGACTACAGCGCCTACGTTGAGAATTGGCTTTCAACGTACGCAAGCCTCTGGAAAGCATATCCATATTCCGGAAGCGTCTACGCTGAAATATCTTCCCGCTTTTCAGGTGGCCTGGTGCTTAATACCGGTCTCCGCTTCGACTATTTCGAACCTAAAGCTGAACTGGTTTCCCCTGATGATTTCGAACTTCATGCTGCTTCTGCAAAATATCAGGTCAGCCCCCGGGTAGGAATGACAAACCCTATCTCGGACAGGGATGTATTCTTCTGTACCTATGGCCATTATTTCCAGATGCCCAATATGAATCAGATGTACTTCGGAACCGATTATAACGCGGCTGAAACCGCCACCATCGTAGGAAACCCTGACCTTGATGCACAGAGTACCATAAGCTATGAAGCGGGTCTCCGGCACCGTTTCTCAAACCGTGCCTCGATGGCTGTATCAGGATTCTACAAGGATATTACCGGGCTCGTAAGAACATCTAGTCATTACGATGAGAGTATGGGAAGTTACTTCAAGTACAGCAACGATGAAAGCCACGGTTCTGTCCGCGGCGTTGAGGTCACTTGTCTGAGACTTCCGGGAGATTACCTGTCTGGAAGCATAAATTACACATACTCGGTTTCTAAGGGGAAGTACTCCTCAGCAACTTCCCAGTACGAATATTCCGCTCAGGGTGATACCATTCCTCCTGGAGAGGACAACTATCTTGACTGGGACCAGCGGCATTCTGCTTCAGCACATCTGAATTACGCGGTTCCCAGGGGAAGCGGACCACAGGTTTTTGGTGTCTACCCCCTTGAGGGAACGGAACTGGCCCTTGACTGGACTTACGGAAGCGGTTTTCCATACTCTCCCCCTTCGGGGACATCTGATATCCCCAGGGTTAACACCGAGCGCTATCCCTGGACAATGCAGACCGACGCAAAGCTGTCACGCCGTTTCTGGGTGAATGCTCTGGAATTCAGAGCCAGTATAACCGTCTACAACCTGTTCAACAGAAACAATGTGGACAGAATATTCGATACTACCTACTATCAAAGCACAGGAGAGCCGGGAGGCCTTATAGGCAATCCAGGTGCATATTCACCGGCAAGGCATTTCCTGCTGAGTCTCGATGTATACTTCTAGGTATCATGTAATTTGGAGGAATCATTAATGAAGGTAATCTTTATCCCCTTTCTGATACTGCTGATGATAGTTCTTGGGTGTCATGAGGTAATGGAATACCAGAGCAATGATCAGTCCCGCATCACATTCATCCGCTCCTCCGACTGGGGAGTGGAAAGATCCATGGAAGGGCTGCTGCAGGGAAGATCCCTCCTGTCCAGCGGATCGAATGAAATTATCATGCTCAGTGCTGATGGAACTCTCTACAGAATAGACTCTGAACAGATGACAGTTGATACTTCCTATGTCATTGGAGGAAGTTCCGGAACAGGCTATGCTGACGGAGCAATTGCCAATGATGGAAACCTCTACGCGCTGGGTCCTGGATCACAGGTAATCGAAGTAAATCTTTCTACCAATTCGGTGGTTGATCAGTTCACCCCGGGGGCGAAACCCGGCGCGATCTGCGCATCTTCAACCGAGAGCAGACTTTACTTCACCGATACAATAGAAGATTACATAGGTGAGATATGGACCAACGGAAATACTACAGGGTTCACTTCCGATACTTTTTATCCTCTTGCAGATATAATGATTGATAAATCCGGCGGACGTCATATCGTGGCGGTCTGTTCGAATGATCAGGGATCAATATACGGTATCTGGCTTGATATTTCAGAATCAGCAAAGCTTCTGCCGGTCCCTGCCGGTTCTCCATGTTCCAGCGTCATTCCTATGGGCGGAGATTCGATCTTTATAGTGAGCTGTCCCGAGTGGACCGAAAATAGCGGTTATGTTTGTTTTTTTCAGGGTTATATAGAGTATATGGATATGAAAAGAATGTATGTAGAAGGACACCCGATAGATATGTGCTTTAACGGTAATTCAGGTTATTCGGGAAATCTCTATGTTATGAGCAGAACCGATTCGGGAAACACGATAATAACAGTGTTTGAATTCCCCTTTTCCCACATGGAACCGGAAGTGGCTTCGGTTATTTATATCGATGGATTTCCGAGGGATATTATTTCGCCCTCTTTCGGTGAATACCTGATGGTTCTCACATCTGAGTAGATCTAGCGAGCGGTTTCCTCCGCTATCCATTCAATTGCATACTCAAGTACGGGATCATGCCCGGCAAGAAAATCAGAAGGTGTTGTCTGAACGTAAATGTCAGGCAGTATACCATTTCCCTCTATTAATACGGTATCAGCGGTAAATACCCTGGCGAAGGGGCAGGTTATATTGAAGTCTTCCCAGAGGGGCCAGTATCTCTGGTTGAAATAGCCAGGGGTATTCCCCCCTCCACCGGTTGTGTCTCCGATGATGGTTACATGAGGCATCTGTCCCATGGCCGATGTGAAGGCTTCTGATGCCCCGAAATTCTGCTCCCCCACAAGGAATACGATTGGTTTATTGAAGGCCCAGTACCGCGCAAATGTTTCATGAATAATAAGCTCTGACAGATCATCATGTTCGGGACCTGTTCTGTACTGCGTTAAGAATGATGTTCTAACCTGATCAGCGAAAATACCGGGGATCTGTTCCGCTGGAACAAGTGATGTGCCATCGCTCATCCTTGTGTCGATTATCATGCCCGGAGCATCGAGATGATTTTGCACTTCATTACTGAAGCCCTGGAAAGTGAAGAAATACTCGAAGCGTCTAACAGCAAAGTATGGTATTGTATCAATAACGCAGTGACCCCACATTAAACCCGATGGAGAATCCCATTGGAAATTCCATGTTTCAAGCAGTTCCATCAGAACGGAATCGTCACAGTTGATCTCTATCTCAGGTGAGTATGTGGGAAAATAGAAAGTTTCAGCAGCAAAATACCAGTCCTCGAGAAAGGCGTTCTTATCCTCCAGCGTTCCTACCATTTCAATTATGAGATCCTTCAGTTCGTCAAAGGAATCAACATCCTCAGCAAGCCGTCTGTACTCATCGAGGACTGCATCCCAGTTAACATCCTTCTCGTCGAATGATACGTACTTCTGATCGTAAAGCTCCCAGACCAGTTCAACATATGATTTATAATCGCTGATCTCCGGATGCGTAGGAGGATTATCAATACAGGAAGAAAGGATCAGAGATAACAAAATCGAAATTACGATATACCCGGCTTTTGTTCTGTATACGCTTTTATTCCGGTACATAAACCTCACCATTCAAGAGTCGCTGGAAAACTTGATTCCACTATCCTCAAATACCGCCTTGAAGGAAACTCCTGCATCTCCTGTCCAGGCGCCACTTCTTGATTGAACTGACAATACCGGGAGCAATCGTTCAGTGTCAAGCATAGGAAGGGCTGGTGAGATATGCTGAGTGACCTGCATATTCCAGCATCATTAACCGGGGAGGGTGCAAATGAGTTTTCGAGTAATTTCTGTAATCCTTTTTATAGCAGGCTATTCGTACGCTTCCTGGCTCTGTCCGGTTTATAGAACGGACAGCAGCGGTCTGATCGAAGGAGAATCATCTAAAAACCTTGCAGTACTGAAATCGTGGTATGCAACAATCCAGCCTATATTTATTGAGAATGAAACTATGCCCACCCTTACTCGCTGGGATTATACAGTCTGCGAAGACCTTGTACTCATTCCGCCTGTTTCCGGGTGTGACATACTCATATGTCTTGATCTGGGAGTAGTTCCGGAGCTAACCAGGGAACTGGAATTCTTCCGGGTCAACGGAGTTCTGATGGAACCCCGAAGCATGCTCGCGGGCTATCCCATCGATATAAACAATCCTGATGAAGCAACTGAATCATACAACCCATCAGCCGATTCGGTCTTTCACATACACAGGTTCGGGGAAGGAGACGGAAGGGTTGTCAGCCACGGGCTGTGCCCTGCCGAGGTATACAGATCTCACTTTGATTCGGAGGATGACTTCCGGAGCGCGGTACCGGAAACTCGCCGGTTCTATGCGGATATGTGGGAGATCCCGTGTAACGGTGAAGAAGAGATCACAGTCCAGGTGCAATATATTGCTCAGGGGTGGACATATATCACCGGGTCTGAACCATTGCGGTTTTCGCTGTGCCAGCCGCTTCTCTGGAACGGCCCTTTAGGCAATGGCCGTATAGTTTTTGAGCGTCCATGGACTGATGATCCTGAAATGTGGTTTGTTGAATTCGATGGGTGTGAATTAATTGTAGATGATACGCACTGCTACGAAGCAGAAGTCGGAGATTTCAGTGTTACCGAAGAACAGACCATACCCTTCCTTCTGGTCGAACCAGATCCCTTAACCCTGCTGGACCGATGTATTTGATTACGTAACGAAGAGTCAATCAAACATGCCGGGTAATCCGTGGATTCAGGCTGATCATTCCGTGGATTATCTAACGGATATCACAAATACTGTTCGTATGGGTATCCACATAAACCCGGAAAACGAAGTTCGGGAAAGCCGCATCATAACCTGTGGAATCAATCCATTCGTATAGGTCAGCTGGTGAACTGATTCCTGCAAGTGAAGGTATGACATTCGGTGAAGCTGTCACATCAAAGAATATCCCGTTTTCGTATGAACCCGGAGTTCCATTACTCACATAGTTGTAATACCTGTCCTCCGGCAGAATCATCCAGGAGCTGCCGCCGTGGTAGAGGACGAAATTATTTGACCGCCCCTCCGCTTCGGTCATATAAGAGTAGTTCACCCAGGGCATATCCTCAATATCACCGCTTCTCCACATCTCTATGGCAGAGTCGGAACTGCCCGCGCTCTCTATAAGCAGATAATCCCCATCGATCCAGTCCGAGCAGCCCCAGAAGTCTGAAGCTGTGGTGCAGTATTTCACGCCGGTTTCAAGGTCTATTACGTAAACCGGCCCTCTGCTGGTACCGGTACCATCACCTCCCACCGCATAGTACCTTCCTGAGGGGCTGATATTTCTCACACATAGGGCCCAATCGAATTTCTCATAATTCAAACCCCATTCGCCTTTAAAAACGTATGTGATGTTATACTGATACTCTTGACCAAGACGGGCAATTGTGACCCCGTCACGGCTGTAAAGGATCTCACTCTCTGCAGGATTCTCCATGCGGTCAGCATCTTTATCAGTTATCCCGGGTATATCGTAGGCTGTGGAAAAGGGCTGTATGCTATCAACATCCAGCTGGTAGGAATCGGGAATCGGAGGGATATCTCCAGGTATTCCTGCATACTGTGCCGCAGCCGGACAGGGCGCGATAAGTACTGCAAGGAGAGTAAATACAAACAAATGCTGATTCCACAACGCTTTCATCATTTGTCCCTTCTTATATCCGGCCTTGGAGAGTCATTCAGAAGGTCAAGGGTTTCTTGAACAGAGTGCACTTTTCTCCAGAACCTGATATGGGCTTTCGCGGGATCGGGCTGCGG
>JAUVEU010000140.1 GCA_030594645.1 Candidatus Aegiribacteria sp.
TATATCAGGTTTCTCCGAAATGAATCTATTCAGTATTCTGTTTTCAATATTGAAACGTGAACCGGTACCATGTGTCATGCAGATTTTATATCCCTCAAGTTCAAGCTCAAGGCTTTCGGGATACATGTTTCTCAATTCGTATGGATCCATGTTGCCATGTACCGCTTTTACTGACGCAAATCGTTGGAGATCATGAATTACACTTATGTCAACCATATCCCCTGAATGGAGAATCAGGTCGCATTCAGCACAGACCTCATATACCCGGCCGGGTAAAGCACCCAGCCGTGTGGGTATATGAGTATCTGAAAGAACAGCTATTTTCAATTATATTTTTTTCTTCTTGTGCCTGTTTGCGCGGCGTCTTTTCTTTTTCTTATGCGTTGCTATCTTTTTACGTTTTCTTTTCTTCCCGCTCGGCATCTTACTCCGCGACCTTGTTCTTTACAAGTCTGGAGGGTTTGAATACAGGAACTTTGCGCTGAGGAACTGTAACTGCAGCACCTGTATGAGGGTTCCTGGCAATACGTCTCTTACGTTCAACAACCTTGAATGTACCGAAACGTCTAATCTCTACATGCTTATTATTGTAAAGGGCTTCTCTTATTTCCTCAAGAAATCCGTCAACAACTGCGGCAACGTCTTTCTTATTGAGATTGATATCATTGCTTGCTGCAATCTTCGAAACGATATCAGCTTTGGTCATTTTCTTCCTCCAGAACTGGTTTGTGTTCAGCCGGTGATTCTTTCTCCGACACAGTTAAATACATTAATTACATTCTATCCGACGCGAACCGATAAGATAGACAATAACAATGATTTCGGCAAGCCCTGAAAATACCACAGGAAAATTCAGTATTTAATAACATTGAATTACACTATTATACATTTTACTTTCGATTCTCATATAGATTGCGGATATACAGAATTCAGCACATAGCATGCGTTGAATGGTATGTCTTACAGGAGGATATTTAGAGTATTTAGAAAAAGCGGAGAGCAGAACTCTCCGCTTAATCTGGTGGAGCTGACGGGAGTTCCTTCGACTCGCATAAGCTCGCTCAGGACAAGCTCACCCTGAGGGTTCTCCTCACTGATGAAAGCAGAAAAGCGGAGAGCAGAACTCTCCGCTTAATCTGGTGGAGCTGACGGGAGTCGAACCCGTGACCCCCTGACTGCCAGTCAGGTGCTCATACCAACTGAGCTACAGCCCCTCTGAAGTACGGGTACATTACGAAATTGAGCCTGAAAGTCAATAGTCTCAGGCTTTATCCGAAGCCGTATCCAATCTCCAGAAAGTCCCTCCTGAAGGAACTCTTATGAACTCTTCCGGAATCTCCAGAAGTACCAGTTCAATCGTCATTGAAACAGTGCCTTCGAACAGATGGCCTCCTCTGGATGACATGTCCTCATCAGCAAGACTCACATGCAGATGGACGAACGGCTCACCCTCCTTCATAGATACATTACCCTGGAGAGAGAGTATTTCGGAAGATGGTTTTACTGTTTCCTTTATGTATTCAGTACCGTCATAGCGGCCAATTACGATGTTTTCCAGCATTCCAATTCCAGAAACTATTGCAGCTGCGTGAACTTCCTGTTTTGCGCACCATTGAGCCAGTGTTGCCGGAAATTTTTCACCTTTATCGAATCGGATAACCGTTCTGCTATCAGCTCTGTAGATAACTTTCATCTGTCACTCGCCTCTGTCCAGCTTCTTTGTCCAGTCTCTATCGATCCATGTCCATTTGGACATTCCAATCTGTAGCCTTCATCTGTTTTTTCCATCAGATATTCTTCCCGTGTTTCCGTGCATACAAGAGGCCATATTCTTCCCGCGAATTCATCCAGTTCATTAATGCTTCCAGCCCATTCTCCTTTAGCATCCCTGAAAGATGCCTGATCTGTACACAGTGTATTCATATTAGCGTGGCATTGCCTTCTTAAGGATATCTCTGAAATTTTCGTATGACTGCCACGTTCACAAAGCATATATGCGAGTATTATCGCAATCGCTGAAATAACAATGATCCATAGAACTTTTCTTTTCATATTTTCTACCTCAGGACAATGAATTGCCTTGTAACAGGCTCATCATCCGGTGTACAGAATCTGGCGAAATAAAGCCCCTGAGGAACAGTATTCCCTTGAGAAGTTATGCAGTTCCATTCAATTGTCCCTGATCCATTCAGTTCATCATCAAGAATAATTACCACTCTGCCTGCGATGTCATGAATAGTAAGAATCCCCGGCCCGCCAGGTGAAGCCCATTCAAACTCTACACTGGAGTGTACAGGATTCGGGTACGGTGCTGAAAGGAATGGTACAGGAGTCGGTATATCCGGATCTGTTATTCCAGTACCCAATATGGGTATATCAAATGTTACGGGAACATGATTCCTGCTCCATACTGTAAGTGCAGCCGTATCAGTATCATCTGTAGTTGTCAGTGTTATTTGAATCTGTCCTGAAGCATCTGTATAATCCACTTCATACATTACCGGATCATCCCATTCTCCTTGAATGAAACAGATTCTCGCTCCTTCCAGAGAACCGTTATTATCCTGAACAGTCACCGTAACAAAATTGGAACCAATATTGAGAGTATCCGGTCTATCCACCTGAAGAACTCCGTTCGGAGCCTCTGTCCACATAGACAGTTCCGGATCACCAAAAAGAGTTATTGACTTTGCTATCCAGTCATAATGCGTATCAGTAGGAATGAGGGGAATAAACTCGTCCCATGCCATGGCGTGTGCTACTCCAAGGTGGTACATATCCTCTACAAAGAAATTTGAAAAGAATTCCTGATCAACCAGTTCGCTCCATTGGTTCCCCGGTTCGGATGGTTCTCCCCATCCATATCTCGTATTCATCATGCAGAATCCACCGCCGCCCGGTGATCTTATCCATGCCTCCGCAAGGCAATCACCCAGATCAAAACCGCCGGAATTACAGGCAACAGTATTCCATATTGATACTCTTCCATGATCGGATATGTTCGTAAGCCCGGTGAAATCGCTGCTGTTCAGGCTTCCAACACCTATTGAAACACTGCTCTGGCTGCCGTGTCCTGCGTGATTTACAAGTTGCATTCCCTGGTTAAGCATCTCCATGGACAATGCGTAACTCTGTGTACCGGCGCTCTGGTAGAGTTTGATTACAGGCTGCCATGCTGCAGGAGTGTACAGAGTGTCAACTTTTTCCTTTCCCGCGCTTCCGGGACAATAAGGGCTGCTCCAGAGGATTCCTGTTGTAAAGCCCATCGAAGTCTGCCATGGATCGGTGTCCCTTGTATCTTCCAGAGAGGGATTCTCGTATGTGATGATCTTGTTCACGAAGATATCAGCCTGAGAACTGTTTTCTACAGATGCTCTTCCAATGAAATAGTCAGGGTGATAGTCCATTACATCACCATCGATCTCACCCCAGACACCGTTGCCGTTGGCATCCCAGAGATCTGTGCCTACATCGATATCGTTCATATCCTGAAAGTAGATATCCGCGGCAGGATCACCAAAGTACCCTTCAGCTGTTGCCCAGCAGTTTCTGTGAGGTACAAGGGGTGTATCTCCTCCCAGAAGAATGTATGTAGGAGGCGAATCGTCATAGATATCCCTCAGGAAAAATCTAAGTTTCTGCGCGGCATCAATACCTGTATACGCCAGTTCAATGTATTCCATTGTAACAATTGAAGCTGGAATACCCTTCATCGTCTTGTACTGAGCAAGAGATTCGAAAGCTGAAACAAGTGAATCTCTTGTTACAATCAGATATTCACCCCATGGAAGATCTTTTGCGGCAGCTGATGAAACACCTGACATGACTCTCTGATCAGGATTGAGAACGGTTCTTTCCAGTAGATTCTCCATGACTTTTATTCCTGTAATACCTCTCCTGACTGGAGAAGGCTGAATATCACCGCTGTGGTAATGTATCTTCATTGTTATTGATCTGGTATAGGTCGCTCTTTGGGAAACAGGATCCCAGAAAACGGGAA
>JAUVEU010000132.1 GCA_030594645.1 Candidatus Aegiribacteria sp.
ATCAGCGGCTCATCCAGGATGAGCCGGGAAGGTCTTGACCTCCTCGTCCTAGAAACACATACGTTCCCTCATGCCGTCCCATTCAAAACGTAGGGTTGAATCCCGTAGCATTCACCAGTTAGCTCCAGGGTCGGGGGAGGAGCAGAACACTTCATTAAATACATCTCATTTCTGCGGGAGCGGAGCGACCATCCAATCAACTGCGCTGTCTGCCTTGAATGTGCTGAGATACCTTCATCCTGGTCAAAGCCAGATTCTCGCAAAGTTCTTTTAAACGGGGTATTCATTCAGCTTTTTCCTTTCGACTACAGTTAGACCTTCGGCTTGACCGCCCCCTCCCTTATGCACTCAGAAACTTTTTCATATCGAAGGCATTACCGCGCTTAAGCATATAGTAGGTTGCCCTACCGAGCCTGTGGGCGAGGATGGAGAGGGACTTTGCCTTGCCATGCTTCCTCTCCAGCCTCTTCTTGTATTTCAGCCCTTCAGGATTGCATCGAAGGAAGAGTACAGAAGCTTCAGAGAACGCCCACTTCAAATGAACATTCCCGATCTTGCTGCCGGATGTCCCGTAACGCTTTCCAGCTGATTCCCTTGCACATTTTACCAATCTGCTGTATGAAGCGAAGTTCTGTACTCTCGGGAAGCGATTAATGTCACCAATCTCGTAGAATATCGTCAAGGATAGAACCTTACCGATTCCATATATGGTTTGCATCAGGTACAACGACTGTGGGTCATGATGCTTGGCATTGTCCAGAACATGCTTCTCCATAGCCCTGATCTGAACGGCAAAATGATCAATCAGATCAAGATTGACCCTCATGCTCATGTAAACATCCGGATCGGTGAAGTGACTCAGAATCTCTTCACGGCGACATTTGTGAGCTATATTGCACCTTCCGAATCCGGGCTGGTTGTATTGGCTGTTCGTATTCTGGATATGGGAGAGCAAATCCGCCCTCCTTCTTACCATATGATTCCTTCTGCGAAGAAGATCTCTTGTTGCTCTCATCTTAGCTGGATAGACATATGCTAGGGGGAACATTCCGCCTTTTAGCATGGCGGCAATCTTCCCGGAATCAATCTTATCATTCTTGGCTTTGCCACCATGAATGGCTTTCATGTACAAGGCATGGCCAAGGGTGAAAGGGATTCCTTCCTCGGCGCATACATCCGCAATCCAGTACCAGGTGAAGATGCACTCCACACCGATAACTACATCCGGTCTGTAAGGCTTAATTGCTTTGAGAAGTGATTCCGGATCAGCTTTCATGTTCCGGTGAAGAACAATCTCACCATCTGAACTGATGATGCAGAGATACATCACCCTGGCGTGTAGATCGATGCCGCAGTAATATTGGTGTGTAGTAGTATAGAACCTCATTGGGTCTCCTACTTTGGGTTAGAGATAGCATCCCCAGCATACCAAGTAGGCATGCCGAGGGGGAGGCCTCAATGAGTATCAAACAAATGCAGCAGTACAGCGCTCTAGTCAGTGAAGCTAGAGATATCGCAGTCTGCTGATTTGGAGTGTTATCTGTAATGAAGAGGTACATGATTGATTGAAAAAGAGAATATCAGACTACTCCTCGTCGAAAATCTTCCGGACTATGCGCCGGAATCCATCTCACAAATCCGTCCAATTCAACGGAACAGCTTTCATATTCAGCATATGTACCGTCCTACATTTCTGAGATGGATACCATACGATGATGATAAAGGAAATAACGAAATACAGAAATACAAAGAAATACTGGATGCAAATGACATTTTCATTCCTGAGCTTATCGGTTCAATCCCTACTCCAGGTGGAGTGCTTGGTTTATGGGAGTGGCTCAGAGGAACAGATCTTAGAGAGGCAAATCGACAGAGTATACCTCATGCATTTGCTATGCTGGGTAAGTACCACAAGAAAAAGCGCAAACTGTCATCATTGGAGTCCGATATCACGCGCAAAGAATACAAGAGTATTCCTGATCTACTTGATGCCGAAGTTGAATACTTATGGACATTTTCTGACGAATCTCTGAAAAATGATTGCCGGAGATTGCTGGCAGTTCTAGAAAACGGATTTCCAACATTGAATCATGGCGATGTGCATCCGGGCAACATGGTCTTTTCGGAAGGTGAGATTTACTTCGTTGATTGGGGTTATTCCCATTTTGGATTCAACTTTTCTGATCTATCATATATATGGGACAACAACATATACAGTGACTGCCCGGATGGTTGGTGGATGATACAAGGAGATGAAGCAGAAAACTCAATAGCGGCATACTTAGAGTCAATAGGCCTATCTAAACTACCTGCAAGAGAGATCATGCTAGCCGTTATGCTTAGGAATCAGCTCTACTCATATTCTAATGCAATAGCAAACGGACTTGAAGAAGAAGCAATAGAATGCGAGAATCTGTTAAAGAACTTAGCTCAAGCTGGATGAAAGGCAAATAGGGAATCTTCAGATAACAAGCGGCTACAGTAGTCAATCAGTGACCTGTTTATTCACCTTGTTCACTGCTTGCTACTGAGCCAGAGCGTTGGGAAGGACTAATACTTAAAACAACTATGTCAAAAAATAAGTATTTTCAATATTTCATGGGTTACTTGACTGGAGTTGGAATCTTTGTGATTGCTGTTCCAGCCGTAATATTATTATCTACTCAGTCTATAAGTTGGGAGATATTTTCCAATCCTGAAATCAAAAACGACCTACTCATTGTATTTGCATCACTTGTGTTTTTTTGGGGATTAATTTTCGTAATTTGGTCAAATATTTCCTTGTTAGTAAAGGGCAAAGGAGGACCGACTGAAGGCCTTGGTATTTCAGTTAGTCCAAAAACCAAAAACTTGGTGATTAAAGGTCCATATCGTTACACCCGAAATCCTATGGTTTTTGGAATGCTGTCCATCTATTATTCAATCGTGTTATTTCTCAATTCATTGATTGGACTGGTTATTGTCATTGTGATTACGATCGTTGCAATCATTTACCTTAAGACTTCCGAAGAAAAGAGGTTACTCAAAGACTTTGATGATGCATATGTTCAATATAAACAAAAAGTTTCAATGATAATTCCGATCCCGAATAAGTTGTATAGCAAGAATTGATATTCATGTTTTTAGAGACGTTATCATTTTGAATAGTATTTGTACATTAAGTCGGAGTTCCCAACAAATGCATGAACACGGGCGTTTTTCGCAGAGCGAAGCAGCGCGAAAAACGCCGGTTATGCAAACGTTGTGCAACAGAAACGGAAATCCAAATGCTGACATTACGCACACATTGTGATATGTATGGCATATGAGATGCATTGACTGGAGCGACAATAAAAATGAATGGCTGGTTCGTGTCCGAGGCATTTCATTTGAGGATATCCTCTACCATCTGAGCCACGGTGGGTTGCTCGATGTCATTGAGCACCCTAATCCGGATAAGTATCCTGATCAGCAGATCTTAATTGTCAATGTTGAGGGGTATGCTTATCTAGTTCCTTTCATTCAAGATAATGATGTCATCTTCCTGAAGACGATTATCCCCAGTCGAAAGATGACAAGGAAATATTTAGGAGAAGATAGAGAATGAGACTTACAAAGGAAGAAAAGGAAATCCTTGACTCTGTAGAAAATGGAGAATGGGAGCGCATTTCCGACTTCGACAGCAAAGCTTCTGAGATCCGTGAAGCAGCCCAATCAACGTTGAGGAAAGATAAGCGTGTGAATATTCGGATAACAGAACGTGATTTTATCCATATTCAGAAAACCGCTTTGCATGAAGGACTTCCATATCAAACTCTGATTTCTAGCATCCTTCACAAGTATCTCAACGGTCGGCTTGTTGAAAAAAGAGGATAATAGCACAACAAATGCATGAACCAGCCACAAATGCAAAGCTATGACCCAGAGTAATATCTGTTCTGGTTATGCAAACGTTATCTGAGTAAGGAAAAGAATGAGAATAATCCCTGAATATGAACCTGTCGGAAAACTGTATCTCAGTTTTTATCAGAACTTCTTTCATACAAGATTCAAATACGGAAATGTAATATGCAGGATAGCGGAAGCAGTAGCTGATCGTGTTTCTGTTGAAGTATTCGTAACTAATGATGAAACTGAATTCTTCCTTGACCTGCTTGAACAGAACGATATCAAACCGGATGAGATAGTATTAAATCATGATTCTCCAGAACGGGGTATAATCCAGGATTACTTTCCGATCTTTGGGGAACGTGAACATGGAGAAGGCCTCGGTCTTCTCTTCAGCAATGAAAGACTGGAGGGTTCAGATCGTCTTCGCCGTTTTTCTGCTCGAGTTCTCAATTATCTTGGAATCCCTGCTCTCGCTATGAATGATAGTTTCGGAACTGCAGCTATCTCCGTCAATGAGGATCTCTGTCTGATTGCGGAAGATATGGCAGATGGAGATTCAGGATTTCGAAGACTCCAGTTCCTCAGGAAGACTTTCCCTGCTCAGGTCTTTGTTCCCGTACCTACGCTCAAAGGTGACTCAACCAGAGATCTGGATATGTATCTATGGCCGATAAAACCTGGAATCTGGCTGGTCTCACAATATCCGGAGAATACGCCTCAGGAGCAATCCGTACTGCCTGCAATCCGTAGGATTGAGGAACATGGTCATGAGGTGATTCGGATTCCAGGATTGAACCCAATTGTCTATGAAGACATTAACACCATGCCAAACTATGCAAATGGGATATTGATCAATGGCTGTGCTCTGTATCCATCATACTGCCAACCGGAAGATGAAATCGTAGGTGAGATACTAAAGGCGAATGGTCTTGAAGCAATCCCAATAGACTGCAGAGATATCATTCTGACACAAAGCGGATTACATTGTATATCAAAGACAGTTCCCAGACAAATACTGTCAGATAACCACTGTATGAACCAGACCCAG
>JAUVEU010000080.1 GCA_030594645.1 Candidatus Aegiribacteria sp.
TTGTACGGTTCCGTTTTTTTCCACTGCCTCTGACATTGATCGTGAGATTCTCAAGGTTCAAATCGCCCACCAGGAGGTTAACAACCTCCGATGTTCTGAGTCCGGCGGTATATGCAAGAAGTATGATCAGTTTGTGTTTCAAACTTCTCGTTGCGTTTACGATTCTGCTTATTTCATAACCTGAAAGGATGACCGGGGGAGTTCTTTTTACGGCTGGTCTATTGATATCCCTGATGAGAACAGGATGATGAAGCACTTCGCTGTAGAGAAAATGCAGGGCATTGATAGCTTGATCAATGGTCGATCTGGAGCGTCCGGATTTAGTCAGATGTCCAATATACACCCCTATTTCTTTCATGCTGAGTTCCGATGGAAGTTTCGGTGAAACCGTTTCAAGAAAAGCTTTGAGCTGGCCGAGGTACGCCCTTACTGTATGAGGACTGTAATTTGTCGAATGAAGAATATGTTCAACATCTTTGTAGATGCTATCTAGCTTATCAATAATACCGGGTTTCAAAACTCAAAACCTCCAGGATTTCCGTTCACCATTACATCAGGCATCACGATAGTGTTCTTCCCAGATTGGGTCAAGCTGAGATGAAATCTCAAGATCATATTCTTTCATCTTCTGAATATAGTCATTATCCCATAGTGATTCAGCAGCGGAGGTTCCTGCAGGCGTGGCAGATGTTTTCAGGATCAAGTCACGCGCCTTTTCGTGGTGATCGCGAATGAAGCAGGGGCGGATCTCATTCCCTCGTTCTTGAGGGGTCTTCATATAATTGTAGGAGAGCTGCCAGTCCCGTACACCGGTGAATAGATCCGAGAAAAGTGCATCGCTGAGAGGTCTCTTTGCTGAAATGAGATCATTGACATTATCCTTCCAGTACGGCACGAATACGCAAGGGTAAATATTGCCGTTCCAGTCAATATAGAGATATCCTCCCTCACGACCACCGGCGATACAACCTGAAGAGAACGGGCCACCGTTCCAGAAATCGGCCAGGAACAGATGTCTCTCGTAAATAAGTTCCTGTTCACGAATCCACATCCTGCGTCTTACCTCGGGAGATACCTGTTTTGCGGTATCAATTCCCCTGCCGATCGGCATGTACTGGAACAGCCATTGATACAATGCGCCCTGTTCATCGAAGAAGAAATCGATCATCTCATCAGATATCAGCATTTCCGCGTTTTCAGGCACCGCTGTTGTGGATATACCGAAGGGCACACCGTTATTTCTCAGGTTTTCAAAGGCTTTCAGGATTCTCTCGAATGTACCTTTTCCGCGGCGATAATCCGTTTCTTTCTCAAAACCTTCAACTGAAATAGCCAGTGTAATATTTCCGGCTTCAGCAAGGCGCTCCGCCGTTCTGTTGTCAATCAATGTTCCGTTTGAGTATACCAGGAAGTATTGATCAGGGTTCCGGGATGCGATCTCAATAAGATCTACTTCCTTGTCGCGCCATAGAAAAGGTTCACCTCCCGACACAACTGTGAACCAGCTTCCCCAGTGATCCCTCTTCTGATCAATAACCCACTGGAAGGTTTCAGCGGACAGTGAGGGAAGATCAGACGGGGAGCTGGAAGCGTAGCAGCCTCTGCATTTAAGATTGCATCCGCCAAACGGTGATATTGTAAGGAATCCCGGTGGACAAATACCATGTTCTTTTTTGAATGAAACAACTTCAGGTCTGCTGCTGTAAGGTGCAGTCAGGTTAGAGAGCAGAACATCCATTAAGCATTTCCTGACATTAGGGGAACCCTGTTCATACGCCTTGAATGCGGATCTTATAAGGTTTGATGCGATGCATACCTTGTCCTTACGCTCACGCAATGGACCGAATTTAATAGGATCAGCGCTTTTTACAAAGAGCGTCTGAGCTACCTTTTCAGCAAGAGGGACAGTTAGTTTCCATGCACCGGCCTTTGTTGAAAGGTTAATACCCTGTTCCGTTGCGAATCCTGATACTGTTTCAACTATTCCTTTTTTCATTTCTCCCACCTTTTCTCTTTCGTTTCATCAAAAGTTCTGATAATATGGATATTATTACATATTTATCTAAGATGTCAACAGGCAGAATATTTGTGGAATGCAAGAACATGATACATATCTGTGAGTGATTCTTACAAATTTCGGAGATATGGAGGCATATCTTGATTGACATCAGAACCTTGATTCCCATTAGTCCGCATATCTAAACTTGTCAACGAACACATCAGTTTGTATTTATTAACAAACAAAAGAGGAGGTATGGAAAAATGGGAACACTTGTTTTTCTTGTTATGAGGCTGGTGTTTGGATACAACAATGTTGGTGATGGTCAGGTTCTCGCTTTACTTATCTCACTTGATTCTATCGCTATCATTCTGTTTCTCAAACTGAAAACCAAAAGCTGATTACTGGTTACTCAGTTCAATTCCATATCACTCTACATGCAGGTATATCTTAATCCGCAAATTTCATTTGCACTTATGTCAATCTGATCATATTCCTAATATTGTTCTTCGGAATACAAATCTCCTGAATTTGTATAACAATTGAAGGAGGTTTCAAATGCGCAATAAAAAAAATGTATCAGAAGCAAGCGCGATGGATTACGGTACTATCGTTGGTATTCTTCTGTTGATCCTGATATTTGAGGTAATACCGGGAACACAGATAGGAAGACTCGCTGCGAAAACGGTTGATACTGAAATGCAGGGATTTGATCCGGGGGAACTTTATGAAATTCCACCGGAACTTAAGGAAGACGACCCGGTTGATGTAGAGAATATTATCCGGAATGAAATACCTGATGTCGTTCAGCCTGAACTGGTGATAAGCTTATCAACCGATACTACCGGTCTTGATCATGCTATTACGGTTGCGATGAATAACCTTACGCATAATGTGAACCCGGCAGCAGATAATATTCCGAATCCTGGAACTTTTATTCCCCATAGTATTCTTCCCGTCTGTACTTTCAGACCTGTTCCTGACTATCCGGATATGGCAAGACAGGCAGGAGTTGAAGGAAGGGTCATACTCCAGATTTTCGTATCAGCTGAAGGTACACCTCTTCAGGTGGTAATTACACAGAGTTCGGGGCTGGGAAGTATGGATGAAGCCGCTGAGGAAGCAGCATGGAACAGCAGCTGGTCCCCTGCGAGAAGAGATGATAACGTGCCTGTTGGCGTATGGACCTCAGTTATCTACAATTTCGTACTTGAGTGATCAGTGTATAAATTCTTGCAAACTATTCCGGTTCTTCCACGAGTTCTTCAAAAGTCCTTCGCAGTGAAACAAGGTATTCCGTAAATTCCTGGGATAGTCTTGATCTTGGATCTTGAAGATTTATTACCTGACGGCGAACTATTCTTCCCGGTCTATGACCTAAAACGACCACCTCCCCGGCAAGGTAGACAGCTTCCTCAATGCTGTGGGTTACAAACACCACAGTAGTGGCAGCCTCTTTCCATGTATTCCTTAGATTCTCCTGCAGATCCTGACTGGTTCTCGTGTCCAGAGAGCTGAAAGGTTCATCGAGAAGCAGAATGTCTGGCTGCGTCACCAGTGATCTGGCAAGAGCAGCTCGCTGCTGCATTCCTCCGGAAAGCTGGTGAGGGTAACTGGAACTGAAATCGGACAGTCCGACCATTTCAAGTATTGCTCCCACCCGCAGGCGGCGGGTTATCCTGTCAATATTTCCACGCGCAAGGAGGGGAAATTCAACATTCGCATGGATACTCATCCAGGGGAACAGCGCTCCCTGCTGAAAGACATAACCTACAACGGGCTGTCTGCCGTCAGCCCCGAGCATCAGCTCGATACTCCCGCTATCAGGGATTTCCAGACCGGCAATTGTTCGAAGAAGAGTTGTCTTACCGCAGCCCGTGGGTCCCAAAACACACAGGAAACTGCCCTGGGTAACGTCAAGACTGACAGGACCGAGAGCATGAACATCACCGGATTTCTCTTTGAAGGTCTTCATAAGCCCGGTTACACTCAAAGCCTTCATTCTATCTTTCCCTGCTTCTTAGAACAAGTGATTTCTCTCCCAGCGCCTCAAGTCCCTTTGAGAAGAAAGCGCCGATAATAGCAACAATTACCAGACACGCAAGCATTATGTCATAACGGGATAGCTGGTAGGAATACCTGATTAGGTATCCTATTCCGGAGTTCGTCCCCGGGAGCATCTCCGCAGCAATGATAACCATCCAGCATCTTCCGATCCCGAGTTTAAGCCCGTGAAAAATGTCCGGAAGAGCTGATGGGATCATAACGTACCTAAAAATAAAAGCCTTTCTGGCACCCAGAACTTTTGCTGCCTCAAGATGCAGTTTCCGAACACTCCTCACTCCCTGAATGGTGCCGAGAATAATCGGGAATACACCTCCCCAGAACAGAATGAAGATCATTCCAAGCTGCATCTCGTTGAGAAGGTGCTTCTGGTATCTCAGATATGACATACCGAAAAACTGCGAAAGGGTCTCTGATTTAAACAGTATTATTGAAAGGGGCAGAAGAGCGATAGCTGAAAGCGGTCTTGCCATCTCTATCATCAGGGAAAGATACTTTCTGACCTGTCTGGATGCGCCCATCATAAGACCGATCGGAATACCGACAACAACTGCAAGTGAAAATCCAAGGGCTATTCGAACAAGACTTACTGTCATACTCCAGATAAGAGACCCTGTTGATATCTGATCCTGGAACGGATGTACAAGAATTGAAAATACTTCTGCCGGAGAGGGCAGTAGAGTATCACTGCCCTCTCCGGTAATAAGTATCCACCACAGTAACAGAAGAAGAGGAATTGCCAGACCGGGAAGTCGATTTTTCAAACTTCCGACCCGTGAAACCTTTCTGCCGTTGTCCGTTGTTGAGATTAAACCTACCTCAGATTCTCCGGTATAAGGGAGAAATCGTAAAGGAAGCAGGCATCCGCCTCATCATCCTTCTCAGCAAGAGGACCGGTGAATGCACTCAGATTTCTCATATTGTCAAGTATAGCAACCATATTATCGAGCCAGTCCTGAGAAACTTCCATGCTGTATCCGCTGGTTGCCATTGAAACTTCTTCCACTTCAACCGGGTTGCCTATCCACTCAGCAGCTGCGGCAGCTGCATCCTCAGGATTATTATTGATATAGTCTGTTGCCGCCGCGAACAGTCTTAGAGACGCAGATATTTCCACAGGTTTCTCAACAATTGCCGTTGCTGTTGCCGCAATCGCACAACATGGATGATTGCGGAAATCGCCAGGTGGAAGATCTGAAAGCTCTGCAACGCATTTTCCTATTCCGTTATACTCAGCCAAAGCACAGGAGGGATTATTCGATACATACGCATCAATACTTTCATTCTGAAGTGATGGATTCAGATTGGGTTCTCCCTGTGCGTTGAAAAGAAGGATTTTCGATCCGGGTTCGGGATTTCCCTGCATACTCCATGGTATTCCTGCCTCAGTAAGCGCTGATTCAAATATCAGAAGAGCAACAGCCTTAGGACTTTTGAATCCTATGATCAGCGGTTCTTCGCTTTCATTCACCCAGCCGATAAAGCTGTCCCAGTCGTTCACTGCATCGTTATCAATAGAAACTACAAGCATATCTCCTCTGCTGTGAAGAGGACTGACTATTTTTATACCGCTTCCCTGATCAGCACTTGCGGCAAAAGGAATTACACCCCCGAAACCTATGTCGAACAGCCCTGCGATCATGTTGTTCGGAACATTAATAGCACCCTGTGACTGCACAAATTCGATTTCAGCCACTTTCTGCCCGTTCTCTACGAGTGCGTAGAAGCTTTCTCCGAGCGGCTCAAGGTAAATACCATAAATTGCGTTCATCCGTTCACCCCGAAGAGCAGACACAAATACAGCTGAATGGTGATCATGCATGCAATGACCAACCCTGAGAAGAGGTACTGCTATTGAAAGATCAACTACCTGCTCCTGTATATCGGGATCTGTATCAGTCTGAACCTGTTCAGCCTGCTCGCCGCACCCTGCAATGATCATTGATATTATTATTGAAAAGAAAGCACCTTTGACCGAGATTTGCTTTTTCATGCATTTCTCCTTTTGAATTAAGAGTAATTACTACAACCTGCAGCAACAAATATCAAATATCACATTATCATCTCCTCTGAAAAATATCTCGGTAATCTGCCCGTCGCATTCTTATTGATATGTGATACTCTGCAAAAAACCTTCCTTATGGTCAACCTGTAATAACACAATAATTTACTCTTCCATAACACCTTTATTCTTTTCATCTGAACTTTGTTTACGCAATGATGTTCGCACGATATACCATTTCCAGGCAAATTCTTCTAACAAGAATTCTAAACACGATATCTCCGCATATGAATGATATTACTATCATTTACCGTAATAAGGCGTTTACATAGAACAGCATTTCAAGAAATAATCACATTATTGAAATTCTATGTTAACTCGCTATCCGGAAACAAGTGAAATGACTTTTCTTTATTACTCTGACGTTTTTGTCTAAGCTGCCTTGTGAAAGCACTTGAATCTCATTTTTCTTTTGCGTAAACCTTTCTACTCTCTGAAACAATTGCTGATTTCTCATCTCCATATGGAATTGTGGTATATTCAAAGCAAGTTATTGTGATACTTGAGCAAACTGGAAAGATTGTATTCATGAACTGTAAGACACTACTAATCCTTGACGCGGATGACACGCTCTGGGAGAGCGCTCTCTTCTTTGAAAGAACCGAGCATGATTTCCTTGAACTTATGTACACTCTGGGATTTGAAAGAGAAAATATCCGTCATATGGTTCATACGAGAGATGTTGAGAGATTGTCAGCAACAGGTTATGGCGCACGGCCATACATTGATACTTTACGGCAGATAATGCTCGAACTCATTCATGAACCACCGTTGTGGGCATCCACTGCCCTTCGAGATATTAAAACCACCCTTCTTGAACATCCAGTGATATTAATGCCTGGAGTAATGGAAACTCTCATGGTTATTGAATCACTCCCTGTCACTACAGTTATTTACACAATGGGCGAACAGGAACATCAATATGCCAAATTCATGAAATCAGATCTTGCAAAGCTTGTGGATGACCTGATAATCGTACCTGAGAAAACTGTAGCCAATCTGGAGGATCTTGTTACCCGTTTCAACATCCCTTCGGACAAATGTATACTGGTTGGAAACAGTCCGAGATCGGACATAAATCCGGCTCTTTCGCTTGGAATTCAGGCTGTTCACATAATCAGAGATCGAACGTGGGCAGCGGAACGGGAGGATTTCATCAATCCGGGACTTGTCAGAACAATTGAAAAATTCGATGAACTGCTTGCCATTCCAGGGCTGATCAAATCTTAATTGACATAGTAAGCATGAATCAAGTTCAATGCATGTAAACACTGGAGGCCTGTAATGAAACTATCCGATATAATTGAGCCAGGCTCGGTTTCTTTAGACCTGAAGCCTGATTCCAGTGAACAGCTTCTCCGCGAAATAGCATCACTCGCATCATCAGCTGAACCTCTGAGGAATATCAGTAAGGAAACAATCTACAATGCTCTTTCTCAGCGGGAGAAATTGTCTTCAACAGCATGCGGTCACGGAGTAGCAATACCGCACTGCAGAATACCTGATATGTCCGGATTTGTCGCCGGACTTGTCGTTCTATCCAATGGAATCGATTTCAATGCTTCTGATAATGAAAAGGTTGATCTTATCCCATTCGTAATTGGTCCTGAAGAACAGCCCCGAACACACCTTCAATTGCTCTCCACTCTCGCTCAGGTCTTTCGGAATAACGAACTGAGAAGTAATATTCGAAACGCTGATACTCCTGAAATCGCATGTAAAATCCTCTCTGGTACAGCTTCCCCGGATACAGACAGGTCAATTGCACCTGGGAAAAAACTTCTTCACATTTTTGTGCAGGATGAAAGCGTTTTTGATGAGCTTCTACAGATTTTTGCGACAGCTGAAACAACCTCTTCCATGATTATGGATGCGGATGAATCAACAAGATATCTGATGAATATCCCATTCTACGCAGGTTTCTGGAATACAGATATGCAGCATTTTAATAGAATTATTATATCCGTAATCAGAAATGAACTCGTTAACGCAACAATTAGAAATATCGAATTCATATGCGGACCGCTCTCGGAAAGAACCGATATCATGATAACTGTTTCCGATCTGCAATCTGTTCACGGTTCACTGGGAAGCTGAAATGGCAGTTTCTATCATCGGTCTTGTTGGAATTGCGATTCTCACTGGACTATATGCCGGCAAATTAACCCGAAAAATCGGATTACCATCTCTGATCGGTTTCATGCTTGCAGGTGCCATATTGGGTGTCTCTCTTCTGAAAATATTCAATGTGGAAATACTCGAACATCTTTCATTTATACCTGACATCGCATTGGGATTCGTGGCATTCAGTATTGGTTCTGAATTGAATCTCAGTGTGCTCAAACGACTTGGCAACAGCCTTACAGCAATTCTCCTCTGTGAAACCCTCTTTACATTCATTCTGGTAACTTCTGGTGTATTGCTCATTTCCGGTGGAGACTGGCCTATGGCACTTATTTTCGGCGCTATGGCTCCGGCAACTGCTCCAGCAGGAACGGTTGCAGTTATCCAGGAGTACAAGGCAAAAGGTAATCTTACTCAGGCTCTATATGCAGTAGTCGGTTTTGACGATGGGATAGCTGTCCTTATTTTCGGATTCGCGTCTGCTCTGAGTAAATCACTTCTCAGCTCTGAAACAGGCGGATCTACGAATGTAATCTCATCTGTAGGTAAACCGGCTTTCGAAATTGTGATCAGTATTGCCACAGGCCTTATTCTCGGTATTGTGTACACCAGACTGATCAGACTTATCCGCTCACATGATAATATTCCAGCTCTGACTTTCGGATTCGTATGTGTTTCCGTAGGACTTGCCCTCACATATGGCTTTTCTCCCATTCTCACGCCGATGGCAATGGGTTTTGTGCTTTCAAACACATCCAGAAGTGAATCCGGTGTTGTCGCAAACCGTTTACGTCCACTGATGCCTCTCATCTTCATATTGTTTTTCTTTATAGCGGGTGCACATCTGAACCTTGGCTCTCTGCCTTCTCTGGGTCTTCTTGGGCTGGTCTACATAATCACAAGATCAGCAGGAAAGATTCTTGGAGCAGGATTTGGGGCGCGGATTGGTAAGGCTCCATCCAATATCAGAAAATATCTTGGAATAGGCATTCTATCTCAGGCCGGTGTAGCAATTGGTCTTTCCATCGCGGTTGCTCAGCAATTTTCTCAGATGGGAACTCATGCGTCAGAAATCGGTATTGCCGTAATCACAACAGTAACAGCTACCTGCATAATCTTTGAGATCATAGGACCGATAATGGCTAAATATGCTTTGAAAAAGGCTGGAGAAATCCCGGAATAATAGAGGATAATTCCTATGGATAGTTACACACATGATATGAAACTCTGGCTGGACCAACGATTCAGAATGACTGATGAAAAGGGTATTTACCATGCTCATCAACCAATCTATGGCTTCAGAAAAGGCCACAGCGAACCCGGTACAATTACCAGATATATCATCACTTATCAAATTATGAAAGCACTTTCCCATTTGAAATTCAATTCCTTACTGGATGTCGGTGGCGCTGAGGGATATAAGGCAGCTCTAGCCCGATCAATATTCAATATAAGTGTTCGAAGTGCAGACCTGTCCGGGGAAGCGTGCAACAGGGCAAAAGAGATCTTTGATGTTGATGGTGAACCGGTAGATGTTCATCAACTTCCTTACGATGACAATGAGTTCGATATAGTCTTATGCAATGAAACACTAGAACATGTGCCTGATTTACAAAAAGCAACAAATGAGCTGATAAGAGTCTGCAGTAAAGCAGTTATAATTACGGTTCCGCATGAACCAAAGGAGTTTATCGAAAATAATATCAGAGAGAACATACCTCATTCTCATATTCACTGTTTCGATACGGATAGTTTCAGTTTCATTCTCCCGGGAGCTTTCAAAGTTATTTCGAGAAGGTTTCTTAATCCACATTTAAAATTGCTCGCGGGAATTGTAGATGCCATGCAAATAGAACAATCCAACAAATATCCTCAGTTTCTTATAGACAGTTACAATTCCTGTCTTCCACTTTTCAGGTTAGTATCCGGTTGTCGTTCAGCTGGAATGTTAATGAAGTTTGATGATTACATCTCCAATTTGATACCATCATATTCTGGAATGATTTTCATTCTACTAAAGGATGAAAAGTCTTATTCAACACATCAAAACAGAAATATTACTACAAAGCAAATCATAGACTTCAGGGTTCTTTACCATTACTTAAAATAGAAACCATATGACAATTGATTTATCCATCGCTATCACTCAGTAATTCTCTCAAAGCCGGAGATATTCCGGAAAAAGTAGCTGTCTGCCCGAATGTTTCATCATTAGCAGCATTTTCGGCATGATTCGGTTTTCAATAAAAGAAAGTATTCGCTCAACCGATTATGTTAGTATATGATTTTCCTGTACCAAGTTAAGCGATGATAGCTTATCTCTGTATTCATTCATATCGTACTTCATAATTATTGAACCTCCTTGATATGTGGACTCTACATATCCACGGTTTTTACCTGCATTAGTGTACATATGTTCACTTCTCTTGTCAAATCCAGTCACTATTATGAGTATTGACAGCTCATTACCTGAATTAATATTGTTAGATGGAAAATGCTTGAAAAGAAATGAAGACTCTACATAATCATTGTTAGGTGTCGAGAAACGAGAAAAATGGAAAATTACGAAAATAAACTATGGCCTTTGATTTATGATCAGGTCAATCATGGTCGTCAT
>JAUVEU010000101.1 GCA_030594645.1 Candidatus Aegiribacteria sp.
TTGGACGACCCGCCAGCAGAGCGAGATTATAGAAACCGGAGCCCTTCTTTGTCAAGAAGGGAGTTCGGTTATCTTACAATAACGATATCTTCTGAAAAGCAGGAATCCTCAATTCTGATGTTAATCATATAGATACCTTCAGGCAAAGCGGAAAGATCTGCACTGACAGAACCTTCCGATTGCTCAGTGAAAGTAACATCCAGCTTTCTGCCTGTTATATCGTAAGTTGAAATGCTTTCCAGTACTCCTGTATATGATACTGAGATATATCCGGTTGAGGGATTTGGTCCTATTCTGATTGGTAGATCTGTTAAGACATCACCCTCAATTCCATAAGGATCATGATTTGGGAAAAGATCATCCCACTCTATCCATTCCGGAATCTGTTCGTATGGAGGAGAGGAAATCGTTGCGAAGGCAAGTCCTATCTTCAGTTGCTCAGGCATGAAGATCATGGATTGAATTGTCCCTCCGATACCGGGTATTGACGGGTATCCAACCGCTCCCATGAAGTTCCATAATCTATTGAGTGTTACATCGGGGTTTGTTGTTAGTGAATCTAGGAGGTTAGCGTATCTGGTGCAGGTAACCGGATCGTAAAGTACTCTATGATGGTTTGTGAGTATCATGCTGCACGGAGCAATATCCGGTTCATCCGCCGAGTATCTGAAAGCGTAACCGAGATGGTTGTTTACTTCAACAACAACCGATGCCGAATCTTCACCGGCAAGAGATCTGTCAGAGACAACATGGATATCGTATGAATTACATCTGTTCCATTCCGTAAGAGCATCCTGCATATCTTCGACGTCACATGCGCCGCTGTTGTTGAAGTCCTGATCCGAAAGCCCTATAGCCTGTGCCATGCAGATTGGAACGAATGGCGTGGTATACTGACTGGTTCCTTGATTGTTACCCATGTTCAGGCATGCGCTTATGCCGGATTCGTTCATTCCGGACAGGCAGCCCGAGAAGCCCGGGAAGCCTATCGCAATCCAATCCTGGCCCGAGTCCGGGTCAAAAGTGAACAGAATATTGTTATCCAGAATTGAGCCGTCGGTGTCTATGTAGTAATCAAGGTTGCGTGACACAGCAGGTGATTCATCAAGTTCGGGATCGTCTTCTGTCGCATCTCCCCATGAACTGACACTTGTGCACATGAATGACTTAACTTTCGCTAAAGCGGAAAGATCAGGTGTGGCGGATACTACACAGATATCGATGTAGTCGATATATCTACCAAGAGAATCAGAGTAGATGCTGATAGTATCTGAAGCTCCTGTAATCATGCTTTGCGTGTATTCCTGGAACTCGGAAGGAATATCAAAATAGGCCAGAAAGTAACCTCTGATAATTTCGAAATTAGTGGGTCCTCCTACCAGTTCCAGAAAGTAGTTCTCGAAGACTTCTTTGATGTCGGGCCCGAGCAGATAGCCATGAGCATATCCCATATCTGCCCAGCTGCCCCAGAGGTTCAGCACTCTGATTTCTCCGATATATTCAATGGATCCATTCGGATCATCTGATAATGAGACGCATACAATCAGCAGAAGTATTGCAGGAACAATAATTTTGTTCATGGATTACTGCCGCTCCCTTCAATTGGTTTATTCTATGCCTATGCAGCAGGCGAGACGGAATCTGTCAGATAATAGCATCTGAAGGAACCCGCCTCTATATTAAATGTCTTAAAATTCCGTTTTTATGCTTCCCCATGTTGCAGGAGTAAGTGCCAATGGCGGGCCCGGATCAATTTGATAAATCATGGGAGAGTCAGCGGTGTAATTGGTGGTCCAGAGGTACTCACCGTCCCAGGCGAGATCCTGTACCACATCGCACGGCGCAGGGAACATCTTCCATGGGTAGGGATCACCAGGGATGTTTGCGAAAATCATATCAGAATCCTGATCGCTCACCCAGAGATAGAACCCGTCCCAGGCAAGACCCGTAAGGCCTTCGTAACCGATGCCACCGTTCATGGGGTAGTAAGAACTGATTTCATATCCGGTGACAGGATCAAGTTCGTAAACAAAATTACCACTCCAGTTCGTACTCCAGATGGAAGATCCGTCCCAGGCAAGCCCTTCGTTACAGGTTGCATCCGGACCCAGGATTGAATCGGTAGCGGTTCCTGATGGAAGATCACGGAAATATATCATCGGGTGACAGCAGGATATCAGCTGATCGCCATCGTATGAAAGCCCTGTTAGGTAGTCGTTGCCGTGTCTTGGAATAGAAGAAAGAACGTCTCCATTTGAAGGGTCGATTTCATAGATGATAAAATCATCATCACTTGTGATCCACAGATTCCCGTCTATCCAGGTAAGTCCGTCAGGGTTTCCGCCTGGTGCGGGGATAGTACTGATGACATCTCCCATGTCAGCAAAGCTGATTGCTGTAAGAACCAGGATGAATAGAAGCGCTGATCTCATTTTTCAACCTCCGATTAAGAATTGATTTTAATTACTGACAGAATAGTGTACTTATCAATGAAGAATGAGTCAACACCGGTGATTTTTGCGTTTACTCCGATGATGGCAGGGGAATAGAGTTACACACTGCAATATTCAAGCATATAGTCAGGCTAGTATCACTTTCCGGGTAACAGGTTTTTAAGAAAGATAGCTACCCTCATTAACTTTTATATACTATGATGTATTTTATGTAAAGGAGAAAGTATGAAAAAACTTATTGGTGCATGGCTGGTTACTGGACTCGCGCTCTGGCTGACAGCTTTGATTCTCGGTCCTAATATGGAGTTTGCAGGTTTCTGGTCCATTGTCTGGGCTGCCGCGATAATTGGCCTGCTGAATTTCATTCTTGCCCCGCTGCTTAATCTGATGACATGCCCTGTTTATCTGCTGACCCTGGGATTGTCACGATTTCTTATCAGTGCTCTGGTGCTGATAATCGCGAATAACTGGGTAGGCGGATTTTATATGGCCAGTTACTGGTGGGCGGTGCTTGCAGCTGTAATCATCTCCGTATTAACCGGAGCTATTGACAAAATGCTGGGGAGAAAGAAGTCCTGACCGATATCAGGAACTTTAAGTCAAGGATATCAGGAAAGCTATTGACGCAATAGCTATGCTGCGGCACATTATACTAAAAGTGTATTTAAATGGAATTTACCGGGAGGTTTGTTGACCTGATATTTCTGCTATAAGACCCGCATGAAGGAAGGATACTAATATGGCTTTTTCAGAATGTTTCCTGGCGCTTGTACTCAGTGGGTGGCTCCACACGGCAACACTGGAACTGCCCGTCGAAGTACCTGAATTTCATTACACGGAAACCGGTGAATGCTTTGCAGGCATCCCTGACTGCATGATCGGCTGGATACCGGGTTTTCCCGATCTTCCTATCCACCCGGCATGGGTCACACTGCAGCGCGGTGAGATTGCGTCATCCGTGGAGATCGTTCGTGCCTCATGGACAGATGTTCCCGGAACCTGGAACCTCCGTCCCCTCCCTCCTCCCACTATACTTTCGGCAACCACACCCCTTACAGATTCACCGAGAAATGATGAGGTATACGAACAGGATTCGTTCTGGCCGGCATCGCCTGCGGAACTGACCGGTACCGGATACAGAAACGGCGTTCCCTGCGCGGAGCTGATTGTATCTCCTCTCAGATACAACCCGGTCAGAGGAACGGTACAGCGGCTTGTTGATCTGGATATCCGGATAACGACGGTTCCAGGACAAAGGAATTTATCAGCACCCCGTCAGACAGACTGGGAACAAATGCTGATAATCACAGATGAGTCCATCCGTGAACCATTTGACACTCTTGCTCTGTGGCGGACAGAGGGTGGCATCCTTACGGAAGTGGTCACCACTGACGTGGTTTATACCTGGCCTGGATGCGATAACATGGAACGAATCAGGAATTACGTGATAGACACCTACTCCTCGAACGGACTGGATTACCTGCTTCTTGGAGGTGATACCGACTTCATTCCATGCAGGTATGCGTATGCAATGACATACGATACTGGAGGCGGACGGGACGACAGCCTTCCCTGCGACCTGTACTTTTCTGATCTTGACGGAACATGGAATCTTGATGGTGATGACACGTGGGGTGAGCTTGAAGACGACGTTGATCTCTATCCCGATATCTGGGTCGGGCGAGCACCGGCTGAAGACCTCGAAGAAGCCTGGACATTCGTCAATAAGACAATAGCATATGAATCAGGCGGTGCCACCGCCCACCTTGAGCGCAGTCTCCTTGCGGCAGCGATAATGTGGAACAACCCGTATACGGATGGAAGTGTGTGCAAGGAGTACATCGATGAACAATGGATTCCCGATTCCTTTGAAAACACGAAATGCTACCAGTCACAGGGAACCTACACACTGGAAACGGTTGTATCAGCTCTCAATACAGGTACGGGCTATGTGAATTTTACCGACCATGGATGGATAACCGGTGTCGGAATACTTGGTCCTGATGATGTAGACCCGATAGATTCCGATGGCATGTTCTTTGGCATGATGTACGCAAACGGATGCTGGACAAGCGCATACGATTTTGATACAGTTGCAGAGCATTTTCTGAACAATCCTGTCGGCTGCGGAGTCTCCTATATAGGCAACTCGAGCTACGGATGGGGTTCTCCGGGTAATCCACTGTACGGATATTCGGACAGGTTCGACATCGATCTCTGGAAACTGCTGTTCGAGATGCCGTCAGCGCCACTTGGCGAACTCGTGGGTATTGTTAAGACCGGCTATGTTCCTTTCAGCCACCAGGAAAACTGCTACAGATGCCTTCAGTACATGGTCAATCTCCTTGGTGATCCAGCCCTGAGAACATTCAGGGGTGTGCCTGTTGTTCCGGTGGTTCAGCTTCCGGAAATTGTAACACCTGCAACAATGTGTATCCCCGTGTTTGTCGATGTTCTAGGAGAAGTTCCGGAAGAACTTCTGGTATGTATTCATGACAGCGATTTCGGCAACTATCATGTGGTTGCTCTCGATGAATCAGGTTATGCGATTGTAGATCTGGATTCACCCCCAGCCGGTGACATTACTGTAACCGTAACGGGCACAGGTGTGAGAAGAACCACACAGACAGTACCTGAGGGAACAGGATCATCAATTGTTTTATCTAATGTACTCATAGAAGACACATCAGATTACGGGCATCTCGCCCCGGGTGTTCAGGCAGATGTGGTTCTGACTCTCCTGAATCAGGGGACCGAGAGCCTTACGGGTATTGAACTCACAGCCCAGCTTGTTTCCGGACCAGCTCAGCTCACACAGGCATCCATATCCTACGTGACGCTATCTCCCGGCGAGAGCGGTCAGGGGAATGATTCTCTGGAAATAATCGTTGAGGGGACGGCCTGTACCGGAGAGACGGTTCACCTTGACATCCAGATACAGTGCGATCAGGGAACGTGGAGCTACGATCTGCCTCTTCTCGTATACGCGCCTGGACTCTATTTCTCCACGTATTCGATCGACGACGGTTCGGGAGGCAACGGAAACGGATACGCTGAGGCAGGCGAGTCATTCGATCTGCTTGTGGATATAGCCAACATAGGGCTGCTGGATGCTCAGAATGTTTCAGTACTCGTTTCCGATTCCTTCAACTGGCTGACATGGAGCAGTGACAGCAGCTACACATCCTCAATACCGGCGGACGGAACAGGAGAACTTGTTTTCTCAGGCAGCCTTTCAAACGACGCGCCGACAATTACCTTCGTGGAACTGATGTTTGACATCTCGGCCGACCCCCTCTGGAACAGCCAGGATTCTATGATCATGGTCGTGGGCGACTTCGGAATCTCGGATGATTTTGAATCCGGTCCGAACGGATGGACCCATTCGGGAACGAATGATCTGTGGCACATCACCACATTGAACCCGCATTCCGGATCCAGCGGGTGGTACTGCGGAGATGAATCTTCCGGAACCTACCAGAACGGCATGAACTGCGGCCTTGTCAGTCCGACCTTCTACATTGCTCCTGAAGCGGAACTTACCTTCTGGTCATGCTTTGCCCTCGATCTCTACGGCTACGACGGTCTCTATGTCGTGGTAAACAACATGGATGCCCTGATAGTGGATACACTCGATTTTATCGGAGCCGGCGGTCTGCTCGGAGTAGCACAAACCCTGGATGGCAAGGGTAATATGCAGTGGCTGCCGAGAACGTATGATCTTTCAGACCAGGAATATGGTTCACTTACCAGGATCGAATTCTGGTTCTATACGGATTATGAAGGTGACAATATCAGCGGTTTCTATATAGATGACGTTTCTGTAGATGGATATTCCCTTAACCTTGGTCTGGAAGGCTCAACCGTTCCCGTTCATGTAGGCCGACCGTCACCCAACCCATGTATCTCATCATTCAGCCTGCCGCTTACACTCGAGAGCCTTTGCTGGACAATGAGCATCTACGACATTTCCGGGCGGCTTGTTCTGAGAGACAGGTTCGATGAACCCCTGACAGGTTCTCTTGTGGTTGATACATCCGACTATACCCCAGGGATCTACCTGTTGAAGATAGAAGCCGACGGGATTCAGTACATCCGCAGGGCAGTTGTGCTGGGACGGGGAAAACCATGAGCCTTAGAATAATTATTCTACTGATGATAGTTTCCGGTTCGGTATCTTCGGGAACATCGATCCAGACCGACTGGTCCGGAGGCCCGGGATTACAGGGGCCGGTTATCGAATGGGGAAACCGTTTCTGGGGGGCAGAGAATGTAGATTGGATCAATTATCCTGGAGACCTGATACTTGGGTACTGCAGTGAAGTCCATCTGGTTGATTCCATCTGGTCAAGATCCGCGGCGGCAGCTGATTTCGACTGTGATGGAGATATCGATGTTCTTATAAAAACTAATAGCTTATTCATATTGCTGTTCAACCTGGATTATGGATTGGAATGGGAATCGGACACTCTGAGTATACCATACTTCTATAACTATGCAGTATCGGATTTCGATGGAGATGGTGATCCGGACATAGCCGGCATAAAAGGATGTACTGCCATAATGTGCTGGAACCAGGGTAACTCAAACTGGGTTCCGGATACGATCCAGATCTTTTCCGGAAACGGCAAGGGTTTTGTTCTCGGAGATTTCAACTGCGATTTCAACACGGATATCGGTCTGAGCGTTTATCAGCATGGCATTGTATGGCTTGAAAATCCGGGCAGGTCCGGTGTATGGACCTGCTGGGAGGTCTCCCCATCGGCAGCAATTTCCGAGATGATGTGCGCGGGAGATATCGATGGCGACGGCGACACAGATCTGATCTCATGCAAAAACGATTCTATCCTGATTTACGTGAATCAGGACACCGGTCTCACATGGGAGAGGGATCCCCTGGGAGCAGCTACTGGCAATATCAAGTACATCTACATGAGCGAGCTCAACGGATCACCCCCGATGGAATGCCTGGCAACACTAGACAAGTGTCTAACCCTGTTCTGGAACAGTGGAGACATATGGGAATCGCAGATACTCAGTACACTGATAAAAAATGTAAGCATTGCGCTGCCCGATGTGGATCTGGACGGTGATCCGGATGTGTTTTCGGGGAAGCAAGAATTCGGTTTCTGGCTTGAAAATCCTGGAACGATGGGCGAACCGTGGCAATCCCACAATTCAGAATGTGTGAATTCGACTTACGCTATCACCGCAGATATAAGCGGTGATAATAAAGATGATGTTTTCCTTGGACATTATTTTAATTATTTAGCAGGCATCAGATGGATCGATTTTCATGAATACGTGCCTGAAGGTCAGATTACCTCCAGTATTCTGGACGTTGGATATATTCCACAATGGAACTGGTTCACCTGGGATGCAGAACTACCCGCTGGAACATCCCTCGGATTCATGGTTCGGGCATCCGACAATCCCGATTTCCTTGGATTTTGGTCCGAAATTTTCTACACGCCTTTCAATCTCGAGGATTTGCTGCCCGACAGCGCACAATATTTCCAGTACCGGCTCGTTATGGAAACAGATGATTCGAGGATCACGCCGACACTCCACCAGGTCGTAGGCGAATGGACAACTCTCGGGCTTTCGGAACAGGAACTCCGTGGTTTTGCTCTTTCTTCACCGAACCCGACCTGCTGCGGGGGAAAACTGTTTTTCTCCGTTCCGGAAGCAGCCTCTGTGCGTATAGAAGCCTTTGATGTTTCGGGCAGACTCATTTTTATACTCACCGAAGAAATTTACCAGCCCGGCCAGTATGATGTTTCTATCCCCGATCTTCCTCCCGGCATATATGTAATCCGGATGATATCAGGTGAATTTGTCGCTTCAGAAATGCTGACGGTTTTCAGATAGATACAGGGAAGGGAGTAAATTCACAGGTTAGCCGGTCATATATGCTGGCGGGTTCTGTAATCAGGGAGACACTTTTCTGATGATACCTGCCGGAGTACTCTCCGTTCCCTGACCGAGC
>JAUVEU010000151.1 GCA_030594645.1 Candidatus Aegiribacteria sp.
TTCCAGTACAAACCCCTGGCAAACAGATGAAAGCCTTCTGAAATATCCGCCGCAAGGGAGAGTCCCGGTCTTATAAAACCTTCTCTGTATGCCACACCGGCCTGCACCGGAAGAACCAGTTCCGGCTTATCGCCAAGATCAACAGTCCAGCATAGATCAGGATTTATGGTAACAGGTCCCGCGTTCACTATTAAATCAATGTCAGTCTGGCTATAGGTATTCAGTATTCTTGGCACAATACCGGAGCTGTCCTCGTGAGAATACTGTTCCTCAAGGATGAGGGTCCAGTTCTCAGTACCGAGCATTCCACCAAGTTCGAGTCTGCCTGGTTCAGGCGAGAGACTGTCGCCGCCCGTCTGAACATCCATCCATCCATCAAGAGTAACCGCGAATACAAGAGCCGGAAGCAGAAAAAGCAATGGTATCATTTTCAAAATCATCAGTATATCGCTCCTTCCGGACACTGCTCAACACATCTGTAGCAGAAGTGGCAGAGGGAAGGATCAATCACGGCATCACCGTCAATTACTTCTATGGCTCCGTAGGGACAGACTTCAACACATTCCCCGCAGCCGGTACAAGCATCGGTATCTACTATCAGCTGGGTGCTTTCGACCGGTCCCTTGCATGCAGATACAAGCACCAGAACAGCAGCTAGAATTACAAAAACCTTAGCGTATTGCGTCATAGCTGCACACCCCCTGACAGAATCCGCATCCTATGCAGGTCTGGGGATCTATGTAAGATTTGCCATCTATGATCTTTATCGCGTCAACCGGACATACGAGTTCACAATCTCCGCAGCCGGTACACCTTGTGCGATCAACCCTGTAGGCAATCTCTGCTACAGCTATTGATACAATGACCAGAAGCAGTATCGATGTAAGAACAAGTGCTTTTCGGCTCATTGTTCAATCCCCTGAAGGAAGATTTCCGTGCCTTCTTCAGAAACACCGAACAGGGCAAAATAAGTTCTGGAAGATGGAGCGAATATGGTATTGACGGGACAGGCATTTGCGCACAGTCCGCAGGCTATGCACAATCCGGGAGTTATTATCGCAATATTATCATCTCCCATCGTAATCGCACCTACCGGGCATGCTCCAATACAGAGCTGGCAGGATATGCAGCCGCCCGGCTCAACGATAAATGCCCCTTCAATCATTACCGAACAGGGAAACACCCCTGCCGAATCGGAATAACTCGTAGCAAAAACCGCGCCCCAGTCAGGATCGTCAGCATCATACTCCGCCTGAGACCCTCTCAGTACGAGATGCTGGTAATCACCTTCTACCGGATCCCACTGTATAAGCCCGCCGGTTGCATCCTGTGAGTAGACAACCGAACCGGCAGCTAAAGAAGTGAGTATCAGAATAACCACTGGAATAAGCTTTTTCACTCCTCAACCACCTGTCTTTTGATGGACCACATTCCGTACTCATGGCATTGGATGTAGCATTGACCGCAGTCAATGCATTTATCGTAGTCAATATGAACCAGTCCTGAATCACTGTCTGGATCGTTCCAGTCCGGTGTGTACCAGATAGCATCTACAGGACATCCGGGACCACAGGAATCAAGAAGGATGAAACACTCGTAAGCACAATCACCGCACCATCTCGGATCATTAAAGTAGCGGAGCCTGTAACTTCCGGAAGCTGCAACCACTTCCGACGGGGCATCTCCATAACCCATGGCTCTGACAGCAAAGAAGTAAGCCTGTCCATATCTGCTGTCTGAGATCGCGTTTACGGGACATACCCTAACGCATTCACCACATGCCGTACACCTGTCCAGATCGATAACGGCTTTGCCCCCAATGAGATGCATGGCATCCTGCGGGCATGCGTCAACGCACAAACCGCACCCGATACATGTGTTCTCGAAAACCTCCGGTTGAACCTGAACCTGCGCGACCACAACGGCGCTGTCTCCGGCTGGAACCGAGGCTATCGGCACCGCAGCATCCCAGTTGGAATCATCTATGGGATTCGGTGATATTCTTACCTCATACCACTCCGCATCATCAGCGGCTGTCCAGCGCAATGTAAATGTTGAAGTTTCTCCTTCGGTCATATCACCATAGGTAAAGCCTGTATCCACTGTCAGTTCTGTGATGAATTGGGGACCAGAGCCTGGTATCTGATCCTGCGAAAGGCAAGAAGTCATAATCACAGTCATGACCAGAAATATCAAAAGTATAGTTTTCTTACTCAATTTCTCTCCTCCTGAAACTAATTCTTAATTCCGGGTAACTATAATCCTGCAATAGCTTAATGTCAGTAATGTATATTCATAGTAGTATAATAGGATATTGTTCCTGCTGTAAATCCATTCTGGAAAACTCTTGCTGAATGAAGGCTTTCAAGGCATATTCATCTTCCGCGGAGGGGTGCCGGAGCGGTTGAACGGGACGGTCTCGAAAACCGTTGACCCCCTATGCGAGGTCCGTGGGTTCGAATCCCACCCCCTCCGCCAGTTCACAAAATTCTTGGAAATTCCCGCACTTTCAGAAAATGACTCGCGTTCCGCGAGTATTTTCCACG
>JAUVEU010000127.1 GCA_030594645.1 Candidatus Aegiribacteria sp.
ATGTATGTCGCCATCGGGAAGGCTTATCCAGTGTACAAATATTTCAGTTCCGGTCATTTCAATTGTCAGTGTGCCGGGCGTAAGTGTTATGGAGTTTGCAACTATACTTCTCGCTCTCTCACTGTTCATCACGAGCGAGGCTCTAACAATGCCTGGCTTTACGGGGACGACAGGACGCAGAACCCGCAGAAGAACATCAATGTTTGCCATAAACATCTTACCCAGAAAATAGAGAACGTAATTAACCTCTGCAGCCAGCCTGGCGGGCTTGAGGAGCCGGAACCAGTTTCCGGTAAAAGCGCCATGAGTGGCAACTGCTATTATCAGGCTTACAGCAAACCCGAGCACCAGCTCGTGTGGATGGAAACTGAGAGTCAGGAATATCCATATACAGAGAAGCACTGCTGCTGTAGACATTACAGCAGGGAATCGTTTCATGGCAGGTCCCTGCATTTCATCGAATGTGTAAGTATATCCAGCTCTGTGGACACCTCAACGTATCGCAGAACAACTCCATCGGGAATATCGAGGGGCTCCAGTGTAAAGCTGAGTATGGAAATGCATCCCGTACTTACCAGATTATTTACAGCATTCTGCCCTTCACCCGGAGGGACTGCTAATATGGCAATAACATCGCCATGTTCGCTGATAACCTCCCTGAGTTCATCAACCGGCTGAACGGTGACTCCCGCGATCGTCTTACCGATAACATCAGGGTCATTGTCAAAGATGGCTAAGTAGCTGTATCCGCCGGTTCCATCCAGTCCCGATTCCAGGAGTGCACTGCCGATGTTCCCCGCTCCGATCACTATCACAGCTGGAGGCGCACAGGTGCCCAGTATTCTTTCGATATTCTCGAGAAGGTCCAGCACACCGTACCCGGATCCCTGCTTCCCGAATTCCCCGAAAACTGCAAGGTCTTTCCTTACAGCAGCAGACGAAATACCGCACCTTTCCGACAGATGTTTTGAGGTAACTATCGGTATCCCGTCAACTCTGGCCCGTCTGAGACACCTTGCATAGTGACTGAGCCTTCTGATAGTTTTTTCCGATACTTTTTTCCCGGTCATAATATCTCCGGTTCATATTGTGATAGTTCGAACTTTCACAAATCTATAGATCAGTTTTTTTGCAGTCAACCCTGTGTCTGAAAGAAACTCCGAAAACGGAATTCGCCTGACTCCTCCATGGGATTGGAATCACACCTACTAAGAGTGTTGACCAGAATTTTGAATTGAAGAAGATTTGTACTCAGTTTTGCTGGATTTGATTTTCTGGAGATTCCCGTAATCATTGAATTTATATAATGATATCTTTTTGTTAAACTCATAGAGAGAACTGAGCTCCTTAAACACTCTATCTATTCGTTTCACTCTTCCCTTTCTCAAGCATTTTAATGTCTACCTGATCCTGATCAGAATTCCTCTTGCGTTTCATCCAGATAAGATCTTCGATTGATGCAACCCGCACCGTTCCATGTTCCGATTCCGCATCTAATGCATTCCGAATAATCTGTTGAGATCGTTCACTATTCGCTGTTAGAACATCCAACTGTAAATGGTCATCCCCCACAATCTTAATAAATCTGTGCAAAGTCATATCAATATTCTTAAAAGTCCATGGAGTTGCAGATACAATGAAATCAAGTTTTGAGAGAGCGTCAGCAAAGTTATTCATATCGTCTGGTGTCAATAGCAGGTCGATATCTCTTGTGAATCGGGGTTGATCATGAAATGCAAGTGCAACACCACCGACTAAAGCATATTTCAAGTTATTTGCTTCAATAGCCTTTACGATCTGTCTGAATTCTTCAAATATGTTCATGCTTGTCTCCGGTTGAATGATAAACTCCACATTCTTCGGGAACCTCTTCGCTCAACTATTATCATGTGCAATCCCGTTATGTCAATGGTGATTACAACTCTAGTGACTGTATATTCAAAAAAGGAACTGAACCCAAGAAACATCGGAATCCTGTGATATATACTAAGGTGCTGCATGACGAAATGGTCCGTGATAAACTCACCAGGAAGCAGCTTGCGGAAAGGCATGCAGTGTCCTCGGACAGGATCACACAATGGCTGCGTCTGGTGAAACTGCTAGAGAAGAAGAAGCGAGAGATAGAAGCTCTTAGTGACTATTGGGATAGGAAGGTCGTTACTGAAAGGTGGCTCAGGAATCTGCGGAGAAGACGCTAGAGGTTTCATTACCCTCTGGTAGGTCTGTATATATATAAATAGTCTCACTTAAGTCGAAAGTATTGACATCAGCATAAGCATTAAGTACATTTTTATTAAGGAGTTTGTGCTATGTATAAATTGATTATCTTTGTTATCATGATTGCTATTACTTCATTAACACATGCCGACTCAGCTACCCAGACCGACTGGTCTGATGGTCCTGGAGAGATTTATCCCATCGAAATGTGGGAGAACGCTTTCAAAGCAGGCTCAGGAGTAGATTTCAGTACTCCTGGAATCCTCGAACTCGCCACTTCAATCGTGTCTCTTGAGTACAATCAAGTTTCAGATTCCTTTGGTACGGGTGGTTTTCCTGTATCTGCAGACTTCGATGGGGACGGTGACATTGATTTGATATGCGATGACTTTTTTCTTGAAAGGTTTCGCCTGTTCGAAAATCTTGATGGAGTCGGTTCACAGTGGCAAATGCATGATCTGTTTCCGATACCTGCTCAACCACGCAGGAGGACTCTCCCTGTTGACCTTGATGAAGATGGAGATATTGATCTTCTCGCAACATGCGGTCCAATCTTCATATACTGGGAAAACTTAGACGGCTCTGGTCTCTCCTGGCAGGAATACAAACTTGGTGATTACACCGCTGCAATGTGTATCGAATGCGATGACTTTGATCAGGATGGAGATCTCGATATTCTTGGTTGCGCACACTACGGTAACATCATTACTTCCTGGGAAAACCTTGATGGGATTGGGCACGAATGGGCGGAGCATGTCATCTCTTCTGATGTCAACTATCCTCGGGATCTCAGAATCTGTGATATAGATGGTGACTCGGATACTGATTTCATCTGTGCAATCAAGTGGGACGAAACCCTTTGCTGGTTTGAAAACCTTGGTTCGTGGTCATGGGCAATGCATACAATATCAACAGAATTGAAGGATGTAATGATGTGCTGTCCTGGTGATTATGACGGTGATGGTGATGTTGATGTAGCATCGAGATCATCCACGTCTTCAGGCGCAGGTGTCGATCTGATATGGGAGAATCTTGACGGTATTGGAATTGACTGGCTTCCGCACGAGCTTCCAGATCTGGATGGTTTCATGCTCTACCCTCTCTACTCATCAGACATTGATTGCGATGGTGATGTAGACCTGTTTGGCAGTCTTGAAAAGCCCAATACCCCTGGTGGATTGGGCATCCTTGAGAACGTCGATGCGTTGGGCTGGCAATGGGTATACCACAAGCTTTTCACACTGGAGGCAATCGAAGCTGAATTCACAAGTTTCAATGACATCAACATGGATGGATATGTCGACTTCATTTGTGCTGGTGGAGATGAAGCACGCATCATGTGGTATGATGTAATCGGTCCGGCAGACACTGGCTGGGTTGAATCATCTATTCTCACCGTTAGCGATACTGACTGGCAGATGATTGACTGGGTCACCGATGAACCAGCAGGTACCAACATCGTATTCCAAGTCAGATCTGCATGGTCCTGGTTGGAGCTGGGGAATTGGTCTGAAGTAATTGAGTCACCCGGAAGCCTTGAAGGAATCCTCGGGGATGGTGATCGTTATGTGCAGTATCTCGCTACAATTACCAGAGAAGATCCTTCACTCAATCCATCGTTGTCCGATGTGACTCTGACATGGAACCAGCTCGGGTTAGAGGATCCTGAAGAGAGTGACACATGGATGTATATCGCTAATCCCAGTTATGGGGATGTGGCGATATGCATATCGATCCCAAACGAATCTCCGGTCTCAGTTCTGATTTATGATGTATCGGGGCATCTGGTTGCCGAGTCGATTCATGACTCTCTGAACTCCGGCTTCAATGAGATTGTAATCAGTGACCTTGCACCAGGCATATATCTCTGCAAGATTACTGCAGGTAAATACTGTGGGATCCGCCGGTTCACTGTAATCGAATAGTAATCTCAGACATAGGTATGACCTGCCACACCATTTCGAACCATTTCCGCAGTTAGGTTTGGGAGTGGTTCTGTTATGTATATTATACTCCCCCATGCTTCTGGCACAAAATCAATCTGTTTGCAAAGCTGCAGATAAAGCATAAACAAAACCATGCTTCAGTTAAGTATACTGAGCATCTCGGCCGGTACCCCCAACGGGATTCGAACTAGCAGCCTTAATTCAGTAAACCAGTTCTATTCCGCTGAGCCGAATGAGTACCGAAGACGTGCAGGCTTGTTCGATCAACCCGGTTTGCGCATGTTTTCAGAAGATTATTTGTTACTCTATAAAAAGGAAGTGGATTTTGGAATTCTTAATTACTGCAATGCTCATGCTTACCTTCCCTCAGGGGATAATCCATCACGGAGAAGAAACCGTATCCTCCATGGATATGATAAATATTCTTCAAGAAGTCCCCGTAGTATTCATCGGGGAGAAGCATGATGATGCTTTCGCTCACGAATGGGAACTCTATATCTGGAGAAACCTTGCTTCCGATGAGCGGTGCCTTGCCCTTGAAATGTTCGAGACCGATGTGCAGGGGCTGCTTGATGTGTACCTCTCAGGTGATCTCAGCCTGGATGAGCTCCTTGAATCAGCCAGACCCTGGAGTAACTACATTGAGGATTACCACCCCATGGTGGAGTATGCAGTTCAGAACGGTTATCATGTTATTGCGGCAAACGTCCCCCGTCATTTTGCTTCTGCTGTTGCAAGAAGAGGTTGGGAAGGTCTTCGGGAGACAGAAGGTTCTGAGTTCTTCGAGAACATCATTGTGGACTCCACGAGCGTTTTCTACAGACAGCAGTTCCTCGCTACAATGGAAGCCCTGAGCGGTCAGATGCAATCCATGCCCATGGATCCAGTCAACATGTACAGAGCCCAGCTCCTCAAGGACGCTGTAATGGCATCATCGATAGAAGGAATAAGCTGTGTATTCGTCTGCGGAAGTTTTCACAGCGATTTCCACTCGGGAATACCTGACCAGCTGGAATCAGGTGTTTTGTACCTCACAGTCAGTGTCGTGGGTGAGGATGAACCCTGGGAGGCAGACCAGGCGGATTTCGTCATCGTCCGCGAAATGTAAATATCTACTGCAATTAGATT
>JAUVEU010000038.1 GCA_030594645.1 Candidatus Aegiribacteria sp.
GGATGCTTTTGCTCCCCGCACACAGATCTCCCCCGGCTCACATTAGTTGCTTATCCAGGCATGGCGCAGCAGTGAGCGCAGGCAGGAATCACTGCAGGTAATCAATCGAATTTCCGATACTGGAAAAATGGAATGAAATCCCACTGACAGTACTCTTGCTGTTGATGTGATCAAACGTCAGAAAGACATATACGGTCAGGAGCGTCAGCCCAGGTCAACCACTTCACCCGTACAGAGATATACAACACGCTCGCAGATATTTATCACTCTGTCTCCGACCCGCTCCAGATTGTGAGCGACAAACGTCAGCATCATTGCATCGTTTATTATCTCAGGTTTCTGTATTACATGAGTCAGGAGTTCTCTGTAAACCTGTTCGTACAGCAGATCGATTTCAACATCCATAGGTGGGATTTCTTCAACCGCTACGATGTCCCTGCTGAGAAAAGCGTCTATTGCTTTCCGGAGCATTTCGCATGCTTTCTCAGACATCCTGGGTATATCAATCAGGGGTTTTACGTGCTTTCCGGGAGAAATTCTTATATTGATAGCCGCAATCCCTTTTGCGTAATCAGCGATTCTTTCCAGTTCCATTGCTATCTGCATCGCAGCGAAAATAAAACGAAGATCTCCCGCCACCGGCTGCTGTGTAGCAATAATGTTCAGACAGGCTTCCTCGATTTCAAAGCATTTCCTGTTAATCACCTTATCACCCTGGATCAGCCTTTCCCCCTCTTCAAAAAGCCTGTTCTTCAGAATCCGCACGGATTCCTGAACTGAAATCTCAGCCATTCGGGAAAGCCGCATCAGCGCTTCCCTGATGCTGTCCATTTCAGCTTCATACGTCTCTCTGATTAACATGGTCATTCCTCTTCAATCTGTGCTGTCGTCCCCATAACTCAGCCGAACCTTCCGGAAATGTAATCCTCAGTCCGTGAATCTACCGGATTTGTGAAAATGTCTGTAGTCTGACCGAACTCGATCATATTACCTGATCTCTGCTCATCTGTAAGCATGAACGCCGTAAAATCAGATACCCTCGCGGCCTGCTGCATGTTGTGCGTCACTATCACTATTGTGTATTTCTGTTTCAGTTTCTCCATCAGTTCTTCGATCTTCAGTGTGGCCACGGGATCCAGAGCAGAAGCAGGTTCATCCATAAGAACAACTTCCGGTTCAATGGCAAGAGCCCTTGCTATGCAGAGTCTCTGCTGCTGTCCTCCTGAGAGAGCAAGACCGGACTTGCCAAGATCATCCTTCACTTCGTCCCAGAGAGCCGCTGACTTCAGGCTTGATTCAACTATTTCCGCAAGTCTGGTCCTATCCCTGATCCCATGTATCCTCGGGCCGTATGCCACATTATCATAAACCGATTTAGGGAAGGGATTGGGACGCTGAAACACCATTCCGACCTTTTTCCTCAGTTCGACTACATCCTTGTTGAAGATATTCTCACCGTCGAGGAAAACCTCCCCGGTTGTTCTTACAATAGGTATTAGTTCATTCATTCTGTTAAAGCTCCTGAGCAGGGAACTCTTTCCGCAGCCTGATGGGCCAATGATAGCAGTAATCCGGTTTACCGGAATATTGATAGTAACATCACGAAGAGCCCTGAAGCTCCCGTAGTACAGGTTGTAGTCTACCGTTCTCATTCTCGCTTCAGTCATCATTCGCTAACTCCCGGTTTTGGCGGATAACCGCCTGGATATCACATTGATCACAAGATTGATAATGATGATAAGAACAACAAGGACAGCTCCGGTGGCCATTGCCTTGTCAAATGCGCGGGTTTCCATAGCAAGGTAGTAGACGTGAAGCGCCATGGTTCTGCCGCTGGACATTATGGATGTGGGTGTTCGGTAGCTTCCTCCAAGTGTCACATAGAAGATGGCTGTCTCGCTGACTATCCTTCCGGCACTCAGTATCAGTCCGGTTGATATACCGGTAACCGCGGAGGGAAGCACTACCTTCCGGATGGTTTCCCATCTGGATGCTCCCATCGCAAGCGAAGCCTGACGGTATGAATCCGGAACGGCCTTCAGAGCTTCCTCGGTAGTTCTTATAATTACCGGAATCACGAGACATGAACCTGCAAGCGCTGCGGAGAGTATCGAAAACCCAAAATGCATGGCGGTCACGAACAGCGCGTAACCGAACAGACCGAATATGATTGAAGGCACTCCAGCCAGAGTTTCAACGCCAAACCTTGCTAACGCTACGAAATTTTTAATAATTCTGCTCTTCAGGTGATCAGCGTACTCGACAAGAAATACACCGGCGCCGATACCCAGAGGTGTCGCTACAATAAGAGTACAAATAACCAGATAGATAGTTGCTATTATAGTAGATGATATTCCGCCCTCTCCGGAAAGGCCTCCTCTTGGGGGGGTGGTGAAGAAATCAGGGGTCAAGTGCGCAAAACCTTTCATAATCACATACCCAACAACGAAGAGCATGATCAATACACTGAACGCCCCGGTAAACCATAACAGAGAAAATGCCCCCGTCTGCCGCAGTTTTCTTAATCGCAGTCGATTCACTATTTCTCCCACTTCTTGCGGCCTATCAGCATCCGTGCAGAACTGTTCATTATCATGATAAGAGCAAAGAGTACTACTCCTGTCGCAAAGAGAGCGCTTTCATGCAATCCTGTAGCGTAATTAATTTCAACAGCGATATTACCGGTCAGTGTTCTTGCTCTGCTTAGAAAGATGGATAGCGGGTTATCGGATGCTGCAAACGGTATTATCACAGAATTTCCAATCACCATTATCATGGCGATTGTTTCACCGAGCGCTCGGCCAAGACCGAGAATAATTGCGGACATTATTCCGGATCTCGCACCGGGGAGTATAACCTTTGTCATAGTTTCCCACTTCGTCGCTCCCATGGCGAGCGAACCCTCTCTGAACCGTTTTGGGACGCTCCTTATAGCGTATTCAGATACACTCGATATGGTCGGCAGTATCATTACTGCAAGCACGATTGAAGCTGACAGAAGACCAAAACCGGTATTACCCGGCACATCGATGTTTCTAACCAGCGGAACAATAACAACCATTCCGAAAAGCCCGTAAACGACAGAGGGAATCCCTGCAAGCAGTTCAATTGAAGGTCTGACAAACGATCTCACCGCCGGCGGAGCTATCTCGGAGAGGAATATCGCGCAGCCAAGAGCCAGCGGAACACCAATAACGACCGCACCGAGAGTTACGAGCCCGGAACCAGCGATCATCGCTAGAATACCGTACTGGCCCTGCCCGGGACGCCATACGGTCCCGGTCAGGAGCTTAATGATACCGATCTCTCTGAATGCCGGGATGGCTTCCCTGAAAGTGAAGATACCTATCATCACAACAATCAGGATTGACATCAGGGCAGAGAACAGGAAAATGTACTTTACTGCCGACTCAAGCCTTTTTTTACCGGTCACTTCCGGCGACCTTCATTTTCCCTGGTTCAGTTGACCGGGAGGTAACCCTCGGAGACAACGATGGCCTGGCCATCTTCACCGAGAATGAAATCCAGCCAGCCGGCTGCAGCTTCGGAAGGCTGTCCGAGAGTGATCATGTTAAGAGGTCTTACAACGGGGTATGAACCGCCTGTGGCATTCGCAACGGTGGGAGCCACGCCATCGATGGACACGGGTCCTACGGAGTTGTCCATATAACCGAACGACAGGTAGGCAATGCTCGAAGGTGTGATGCTGACAGTGGTTCTGACCGCTCCGTTCGAAGGCTGGAGGATTGCTCCCAGACAGATCAGTTCATCATCCATGACCATATCTTCGAATGCAGCTCTGGTTCCCGACCCCTCTTCCCTGGATACGACGATGACAGGTGTATTCTCGCCGCCAATCTCGTTCCAGTTTGTGATCTCACCGGAGAAAATACCTCTGACCTGTTCCAGTGAAAGGCTCGAAACACCGGATCCCGGATGTATCACGATAGCGATACCATCACGGGCAATTGTATGCACAATCAAAGCGGGATGTTCTTCGAACTCAGAATTCTTCACTTCTCTGGAAGCCATCCCGATATCAGCGGTTCCGTCTGCAGCGGATTTGACTCCTACACTGCTCCCGCCGCCCTGAACGATTATCGTGATACCGTCAGTGAAACTCTCATAACCTTCGGCAAGCAGTTCTGCAAGCGGTTGAACAGTTGTCGAACCTGCAACTGTCACGTCGACAGCACCCGCACTGCTGGAAAAGCCCATAATGGCAAGCATAAAGCAAAGTGATGATACTTTAAGTATCGAATTCATTTTTGTTCCTTTCAAATTTCAAGGTTAGCTCTGAAAGTTAATTCACCGGCAGGTAACCCTCTGAGGCAACGATGGCCTGGCCATCTTCACTCTTTATGAATTCAAGGAATGCAGCAGCAATCCCTTCAGGGTTTCCATTTGTGACCATGTTAAGCGGTCTCACTATCGTATAGGAACCGGATGCCGCGAATTCCTCTGTAGGAAGAACACCGTCTACAGCCAGCGGTTTTGTCTGGTCATCCAGATATCCGAAGGAAAGAAATCCGATTGCTCCGGGAATAACGGAAATGGAGGTTCTTACAGCGCCGTTAGAGGGCTGAAGAATCGCGTTGCCCGTAATGAGAGCATCATCCATGACTAATTCCTCGAAAGCAGCTCTCGTACCTGATCCTTCTTCACGCGCAACTACTGTAATGACAAGGTTTTCTCCTCCTGCTTCATTCCAGTTCGTTATCTCTCCGGCAAAGATACCTTTGATCTGTTCCTTCGAAAGGTTATCAACAGTCACGCCGATTTCAGTGACAATCGCAATACCGTCACGGGCAATAGTATGGATCCTGAGTTCCGGATTCTCCTGCAGCTCGGACAGCTTTATCTCCCTGGAAGCCATACCAATATCAGCGGTTCCGTCTACGGCAGATCTGACTCCTACGCTGCTTCCACCACCCTGAACAAAGACAATAACGTCTGGTTCAAGGGCTTCGAAGGCCTCTGCAAGAACTTCTGCTACCGGCTGGACAGTTGTTGATCCAACGACATTCAGCTCACCGGACAGAGAACTATCTTCAACAGGTACTGTTTCATCAGGTGCTGCATCATTGCCCGAATCCGCACCGCAGGCTCCAAGTACTGTCAGAAGACCAAGCAGTGCAATAGGCGCATACTTCATTACTACTTTTTTATGCATTTTTCAACCTATCCAATCAGTTGTTTATGATATGGTTAACCTTTATTGCGACCGCCCGGTCTTACCTGAGGAGGTCTGTAAGACCGGGCAGCCTGACCCGAAAGGGAACGGGTGTAGCCCACATATTTTACCAGCCTTCTACTACAGCGCCGCATACAGCTGTGTCTACTTCGTTATACTCGTGCATCGGTCCTCGACGTACTGTTAAAGTACGTCTGCGGAGTCTGCACTCGCAAGCCTCGTATCCACAGCTCTCTACGACGCTTCGAAACCAGCACAGCCAGAAGCATGTGGTTCCTGAAGAAATCTGCAGAAACGAAGCCTGGTGAAAAATGCGAGCTAGAATTTCATTCTCCAGTTTATGTACATGTCGGTGTAGCCTTCAGTATCTTCATCCTCGAAAGAAAAATTGCGTCCACCCACCTGGAATGTGTTCTTACTGCCTGTATGGAAATTAAGGCAGAAATCAATGGCATCTTCATCATCCTCCGGATCGGTATCTCCAAGATAAGCGGGACTGGTGGTCTCGTATCTGACAGCCGGCTGAATCGAGGTCAGAACTCCTGCATCCAGGCTGAATTCAGGAGCGATCATGAATGACATTGCGGTGCCGTCATTGGTGGCGGATTCGCCGGCATCTCCGGCATATCCCAGGTTCATGTATTCACCGGCGAAGTCTATCTCTGTACTCTCACCCATGCTGACTGATCCGTTAGTGAAGAAATCCATACCTGTTGAATTCCAGGTATCCGTAGTATCGGTGTCAATGCCGCCTGCTCTGAGACCGACAGCTGCACCCAGAGTTATCCAGTCTACCGGATCAACCTGAAATCTCGCGGTAAACTGCTTATGCGAATCGTTCTCCGGTCTGTTTTCACCGGTTCCGTTCGTAACGGCAAGGTCGATTTCCACGGGATTGAAATCCAATCCGAGATTGACACCGATATCACGCTTCCCGTATGAACTGAATCCGCTCATGCCTGTCATTATCGCCCTGTCGGCAAAAAACATGCTTGAACCAGATCTGAAGTAGTTATAACCGAACGGCCTTTTGAACTGCCCGGCGGTGATGGCAAATCCATCCGTTACCTGAGCATTGAGTGTCATTACTTCAAGGAATAGAACGATGTGTTTGTCATGGCTTACTCCATCATATTTGGTCGGCTTGAGCTTGAACTCAATCTTCGCATCCAGCCAGTCATTAAGAGTTGGAATCCATGTTACATCCGCAATAGCGCTGAAACCCATATCAGGATCAGCATCCTCTTCGCCGTAGATATCGAATCTACCCATTCCGTAGCCTTTGAATTGCAGCAGTTCCGCTCCCCCGGTGGAAAACTCACCGGTCGCGAAAACAACGCTCGAAATAACAAGAAGTGCAAACAGGTATCTTAACCCGTACATATACGACCCCCTTCTCTGTGTTTTAGGAATGTGACTTCAAAAACCATGGCAGGAAAATCAGTAACGAGTGTTAATCAGTAATGTATGAAATGTTAAGGTTCTGTTAAGATAGACTGGCGAAATTTGCGGTCAGGATTCAAGACCGGAATCATGATGAACTGGAAACGCGACTGTGAACATGCTGCCTTCTCCAAAGGTACTGCTGGCCCTTACCCAACCCCCGTGGAGCGTCATGATATGTTTTACTATGGCCAGTCCGAGACCGGTTCCTCCCCTGTTTCTGGATCTTGCCCGATCAACAACGTAAAATCTCTCAAACAGTCTGGGAAGGTGCTCCTGTGAGATTCCGGAACCGGTGTCTGCTATAACTATCGTGACATACTTCCCGCGAGAGTCGGTTCTGACAGTGACGGATCCGGAGGAGGTATACCTTATTGCGTTCTCCAGCAGATTCACCAGAACCTGCTCTACACTATAACGGTCGGCATTGACCGGAGGCAGTTCCTTCCCGATCTCGACATCCAGTAGAAGCCCTTTCTCATCAGCCTGCTTTCTGAAAATGCCCATAACATCATTAATGACATCCTCTATCATGACCGGTTTGAAATCCAGTGTACGCATGGGGTGCTCTAGCTCGGACAGAGTCCGGATATCATCGGTTAACCTGATCAGGCGATCGGTGTTTCTGAGGATCGTCTCGATATGGCTGCTTGATTCTTTATCCGCTTCCTCAAGAAGGGTTTCCGAGAATCCCTTTATCGAAGTGAGCGGAGTACGCAGTTCATGAGATAAGTTGGCGGCAAAATCCCGTTTTATCCGCATGAGATTCTCTAACTCGGTAACATCTCTGATTGTAAATACTTTTCTGTCGGTTCCGGAAACCGGAGCCACACTTACAGTGTAAGCCTTACCGCCGGACTCTACTTTACCCTCGGATATATCTTCATGAAGTGCAATACTGATGAAATCCCTGAACTCCGGAACGGAGATGTAATCCAGATAATCATTTGAGTGAGGTAGATTGTCACCGCAGGCCATTTCGATGAAGCTCCGGTTAGCAGTAACCACTTGATGCGAATGGTCAATGACAATAAGACCCTCAACCATCGAACCGAGTATCGCTTCCTGTGCGGCATTCTGTTCTGAAAGCTCATTTACCAGCTGCATGGTTTTCACAATCATCCCGTTGATATCGGTCGAGAGCTGATCCAGTTCCTTGATCGAGCAGGGAGCGACCCGCGCGGAAAAATCCCCTTCCTCCACTCTCCTGGTCACCCCGGCAATGCTCTGTATCGGAATGGAAATGCTTCTTGAGAAAAACCATGCCGCAATGAGGCCTGCGAGAAGAACAGCGGAAGTCACTACGGCAATATCAACACCAACCTGACCGAGAGTCGATCGGAGATCTGAGAAGAAAAGACTCGTCCTGATAACAGCAGGAATCGAATCGTTCACCATCACAGGGACCGCAGCGTAGAGCATTTCCCGCCCCATAGTCTCACTGTATCTGGTAGTATTGCCAACCTTTCCGTTGAAAGCACAGATAACTTCCGGTCTGGTTCTGTGATTCTCCATGCTGTCAGGCTGTTCTTCCGAATCCGCCAGTACAGTTCCGTCTCTCGCAATAATTGTTATCCTGATACCCAGACCGGGTCCGATTATATCTGTGAGTGAATCAAGACTGGCGGAATCGTGCTCGAGAAGATGAGCAACTGTGATTTCAAGTGCTTCTGCAGTCCTGCTGAGATCCAAGAATGCGGCTGAAGTAAATCTTGATCTTATCGTTCCGAAAACCAGCAGCGGAGCAAGCACGGCTAAGAGAACTATTACAACAAGAAAACCTCTGAAGGATCTGGTAAAGATAGATCTCACCCGGATTCCTCCAGTTTGTATCCCATTCCGTGAACGCTCCTTATAATGCTGCCTGCGTCACCAAGCTTCTGGCGGATATGTCTGATATGAACATCAATGGTCCGTTCAAAGACAAACTTCTCTCCATGCCACAGGGTCTCCAGAAGCTGTCTTCTGGAAAATATCCTCCCTTTAGCTTCAGCAAGAATTTTAATTATTCTGAATTCAGTTGAAGTAAGATCCACCTGTTTCCCATCCACCTTTATTCTGAATCTTTCCGGTTCGATGATGATCCTGCCGCCAATGTCGATGACGGTTTTATCCTTTTCAGAAAGTAAGGTTCTTCTCAAAACAGCCCTTACCCGCGCAACCAGTTCTCTCGGTGAAAAAGGTTTTGTGACATAATCGTCCGCACCCACCTCAAGACCGGTTACCCTGTCCGATTCATCCACCATAGCCGTCAGCATAATGATTGGAAGCGCTGATGTTCTGTCCGATGATCTGAGTCTTCTGCAGACTTCCGTTCCGTGCATATCCGGAAGCATCAGATCGAGAATCACAAGGTCAGGCAGTGTTTCTTCGAGTGAATCAAGAAAATCTGATGCATTGCTGAAACATTTCGCGTCGAATCCGGCGCGCTCAAGGTGAAGAGAAACAAGATCAAGGATGTCATGTTCATCATCCACAATAACTACGGTTTTTCGCAGTGAATCCATCAAACCTCCCGGGATCGGATCATGGCTGGAATATATTCCGTCCTTGCTCAAAACCGTAGTATTCCAGATATTCCCGTATAAGAAGAAAATCTATGATTACATAGTATGGCAAAGCAGTAAGGATAATTATGAGATCAGGAATAAATCTGCTGGAGGAAACAGATATACTGAAAGTTGCACAATCATGTACAACTGTCCAGGTCCTGACTGGAGAAGAACTTATCAGAAAGAACGATACTTCTGAGGAATTGTACATTGTAACAGATGGTTCTTTCAAGGTTTATGATGATTCTTACGGCGAGGACTTCGTTCATGCCATTCTCACCAAAGGAGCGATATTCGGAGAAATGTCTTTCCTCGACAGCACTCCGAGATCTGCATCGGTCAAAGCGATCAGCGATGGTTCTCTTCTAAAAATGGGAAAAAAGGAATTCGATAATCTCCTTGTCAATAACCCTGATACTGCTCTTCTATTTCTCTTCACTCTGGCCCGCGTTGTAACTCGCAGACTCAGGGAAGTAAATGATGCTCTCAGAGGTATGACATTCAGTATGGGTGATCTGGACAGCAAAAAAGCAATTGCTGAAGTAATCGCTCAGATGGAATATGCGGTTCATATCGAACTTACCGGAAGTCAAAGGGGCAGAAAAGAAGAATAACCGAACTCTTACCCATCCTCTATATACTTATCATTCACTCTTTTATCGCCTTACATTAGCGCGAATAACACTAATAACAGTATATTCACATCAGATTAGAAGATTGAGATATTTTCAATACAAATGACGCCATAGAATTCTCTTAACGGAAAATTTATGGTATCAGGATAATGTTATTCGGAAAGGAGCAAGCAGTACTGATGAAAAAAATGAGCATAGCGCTGGCACTTGCGATCGCGGTGATGACCGGCTGCGGTGGTGGTGAAACAGAACCGATCTCTGAGCATGTACAGGAAATCGAAGAGAGAGTCTCAATAGTTATAACCGATTCAATCGGTGTCGAACTTGGGGACAGCAATTATGTCTTCGCCTCGATAGATGCTCTCGCGCATGGTCCTGACGGAAATATCTACGTTCTGGACAGAGGAGCCTGCTGCGTAAAAGTTTATTCTCCCGTCGGGGAATTCATCAGAAGGATCTCGCGCGAGGGAAACGGTCCGGGTGAGATCACCATGGCGTTTGCCATGGCGGTTCTCGGTGACGGAAGGGTTTCGATCTGCGCCCCCATGCAGGGAGGGATACACAATTTCCTGCCTGACGGGGAATGGGAAGGTCTTTCTGCCGAGTTTACCAACAACCCGCCGATGAATATGGTGGGAGCCGATTCGAACGCTTTTGTCGCGCTGAAACTCACTATTGAAGTTGTCGATGGTGAACTGATTTCGGAATTCCTGATCGGAAGGTATGAGGAGGACAATGAACCGTCTGTGCGTTACTACGAAACCGATTTCCAGTTTGATCCAACTGACCTGACCGGATTACTCAATGAGACCCTTTTCAGCCATGAATTCTTCGCCGACAGGTCAGGCAATGTATACCTCTCTCAGTACTCCACCGATGATTATATCGTAAATGTTTTCGACAGAGATGGAAATCATATCCTGCGCATCGAAAAGGATGTTCCGCGCGTAGAGAAATCACCTGAGGAAATCCAGGAGGAAAAGGCCTGGATAGAAGCCTGGCTGAGAAACATAGGTGCGGAGGGTGTTGTGATAGAATACAACCCGGAACCGTACAGGTGGATGATAAGCGATATAGGCTGCGATGGTCTGGGCAGAATATGGGTCAGAAGGGGAACCGAACTTGCACCGGTATTCGATGTTTACGATTCTCAGGGCAACTCACTTTTCGTGGCCGAAGTAGAGGGTATCGGAGATGATGCTCAATTCTGGAATTTCGTCATCGATGAACATGACATTATGGCTTATTCAATTAACCCTGATTACTATTCGACGATCTGGCTGATGGAGATTTCTGAAGAAAAGGTCGATTGGGAACAGATGTAAATCAACGAAGTTGCTGCATCCATGAGAAAAAGGCCGGTGATTCACTTTAAGCGAATCACCGGTTTCATTTCATAAGTTGAAGAAGTGTGCTACGTCCCTGATAGGAGGTCGGTGATACGCTTGCCGAAAGTTACCGGGTCACCAGGGCGCCCTCCTGCCATTATCTGTCCAAGGTCGAACAGAATGTTCACGTAACTTTTAAGCTTATCACCTGATCTTTCCTTATCGTACAATTCCTGCAGCATCGAAATCACGGGATGAGCCGGATTCAGTTCAAGAATCTTCTTCGCTTCTGGTATTTCCTGATTCATGGTTTTCATCATCTGTCTGAACATTTCACCAGGGTCATTCTTATCGCCGACCAGTATACAGGGACTGTCTTTTAATCTGGGTGAGAAACGAACGGCTTCCACCCTGTCTCCGAGCTGGTCTTTGATGTACTCGAGCAGTCCGGCATAGGTTTCCTCTGCGTTCTTCTTCTCCGCTTTCTCCTCTTCCGTCAGATCCTCAATATCAACTTCCCTGAGAAGAGATACAAGCTTCTTCCCCTTATACTCCCCAAGCGACTGAAGCATGAACTCATCAACCGGACTGTCGAACAGTAGAACCTCGACATCGGCTTTGCCCACGGATTCGAGGTAAGGAGAGGACGCCAGTTCCTTCCTGTCGCTTCCTGTTATATAGAAGATACGGTCGACGTCTTCGGGAAGGTCTTCCACAAATCTTCTGAAGCTCTTCTGCTCGTCTCCGCTCTTAGAAGTCCATACCATCAGCAGCTCAGCAAGGTTTTCACGGTGCTGAACATCGGAATAGATACCTTCCTTGAGAAGATCGCCAAAATTCATGAAGAATTTGTGATATTGCTCCGGATCATTTTCAAGCATATCCGAGAACCAGCTGAGTACTTTAGCTGTAAGTGCTTTTCTGATAATCTTTACAGTTCGATTCTCCTGGAGCGTTTCCCTGGAAATATTGAGAGGCAGATCGCCGGATTCGACAACACCTTTGATGAAACGGAGGTACCTTGGAAGAAGCTCGTCCGCTTCTTCCATTATCATTACCTTTTTCACATAGAGCCGGATGCCGGTTTTGTAATCCGGCATCAGCATCTCCATCGTCCGGGTGGATGGCAGGAATAGCAGAGAGTAGAATTCTGTGGTACCCTCGGCATGGAAGACAAGCCGCGAGAGAGGTTTCTGGATATCGAAGCTCAGATGATTGTAGAACTCGTTGTACTCCTCATCTTTCACTTCATCCTCGGAGCGCGTCCAGATCGGTTTCCGGGTGTTAACCGGTTTCCCCTTTTCTTCCTCTTCCTCTTCTCCTGTCTCGATATAGACCGGATAGGAAATGAAATCGGAGTATTTGCGAACCAGTTCCCTCAGTCTGTAATTGTCAAGATACTCAGCCATCTCCTCCTTCAGATGAAGTATGACGCTGGTACCCTCAGGAATATTGTCTTCCTGTCTGAGGCTGAATGTATCATGACCTGTTGATGACCATCTCTGCCCCGGTTCATCGCTCCCGCTTTTCCGGGACAGAACCTCCACTTTATCCGCAACCATGAAAGCAGAGTAAAATCCTACTCCGAACTGCCCTATGAGTTCAGGTGTCTTTTCATCGTCAGACATTTCCATGGCTTCAATAAATCCCCTTGAGCCGGAATGAGCAATTGTTCCCAGTTCCGTAGCCATTTGATCATCGGACATACCTGTTCCGTTATCGCGAACCGTCAGAGTTCTCGCGTCCTTATCAGGAATAATGTCAATCCTGAGCTCTCTTTCAGATGCAAGTTCAGGCGAGGTCAGCATCAGGAAGCGAAGTTTATCCAGGGCATCGGATGAGTTTGAAATAAGCTCACGCAGGAATATGTCAGGATGTGAATACAGGCTGTTGATAACAATATCCAGAATCTTTTTTGTTTCAGTTTTGAACTTCAGTTTTCTCGCACGGTCGGACATTCTTACTCCTTTTCAAGCACTTTAATTTCAACAATCAGCGGATCTTTCCCTCAAGAAATGGAACCTGAAAAACCTTCTCGTGAAAAACGGGGCCATGACCAAAATACCCCTCTTCGCCAAAAAGTTCCCCGTGATCGGAAGTTATCGTTATGTAAGTGTTTTTCGGCACAATATCGAATAATCTTTCAAAGACCTTATCAAGATAGCGTACTGTTTCAACCTGTCTCTCCCGCAGTTTATCCAGCTGTTTCTGATCAAAGAACTTCGGAGCGTCCTTATCTGTAATCAGTTTTCCTCCAACTAAATGATCGTCCAGATGTTTGAAAACACCATGAACTCCACTTATTCTGGGCCATTCATTCTTCGGTTCAGATGGGAGAGCATATGGGTAATGTGTTTCCCCTACATTAAGAAGGTAGAATGTCGGCCTGTTGGGTGAGAATGTCATCTCATCAAGCATCGCATCCATATCGTTATGATCCGGCATGAGTTTCCATGAGTCAAATCCGAAGTTCACGGGAGTATGACTGTTAAGTACAGGCAGAGAAACCATCGCTCTTGTTATGTAACCAAGAGTATTTCTCAAATAGTCGGGAAGGTACAGACGGGGAACAAGGCTTTTGAATTCTACTCCTTCAGCCCCGAGTCTCTCATTGAATTTAAGGAAATCCTTTTTGTAGTATTCAGAAGCAAAGACATGCTTCGGGCTTGTGTGAGGCATCAGCCCCATTAAAAGATTGTAATGCGAAGGAGCTGTCCAGGAAACGTATGAATATCTATCCTCTGGCTCGCCAAGTTTCATTATCGTTCGGGGTCCGGCTTCCATGAACGTATCGAATCTGCAGCTGTCAAGAATTACGATGATGTAGTTGTTCAGATCATCACTCGCGGGTGCGTGAGCCCCTACAACATTTTCTGCTGTATCCTTTTTCTTTCTGAACAGTCCCATCACTCCTCCGTTATTCAGTAAATTCCAGTACAATACAGGCGGAATACAACTGCAGGGATGGTGAGCAAACGTCATACGCTGCGAAGCCGCATGTCATGCTGCGTTCAAACCTGTTGAAAGGGCTTCTCAGCGTATTGGAAGCATGGATGACCAGATGTCCCCTGTTACCTCTTCACACCATATTCCGACCAGGACAGACATGGCTGCAGCAAGTTCACTGTAACTTGGTTCAGAGAGTACCCAGTGGAAGTTGTAATTTTTCTGGAAAACGAGATCGAATGAATACCCGTCAAGAACGGTCACATCTATATCGATTACGGCTTCCCAGCCATCATCAACAATCCTTCCTCCGAACTCACGAACAAAACCTTCAACGATCAGGTCCTCCCTCAGCATTGTCGCCTTTCTGAGAACCGCCCCCCACGCACCACTTCCAATCATATCCCGCATTAGAAGATCAGGGAGAAGCTCCATAGGACGTGTACTCCAGACATCGGTGGATGCCCTGTTAAGAGTCCCGTCTTCATCCAGCACGATCATTTCAACTCTCTGAAGCGCCTGTATGGCTGAAAAATCCTTTATCTGAATTATGTAATTGGAAGATACATTCCATGATTCCCGGATTTCAGGATCAACAGTCCATACAACGGCAGATGACGTTGGATCTCCACCAATGGGAACGTTTACTGTAATGCAGGCTGTGGAAACAAGCAGAATAAATACAATCAGAAACTTAACTGGCCTGGGTATCACCGCCAGACCCCCTCTCCTGTTGTCCGAATAAGCAATCCCGCAGGATCATTCCTGAGCGCTTCAAGAAAAGCGGACAGATTATCAAACATATTTGTGCTCTCAACGAGCATTTCATCCATCTTCTGAACAAACACCTTCAAGGGTTCTGACAGCCCCTGAAGTTCTTCGACCAGAGTGTTTACATCAATAGCCATATCAGGCGCCATCGTATTCAATGTCACTACAAGCCTGTCGATATTCTCTCCAAGTCTTGTATACGTAACCAGGAGTGTATCGAGATTAGCAGAGTTACTGAGGATCGCTAGTTCAATATTCTCTATCACGTCACTATCAACAACTTCATTGATATTCTCCAGGAGCTGAATTGACTCTTTACTAATTTTCACAAAATCGACTTCGTTGATAATTTCTGTCATCCTGGTCAGTATGGACGCTGCACTCTGCAGTGCACCTTCAGCAACGGGAATAACAGGATATAACACATCAAAATCGTAGTGTGGTGTCACATAGATCCGGGTTGTATCCGGACTAAGGTTGATCACGCTCAATCCGGTTATGCCTGTCAGCTGCATGATCGCTACAATCTGAGAATCCACAGAAAAATCGGATCTGATATCCATCAGAACTTCAACAAGTCTTCCATCCGGAGCTATATCTATACTTGAAATGCGTCCAATCGGAACGCCATTGTACATAACATTGCTACCCTCATTGAGCCCCTGGACCGACCAGCTGAAATAACACACATAAGTATCTGTATGCTTTTCCCTGAACCCTCCTCCAAGCCAGACAATGATAACAAGAAAAACAACGATGCTTATAGAGAAGAACACTCCCAGCCTGTACTTGTTAGCAGTCAGTGCCATTATTCATTCTTCCTTCTTCTCAGTAAATTCATCTCTTCCAAAAAAGGCACGGACCCGGCTGTCAGTAGAATTCTCCTTCAGTTCCATCGCGGTGCCTTCTGCAATAATACCGTGCTCTTCACCGTCTAGCATAACAACCCTGTCAGAAATGGCAAATATGCTGGCAAGTTCATGTGTAACTATAACCACAGTTGTTCCCAGGGACTTATTAATGCTTTTTATTAGACTATCCAGATTAGATGAAGTCACCGGATCAAGACCCGCTGATGGCTCATCAAAAAAAAGCACTTCAGGATCGAGTGCCATAGCCCGGGCAAGTCCTGCCCGTTTCTGCATGCCGCCGGAAACTTCCAGAGGGTTTGAATCAGCGAAGTCCGCAAGATCGACTGTTTCCAGTTTACTGTAAGCGACAAGAGCCATATCCGATCTGGAGATGTCGGTATATTCTTTCAGAGGGAGCATAACATTTTCAAGCAGCGTCAGATTTCCTAGCAGAGCCCCTGACTGAAAAAGCACTCCCCACCTTCTGCGTGATTCCTGAAGAGCCTGTGGACTCTCCCAGATATTCCTCCCGTTGAACAGGATCTTTCCACTCCATGGTTTTAACAGTCCAAGCATGTGCTGCATCAGTGTACTTTTCCCGCATCCGCTTCTTCCGACAATAACCAGCACCTCTCCCCTTTTCACCTGAAGGTTTACATCATCAAGCACAAGCTGTTTATCCCAGCCTCCCCTCAAATGCTCAACCTGAAGAATCATGTTCATATCACATACTCAATCCCGGACGTATATGAACAAACAATAATGACATGAGAGCATCAGCGAGAATCACCAGAAAGATGCTCAGTACAACCGCGGCGGTTGTGGCTTTTCCAACAGCGGACGCGCCGCCGCGAACCCGTATTCCCATGAAACATCCGACATTCGCGATAATAACAGCGTAAATTACACTCTTTATCATTCCCCAGATAATGTCCAGTGGAATAAGCGCTTTGCCCAGTTCCGAAATAAACGTACTGGCAGGAAGATCAAGAAAAAGGATACCTGCAAGCAGTCCGCCAAAAATCCCAGAACAGTTTGCCAGCAGGACAAGGAACGGCATTACGCAGAGAAGTGCTATCATCTTTGGAGTAACAAGGTAGCTGAAAGTGTCGAAACCCATCACGCGGAGTGCATCTACTTCCTGTCTAACCTGCATGGTTCCGATTTCAGCCGCAAAAGCTGATCCGGACCGCCCTGCGACCAGTACTGCCGCGAGCATGGGTCCAATCTCCCAGGTAATACTGTACGCCAGCAGTGCCGGCATAAAGTTCTCCGCTCCAAAAATCCTCATCTGAAATCCGGACTGATAACCCAGGACAGTACCAAGAAGCAGGGTTAGAGTTGCAATTATCGGGATAGCTTTCACACCGGTTTCTTCCATGTAGTAAAAGACCATTGGCCATCGGATTTTCAGAGGATGTAGAATCATTCCAATGAAAGCATTCAGAGTTTCACCCACAAAGAACCATAGTCCGGAAAGTGTCTTCAGAAATGTGTATACACCCTCACCCAGATCCTCGAAATGTTCGTGGATGCCAATCCGCCGTTTTTTCAAAGAGGAAGCAGATTCGTGTTTTTTAAAAGAAGCAAACAAAGTATCTATTGATTTAGAAGCTCCTATTCGTGTGATCTTCACTCCTGCTCTGGCAAGCTGGCGACAGAATTGATAAAGAATTTCACCAGGAACTGAGTCTATACCGGGACTGTCAGAGAAATCGAGACTCAGTTTTCCGGCATCGAAAAAAACAGCTTTATTCTTCTCGAGAAATTCCCTGAGGGAATCTGTATCATCAGTTTCAAGCACACCATGAATAGATAGTTGTGCGCCATCAAGGATAAGCTTGTCAGTGCTTTTCAAGTATCACCTTTCCGCAAATACTTGCTTTCCTGAAAAATGCATCAGTAGTACCCAGAAAAGCTATCATATTTTGAAATGTGCCCTCCACACATGAGCAAACCGGCTCACATTCTTGATAATTTTCAATTCGACCAAACCATTGAAAAACACATGAGTATGATATGTAATCCAGGCTTCTTCAGCCAGGTACTTCAACAGCTTCCGCGCAACATCTTTCAACGATAAAAGATTGTCAAACAGAGCATAGCACATAAGGTTTCACTTTAAGAACCCATATGGTCTCTAAGCTATTCTGCCATCCGGCAATATCTTAATTCCGCATATTTTACCAGGTTGCAAACTGACTACTGGCTGCCCGGTATCCTTCGGCGATAATTTCTTCAGCCCGATGAAATTCCATGAAGTTGATGTGGCCCAACATTGGTTGAATCAGTACATCAGGAGGGTCAGATTTTAGATTCACAGTCGTTATCTGGCTTTCCATGATTTTGATGGATGTCATCAATACTCCGATGATGTTGGGTTGTGGATCCCTGGTCATCCACTGTTTTATTTTTCCCGTGGTCGCCAGATTGATTTCCCGAAGCTTCTCACCCAGGAGAGCAGTAGTTCTATTTGCTGAGATTGGGTGAAGCTCTTGTTCGACAATCTGAGTATCCTTGCTGTCATCAGATGGAGTTAATCCATTGTGCTTCCTCTGAACTATATCGCAGTTGAGATCAACCGCTATGACGAGGTCCGCACCCATATCTCTTACGGTTCGTACGGGGACCGGATTGACCAGGCCACCGTCCACAAGAAGATAATCATCCTTCCGAACCGGCTTGAAAATTCCTGGGAGTGATATACTGGCTCGTATAGCTTCGACAATGTTGCCTTCTCTCAGAACAACCTCATCTCCCGTGTTCAAATCGGTTGCAATAATAGCAAGCGGAATAGGAAGCTTTTCGATGGGCGTATCGAGTACATACTGGTGAACGAAATCTGCAATTTTCACCCCATCAATAAGACCTGATTTCGGGAGCACCGGGTCACTTAATGAAAGTATATGCTTTCTGCTGAATTGCTGAACTGCATCTTCCAGCAAATCGATCCTGCCGGAAGCGTAGACTGCACCCACAAGAGCACCAATGCTCGTACCAGCAATGTAATCTACTGTTACACCTGCTTCCTCCAAAGCGCGGATTACACCGATATGAGACCATCCGCGAGCTGAACCACTTCCGAGCGCTAACCCGACCTTGCCGGAAAAATTCAGGTTATTGCTAGTACGTTGCATCGTATTCAACTTCTCCCAGGGACTCATCGCTGAAGCCTCTGGATCTTTCAGTGTCTTGCAAATGCCGTTCGATAATTAACCTTATGTTTTCCATAGCAGTATGCTGCTCTTCTCTTTGCAGACCATCCACTTCAACAGGTTCCGAGATAATAATTTTCGTCTTTATACCAAAGTTTATCCACGGACTTCCTATGGATTTGATCTTCCCAGTACCTATCAGAGTAATCGGTGTAATGGGTAGATTCGTCTTCGCTGCAAGGTATACAGCGCCTCTCTTGAAAGAGCCGAGTTTTCCTGTATTGCTCATTACTCCTTCAGGAAAAACCACAAGCGACAGATTGGATTGCAGGAGTTCTGCAACCGTATCAATACCCTTGAGATCACTGTGAGGATTTACTCTGTCCACACTAAGAAAGCGAAGGCGGCGCATGATATAACTGTAAACAGGGACATGAAACATTTCTTTTTTTGAGACAAAGGTTACGGGAATCGGAAGTACAGCTGCCAGGATGAATGAATCGAACCAGCTTTCATGATTAGCCACAATTACCTGAGATTTTTCTCTGATGATGTTATGAAACCCCTGTACCTGTAGCCTGACACCTGCTGCTTTCAGTAGCAACGATGCTGCGGCTCGAAGGATTGCTCCGTTTCGCAGGAGGCGGTCAGGCAGAACAGTAACCACGATAGCCAGGCATAGAACATCCAGAATGAGGACCAGCCACCAGAATAAAGTGACAGGTACACTTATAATTTTCTCAATCAACTTCATTTTACTAGAAGCTTGCCCTTGCTTTCAAAAACAACTCGTCCCGGTCTTTAAGCTGTCTGAATAAGTTCTCACCTTCGCCATGCAGGATAGCACCGCCGAAGGTTAGTTCGACATTGTCAAAAGGTCTGTATGTCAGTTCCGGAACATACGCCAGACCGTAATTCTCTGAGGGATCATCCCAGTCACTTACAGAAATCGCGATGGAAGCCGGCACAAGAGTTAGTCTGCTGTTCATGAAATCTCGTTCGACTCGAAACGTAAGGTAGTCATTGAGGTTTTCACTGCCTTGCTCATGCAGGAAACCATGAAGCACCTGTGTGTTTACATATACACCGTTTCCAAATGTATAATCACAACCTGCTATGAAGCGAACGTACGGTTCGTCATCAAGCACTTCTTCAACGGGTAGTCCGGGTATATCGAGCAGGACTTCTTCAGGGAAGAATACAGCCCCTTCACCCCAGATACCGACTGAGCCGATAGCCCCCGCAAAATCTCCACCGATGACCTGTACTTTCGGATAGATGAGAGTTATCACAGAATCGGACATCGATATGGAGCTGGGGGTCGGAAGATGGTATCGTCCATAGTAGTAACTGAGGGAAAGGTCGAAACCATGCATAAAAGTACTCAACTTGGACGCATACTGTGAGGATTCATTCAGATCGCGATTCGGAAGTTCAATCTGCTGCGTGAATCCCTCAAGCGAAACATCGGGCGGAAGGCTCAATCCTGAAGAAAACGCTGAAAGCAGCGCGCTGGAGTAGCTCGGAGGAGGCAGACGGGTTGGGGTGAAAGTTGGTACGAAGACACACGTCAGGTTTAGATTTGGGCCATAATAGGTTCCCTGAAAACCATCTACAGCAATGTGCTTGCCAAAGTCAAGGAGTATTTCCAGATTGTCCGGACTGATGTTGCTTGTAGGGTTCAGGGCATCAGCAGAGCCCCAGTTAATTATCTGGCGTCCAAGACGAAGATCCACGGAGCTTATGGGAAAGGAGTACAGATCCAGATAGGCTTCACGAAGCTCTACACCGCCGGGATATGAACCGCTTTGTTCCAGACCCTGAAGCATTGATACCGAATCTATTGCTACGTATCCGAACCCCCTCAATTGCACTTCACTGTACAAACCGTAGTTCATGAAGTTGCCGGCAGACAATTTCATGTTCAATCTGTTCTCGTTCCAGGTCAGTTCCAGATCATCGAAACCAACATGATTCTCCGTCTGTACATAGCCGCCGATGGAGAGGTTTTCGAGAGCGAAAAGGGTGGATGTGCATACAGTGAGTACAAGGATAAGATTCAAATGATGTCGCCATGTACTCCTCATGTTCAGCATCGCTCTACTGAATCCGCGTAAGGTATCGCTGTGAGAAGATATCATCACTTAAGCCTGAATCAACTTCAACATCAGTCATGCACATACTTGTACTGTGACCACTGATAACATCGCTCATCACTCTCTCAATAGAAACCCAGTAACCCTGGATCTGCTGAATACCGTCCTGCTCCAGAACCTTCCAGAGATCTCCGCTTCGATTGTAGTACTCGATCCTGGATGGATAGAAATTGTCCAGTCGAACCCACATCAGCAGTTTGCTGTAATCTGTGCTGATTCCTGACTTCGGGGTCAATTCCAGAATGTAGTGGGTGTCTGTAGTTTCATTCAAAGTGGGTTCGTATTCATCACCGAAGCGAAACGAACTCAGATCGTCGTAGCTGAAATCAGTACCTGCGAAGTTCTGGTTTTCTACATGCGAGGCTATTCTTCGTACGCTGCCGAACGCTGGCAGGTAAAGATAATTAACATCATCTGGCAGGCTGAGAAAACCGATCCCCCTCTGACCTGCGGGAGAGAGGAAGCGTAAGAGTCGGGAATCGGCACCCTTCTGATATGTTTCCATCTCTCGCACACTCTGGTCACCATCTGCTTCGATCAGAACCATTTCGACCATTGCCTTCAGATCCGGAGCTTCGTTACTGACATCATCAGCATTAGTGAGTATCTCCTCAGCTGACAGGCTTTGCGCAAAGGCTCCAGTGGCAAATACGAACGATAATACGACAACGAGCACGGAGTATGTTGACAGACGCATAATTAAATTCCTTTCATATGTTTGTTTATGTTCCGATTTTCGGGAACATGATTCTCATCTTTGGATATCTGATCTTTTGAAATTCGTGACGAAGTATGTCTGTTATTGTTCAGTCGCAGGTGTTTACGACTGACCAGTATAAGTGAAGGAAGCAGAGTCAATGATGAAACCATACTAACCAGCATGGTCAAGGAGATAAGCCATCCGAATCTTCGAATTGGTAACACGTTCGACCACATCAGGACGAGAAAACCGAGCCCTACTGTTATGGCATTCAAGAATATAGACTTACCTGTGGTACTTATCATGGTCTTCATGGCAGCTTCTTCATCGCCCTGCTTCCTGAATTCTTCCTGAAAACGTGAAGATGCATGAATAGCGTAGTCAATACCGATACCGATCGAGATACTACCGACCATTATCGTGGCGATGTCCAGCGATACACCCGCAAAACTCATCACGCCAAAATTGATGACGACTGTGAATACAAGCGGCAAAGCGATGATAATTCCTAAGAGAGGGGAACGGAAACGATACATCATCAGTAGAAAAATGAGCACAAATGCAACAACGAGGCTCGTTATCTGACTGTGAATCAATGTTCCGTTAAGCGTTGTGAATACGGGCAGGTAACCAGAGAGATGAGCCTGGAAGTTTACAGAATCCCCCGATGCATTCTCCAGAAGATCGCTCGGAACTCCCACAAGGTGCTCACTCAAGGCCCAGAGGTTACCTCGAACATCCTTCTGAAACCTTGTGTTCTGAGCAAGATCTGCTGGGAGATTTCCAAGTAACCCCGTCAGCCAGTGCTCGGTTCGATGCCGCGATTCCACTTCTGAAACAAGCGCACCGAAACGCTCAGCAACGATATCGATGTAATCAGGATTCTCTGAGTAATAGATCCCTGGTACAGCAGCAACAACCGCTGCATTGAAGTCTGGAGAAGTGGGATTGGAGTGCTCGACCGCTTCTGCCAGGGAGATAACAACATCGTTGATAACTGAATCCGATTCTATGATAATTGGTGCTTCCCACAGCAGATAATCCCGAAAATCTTCCTGGAGCATATTCAGCTCTTCAGAAGTTAAGTCTGGAGCTGGTATTGACGTTACTTCACGAAGCTGATTAACCAGATCCGAATGAGATATTTCTATCAATAGTTCCCGGTTAGACGCGTCATTGCAGATGTTCTCCGCAACTTCCTGCAGTTGGTGATCTTGTACGATTTCCTGTTCATCAATCGAAAGCAGGTCGTATTCAACCCGGACAAGTGTTGTGTTGAGTTCGCATTCGAGGTATGAACCAATTTGCTCCGAAGCGCTCACGATGGCTGCGGTATTCAACGAATTGAATTGTGCGTGAATAAGGGCTTCGTTGTAGTCATCGTTGACAAGACGACTTAGAATCTCTTCTCCTTCAAGCAGGAACAGCAGATTGGTTACCTGGTCCCTGGTTTCAGGTATCGCCCACCGACCGGTAATGATGCAATTCAGCTCAACGATAAGGTCGGCAAGGGATTGTGTGCTTTCCACGTCAGGAAGTGATTGAATGTACTTCTCCACCTTTATCATCTGTTTCAATACAAGCGGATCCCTGATGTCCCCGTTGATGATCACCTGGAAGGGCACGGCACTGCTGAATCTGTCCTTAAGTAGATCAGCAGTAGTTCTGATCTCCGAATCTTCCGGAAAATACTCCAGCATATTGACTTCGGTCTCCAGTTGCGGAATCCGAATAATACAGATAATGGTCAGGATGCCTGCAACCACAAGAATCGGAATCTTACCGCGAAGGACCAATTCAGCTTCGAACCTGCCAAGCCATGATTTTGGAACGATACGTCTCCTGGTTTTTTGCGCGGAAACGCTCACCGGCAGAAGGGAGAATACAGCAGGAATTAAGGTTACGGAAAGCAGGGTGGCTACCCCGACGCCTATTGCGGTGAATAGTCCGAAGTCTGTAATGGCAGTCAGCAACGAACCTCCGACTGCAAGAGAGAGAAACCCGACCAGTGTAGTAATACCGGTAAGAAGAATAGGGATACCCACATCTCTCAGAGCGAGTTTTGTACCCTCAACGCTGCCTATATCTTTATTGGTGTCCTCACGATACTTGGCCACGAAATGAATTCCATAAGCCGAGCCCACAGCAACCAGTACGATCGGAGTAATATTTGAAACCATGGACAGCTCCACTCCGAACCAGCCCATGGCGCCGATTGTCCATACAGCGGAAATCAACACAACACCCAGAGGTAAGGTCACCGCTCGCAAACTTCTGAAACCAAGAAATAGAACAAATATTACAATAAGTATGACTATCGGGATCAATCGCATGATGTCCTGTGTAAGCAAGCCGCCTATTTCCTGGATCTGTACAGGGATACCTCCGTAGTAGACAGAATATCCCTCTTTCAATCGCTCCACATTGGCTCTGATCTCCGTTACTATTTCAGCATCATCGACATCCGGATGGACTCGAATGGTGATTAAGGTAATTCGACCATCCTGTGAGATGATCTTACCCGCGTACATTTCTCTTCCAAGCGTATACTCGCGGAGGGCTTCCAACTCCATATCGTCTGTTGGAATATCATTCTTGTTGATCAGCCGTTTGATTTCCAGTCCGTATTCAGTGTCTCTCATATCAAGAACATCAGTCAGACTCGTGACACTCATTACGCCTGAAACAGTATGGAACGATTCAGTTAAATTTCGGATTACTGTGAGAGCTTCATTTGTGAAGATATCTTCACCTTCCACCGCCACCATGATGATATCGTTCCCGCCGTACTGCTCACCTACATGATCAAATAGGCTGACTACAGGGTTATCATCATCCAGGTAACTGATGAGGTCGCTGTTGATGACAACCGTGCTGAGTCCGATAGCCATAAAGATCGTAATAAGAGCAACCGATATGATGATAGATATCCGAAACCTGATTACAGATTCTGAGAACCACTTCATGCGTTATCCTTTAACGTGTTTCAAGACCTTGAAGCAGGATGTCCAGCATCGTGCTGACTGTTTCATCCAGATCATCCATCGATTTTCCGATGATCAAACGCAATTCAAGACCCTTCATGATGATGATTAGCATTTTGGCGGTAGTAATGACATCACTAATCCTGAAGATGCCCATATCGATGCCATCTGAAAGTATTTCCTGAATTGTACTGTTCTCGAAATTGGTGAATGCTTCCCGTTCCTGCTCAATAAAAGTGTATTGCTCCAGATAGGCTTCAGTCAGAGAGGCGTAGTAGATGCTTAACTCGAATAACAGATGCATTCGTGTAACAACATATGCCTGCAGCTTTTCCTGAGGCGAAGCAGCCTGCTGGACTGCAGTGCGCAACTTCTCTATCAGAATCTCGGCTTCCTGTCGAATAACAGATGAAAGTATTTTCTTTTTATCCCGGAAATAGTAGTAGAGAGAAGATTTGGACATACCCGCTGACTCTGCAATATCTCTCATGGTTGTTTTTCGCAGTCCATATTTATCAAAAACTTTAATCGCTGCCTGAAGGATTCGCTGTGCTACATCCTTGTTTCGATCATCCACTTGAATACCCTTTCTATTCTTCGACCAATTTGGTCAATATATACAAACTTCCATAGAATACGTCAAGATTCTCGTATCTCTGAACCGCTCATACAGGAGTACAAGCTGCATTAGAACTGTCTTATCGAATACATATTCCTAATCGATACTGTAATTACGGAGAGGTATCACATTTTTCCATGCCTGAGTATCGTGATAATAAGTAAGAGTGCCATTATAGCTGCAACTATAAAGCCAACAAGTCCAATTATTGGTATATCATTCCATTCCGGAGGTACTCTTGAAAGCACAATTACCGAAGAGCCGATCACGAGTGATGCTACAAGGATTGCGAATGAGAGCCTGTTGCTGATTTTATCGAATGTGGATATCATCTTCTCAAACCCTCTGTGCTCTAGCTGTACCTTCGTTTTTCCCCCGGCGATTTGCTTGAGTATCGTGCTGGTTTCCTGCGGGATTTCCTTAAGGAGTTCTGCCGATTCGCGCATCAGTTCACATAAATCTTTAATAATACGATGCGGAAGCAGTTTCTCCAGTTTGATCCGGCTGAGAAACGGAGTCATTGCTTCTGCGTATTTGAATCCCGGGTCAAGCTTCCGACCCAGTGCCTGTGATGCAGCAATAGCTTTCATCATTATATAGAAATCAGGAGGAATTCGTAGATGATATCTTGTAACAATCTTCATTACGTTTGTTAGAATCTGGCTCAGATCCAGGTCTTCCAGTTCTCTGAACAGGTAACGATCAAGTAACTCGGATATGCTGTTCTGAAGGTCTCTTCGGTCAGGCTCCTGATCGTAGTCAACAATCGTGAGCAAGATGTCTGTTAACCTTATTTCATTGTTCTTTACCGCATAAGAGGCGGCATCCACGAGAGACTCCATCTGCTTTCTGCTTACCCGGCTCATCATGCCGAAGTCAAGATAGCAAATAATATTGTTTTCCAGGAAGAGAACATTTCCTGGATGAGGATCCGCATGAATGAATCCGTGAATGAATATCTGCTTCATCATGAGGTCTGCTCCACGGACTGCAAGAAGAGCTGGATCAAGACCGGACTGTTTCAGCAGACAGATTTCAGATGCCTTGATTCCCTCAACATACTCCATTGTCAGAATACGCTGGGAGGAGAATTTATGGAAAACCTCAGGCACATGTATCGTTTCCTCGTCAGCAAACTGACTTGCGAATCTTTCCATGTGGGCTGCTTCCAGAGTGTAGTCCAGTTCCTTCTCTATCATCCTCGCGAATTCATCGACTATCCTGGTTGGCTGCTGTAATTCCCATTCCTCTGTGTGTTTTTCGGCAAGAGTTGCCAGGTGACGGATTATTTTAAGATCGATCTGGATTGTTTTAAAGATTCCTGGTCTTTGAACCTTGACCACAACATCACGTCCACCTGGCAGCTGCGCACGGTGAACCTGTCCAATAGAAGCTGCTGCAAGAGGGTTTTTATCAAAATACTTAAATATCTGCTCAAGCGAAGAACCCAGTTCTGTTTCAATGGTTTTTCGCACATGATCAAAGGAAAAAGGAGGAACATTATCCTGCAGCTTCTCAAACTCGCTGATCAACTCAGGTCCGATAAGATCAGGTCTTGTGGACAGAATTTGACCTGCTTTGACAAATGTCGGGCCGAGTTCCTCAAGAGCTTTTCTCAGACGGGCTTCCCGGGACAGCTTCGTTATCTTCTCTTGTTCAGGTTTACGTGAGGTTGCCCTGAGCAGATTCTCGACAATACGCTCTCCACGAATCCTGCTGAAGACGTCCCCAAAACCATACTTCATCAGTACTGTCAATATTTGACGGTAACGCGTCAGGTATTTGCGTGATAGGCTCAGGTTGCTCAAAGATCTAAAACCGAATGTCATATACGCCTATTCAGGTTACAAACAGAACTCAATATTAAACATATTCTGTCGTTCAGGAAATATCGTTGCTATTTCTTCAACTCGTCGATTTTCCTTGAAAGATCCGCGATATCGTCCTTGGTGGCTATGTTCATTGACGATATTACCTTATGAACTTGTTTCTTCACTTTGTCCTCATACTCCTTTGATGACTGCTCGGCTTTGGAGATCAGTTCCTTTGCCAGCTTCTTACCTTCCTCCTGTGTGAGTTGTCCTTTCTGAACAAGCTCCTTTGCGAATTCCTCTGCCTTCTCCGCTGTAAGCACAGCAAGTCCCATTCCGGTTAGCAGGGTTTTTCTGATAAGGTCAAACATAAGATTCCTCCTTTAATAATTGGAATTCAGTTCGATTTCGGGATTGAGATCTGAGAGATTCCACAATCCACCATAATACGAAGTAACATCTGATCTCGTATGCCCCAAAAGCCTCTGAGCAATCTTGAGGTCGGCACCTGATTCAAGAAGATATGCCGT
>JAUVEU010000028.1 GCA_030594645.1 Candidatus Aegiribacteria sp.
AGAACAGATGTGATACTCGGCGACTATCACAAGACGGTGCTTCCCGGAACATACGACGTACAGGTGACAGTGGATGGATACTTACCAAAAACAGTAACTGATGTTTTAGTAGGTCCGGAGGAAAGGGTTGAAGTCAGTTTCGTTCTTGATATGCTGGGCATTGAGGAAGGTGATACAGGAGGTCAGAGCTTACTCGGGAACCTTTCTGTTTTCCCAAATCCAGTTTCTAATTCCTGTGAGATCAGGCTTCCTGTAACAGGAGTTGATGGAACCGTTAATATCTACTCTATTACCGGTCATCTGGTGTATAGACTGGATGTATCCTCACAGGCAACATCCATAGATTGGAATTGCAGGGGAGAAAACAGAACTGAGATTCCGTCTGGAGTTTATATTGTAAAATTCAATTCCGGCGGGATATCAACGACTGAGAGATTCATCATCAACAGGTAAATTGATGATTAACCAGATATGTTGTTTTACATAACTACTCCGCTATCTCGAATGAGAGCATATCTTCTCTGCTGGAGCAAGAGCATCCTTTGCACGAACCGGCAGGGTTGTCAGTGAATGTTCCTATCTGGTAGATGAGAGTGCTTACCACCCATGCAAGAATAAAGGTTCACCAAATACTGAAAACCTCAGTTTCTCATAGAAGTCCACAGCATCCTCCAACAGTCTTCCTTGTTCAAAAAATCAAGTCTTCATCATTCCCCCTTCACATACTCGTCAAACCACCTGAGCTGTTCCCACAACACGTGTTCCAGGCTCTCCTGAGCCCGGTAGCCGTGATCTTCGAATGGCAGCAGTACCAGTCGGGCTGTGCCGCCTGACCCGCGTACCGCTTCAAAAAAGACTTCGGACTGGAACGTAAGGGTTCCCGGGTTGGAGTCATCATCACCATGGATTATCAGGATGGGCTCGTTGATCTGGTCAGCAAAAAATGTAGGCGAGAGCTGGATATATGCATCCCTTGCCTCGAAAAGGGAACGGCGCTCGGACTGGAAGCCGAAGGGCTGGTTGGTTTTGTTATAAGAGCCGCTGCGTGCTATACCTGCCTGAAAAAGATCAGTATGTGCCAGTAGATTGGCAACCATCAGCGCGCCGTGGCTGTGGCCCATGATACCAATCCTCTCCGGATCAGCAACTCCCATTTCAACTGCTTTTGCAACAACAGCCTCAGCGTCGGCCACCAGCTGGGGCACGAATGTATCATATGTTGTCTCCGGGTCACCCAGCATAGGCATGGAAGTTCGGTCCAGGACTGCATAACCCCGCAACAGGAAGTAAAGGTGTGAGGCACCGTAGATACGCATAAAGCGCTGGGCTGAACCTCTCACCTGCCCGGCTGTAGTCGTGCCGGAGTACTCAAGCGGGTAAGCATCTACCACCGTGGGCAGTGGTGTGCCCTCCTCGTAACCCGGAGGCAGATACAGGTGGAAGCTCAGCGGCACACCGTCCTCGCGCTCGAAGTGAACGATACGCTTCTCGATCTCCCGCAGCTGTGGTATCGGGTCCTCGAACCGGGTAATCGGTTCCATGGAAAGTGCTCTCGCGGCCTCCCCGGCGGAAGCTTCAATCTCTTCACCCAGCGTAGCCAGATAATAGTTGGGCACATCCGTGCTGGATTCGGAGCGCAATACAAAGCGGTTCTCAGATCCGGCAAACCCCTGGAAGTACTCGTATCGATCAGGATCGCAGCGGAACAGACGCTCGGTTTCACCGGTTTCCAGATTTCTCAGATCAAGGAAGGGCCTGTCGCCCTGCTCAGTAGCACCTGTGCCGCTGAAGTAAACAGCGTCACCAGTCTGATGCATCACCCCCTGGCCATTTGCCAACCTGCGGAAAACAGGATTGCCGGGATCACCGTACCGGTCTCCAACATCACGGTCGTACCATAAGCGTGCTGTACCATCGTCTACATCGAGGAGCCAGACGTAAAACCAGCGACGCATACGTTCATATTCACAGAGCATGAGTGTTCCACCCTGTTCACCCCAGGCCATCTGCCAGGGCAGGAGACGGTGTTCAGCACGAAAAACCTCTTCAGCCTGACCGTTAAAGGGTGCACAGAGCCGCATGAGCCGATCGCGGTGAGGTACTTCAGCAACAGGATCGCCATCGTCCAGAGCCTCTACCCAGTAAAGTTCATGCGGGGAAGTGGCACGCCAAGAAACAGAGCGCGGCCCAACATTCACACCGTGAGCGGGAACGGCATCGGCCAGAGGAAGTGAGGCAATATCAGCCACAAGCTTGTCCTCTGTGCTCCACACCTCAATCTCTAAAGCAAACCGCCACCAGGCTACCTCGTGAGACCACGGGCCAACAACGTACTCCACAAGAATGTACTCGCCATCCGGGGAGAACTCGGCATTGCAGTAGTGTGTCCCGTCGCCAATAACGCTAACACTGCCATTGAGCGGATCAACGATTACAAGCTCAGATTTGCAGTAGTAATCGAACAAAACATCATCGTATGCGGTTTGAAGCAGGTTACGCGCCTCGTATGTGGATCGTGCTGCAGCACCTATCCCCTCTGCCACCTTCGGCCCTGCCGGAATAGCCGGTGGCGAGGGTTCTGCCCCCCGCTCAGGGATACGGAGCACCAGCAGACGCTCCTGATCAGGCAGCCACTGAACAGGATTGCCAAGAAGTGGATTAAGAGCCACACCCTCTATTTCAGCCAGCTCTCCCCCCACCGAGCCAACCCACAGCCCAAGGTGGTCGGAGTGTCCCACAGTAAGGGCAAAATGGTTACCGTCAACGGTAAATGCCACACCGTGTACCTCGGCACCATCCGGTAAGTCCAGTGGAGTAACAGCACCCCCATCAACCTGCACCAGGCGCGGAGAAGTACCCCCGTGACGACCATGTACGCAGTTCAGCGCAGGGTTAACCCTTATTCCGGCCAGCTTATACATAGGAGCAGCAAGCTCAGCCAGAGAGGGATAAAGCGCAGGATCTGCCAGAAGCAGGTACTCCCCTGTTGGAGCGGTCCACACCCAGGGAAGCTGCGCTGCATACAGCACATCAAGTAAATCTTCAGGAGGAGACTGCCACGCAGTTACCAGCTCCATATCAGCATCGGACGCTACTGCACCCGGCAATAAAACAAAAGCTCCCAAAGTGGTTGCAAGCAAACCTGATAATGTCATGAAGTATCTTTTCACTGATGACCTCCATATTCCAGTGCTGACGCGATTGTTTTCATGAAGCTTCGAATGACCGCTGCATCTCCTTAGACCAGGTAACAGGTATAGTCGGCTCAAATCGAATTGAAACAATCTCAAAAGCGTACCGGATGAAAGTCACAGAATACTCGGGGCTTGATCAATTATTTGGTGTTTCTCTCAGTCTTACCAGAATGCCTTTGATTGCGCTTCTCAAGTCGCTTATATGATCTTCGCAGATGTTATAGATAAGCTCAGCATCAAGATCGAAATAGAGGTGACTTAGAAAATCCCTTACTCCGATGGCGCCTTTCCAGTCGATTTCGGGATGCTCATCCATCAAGGATCTTCCGCCATATTTCTCAAAGCGTTTAAGGTTCTCTCCAATGGTGATAAGCATGAGGGCGATTCCATCGAGCCTGTCAATTCCATAATCATCTTTGAGAAAATCACCGGGAATCTGAATACTGCTGAAGCGGCGCTCAACTTTATTGATACTCTCCAGAATCTGTTCAGAAATGTCTTTCAGCAGTTCTAAATCAGACATACACCACCTCCCGCTCGATACGCTTCTTAAGCAAAGCATTCATAGAGGTTCTGTAACGCACCAGGTCAACGGGAGCATTAAGAGCTTCTTCAAGATACTCCTTAATATGAATCATTGCGTAAAGATCAGGCGGCATTTCGACTACAATATCAACATCACTGTTCTTTCCTGCTTCATTACGGGCTACTGAGCCGAACACCCCTAGACTTTCGATCCCAAAACGCTCCTTGAGAAAGGGGTTCAGTTTTCTCAGCACAGTCAGGGTTTGTTCAAGACTCATTCTTCACCTCCGTTAAAAGAACAATCTGATTTCCCTGACTGCTGGTCAAGGGTTGGAATTTGAATCTAATAACGGAAAGTGCCCTCATCAGTGGAGTAGAACCGGATTTTCTTTTCTAAGTGCCGCAAGTGACATCCGGCCCCGGGTATGTTCACTGAAGTACATATGGGGATGGAGACTTTTGCCGGGCCATACTCTATCTAAAAACGAAATATCAGTTTGCTTGCACCACTATTTCAAATGAAAGCATATCTTCTCTGCTGGAGCAGGAACAACCCTTGCATGAACCGGCTGTGGAGCATTCAGCGGATACAGCACGGATCCTTTTCTTCCGCAGAAGAACATCAAGAACCGGCTCCATAGCGGCCGGTTCCATTTGAAAGTGACCCGAAATTTCGCGGAGGGAGAGCCTGCCGTGCTTTTCGAGTAACTCAAGCACTTCGGTAAGCATTACGCGGCAACTTTCATTCTTCGGGACATAAGCTTCAGGCTGATGTAAATCAATCCAAGAATTCCAATGGCTATTGATATCCACATTGCGGAACCGGCAGGGTTATCGGTAAATGTTCCTATCTGGTAGAAGAGAGTACTTATCACCCATGCAAGAATACTGAGGTAGATCGTGGAGAACATGGCCCAGCGGAGATTAGTTTCACGGTAGATAGCCGCAATGGCAGCTACACATGGCGCGTAGATAAGTATGAACAGGAGGTAGGCGTAAGCTCCAACTTTTCCATTGAAGTGTTCCTGTATGGCGGTTAGAGTGTTGCTTTCGATCTCTATTTCTTCCGCTGCTTCATCTGTGTTGCTCAGATCATCGCTTATCTCAACACCAATCGGATCTCTCAGCGCTCCTCCGAAATCACTGAAACCGTTCGGGATCGCAGCAAAGGATTCAGCGATTCCAGCCCAGAAATCGAAAGGTTCTTCTTCTGCTTCAGAACTGCTCTCCTGTGCATTCATTCCACTGTACAATGTATCGAGTGTGCCGACAACCGCTTCCTTCGCGAAGATGCCTGTGAACAGACCGACAGCCGCCGGCCAGTTATCGGAAGTGAGACCCATCGGGTAGAATACGGGAGCTATTGTTTTACTAATGGCAGAAAGAACAGAGTTCTCTGAATCCTGATTGCCGAAGCTGCCGTCCGTTCCAATTGAACCGAGAAAGCTGAGTATGATTACAACCGCGATGATCACTTTACCCGCTCTTTGTAAAAAGCTCTTCAGACGGTAGATCGTATGGTACATTATTCCCCTGAATGTCGGGAGATGATACGGGGGCAGCTCCATTACAAAGGTTGATGTCTCACCCTGAAGGATCGTTTTCTTGAAGAGAAGCCCAGTTCCCACGGCCAGCAGGATACCCACCATGTACAGACTGAAGAGTACAGGACCTCCCTGTCTGGGAAAGAATGCCGCTACGAAAAGAGTGTAGACCGGTAATCTGGCCCCGCAGGACATGAATGGGTTCATCATGATAGCGAGAATTCTGTCTCTGTTGTTTTCGAGTGTGCGTGTGGCCATTATCGCCGGTACATTGCACCCGAACCCCACGAGCATTGGAATGAATGCTTTACCGGGAAGACCTATTACCCTGAGAAACCGATCCATTACGAATGCGGCTCTCGCCATATAACCTGAATCCTCAAGGAGAGAAAGGCAGAAGAAGATCAGGAAAATAGGTGGTATGAAGGTCGCGACTGTCTGAATACCGCCGCCTATACCGTCAGACAGGAAAGTAACCAGAATTTCCGGCAATTTGAATATCTCAAGGAGAACCCTGAATCCGTCCACGAAAACAGTTCCCGTTAAACCATCGAAAAAATCAATGAAAGGAGCGCCGACATGTATCGTGATGACAAACATCATGTACATAACACCGAGGAAGATAGGTATTCCGAGAATTCTGTTCAGAATCACCATGTCGATTCTGTCAGATACATTTCTTCGAACTTCACTTGTTCGATGCACTACATCCTTTGCGAGACCGTGAATGAAACCGTATCTTCCATCGGCCATGATGATATCCATGTCATCACCGATATGCTTTTCGACCTGTTCTATTTCGGATTTCAGAGAGTCACAGGGAACAGAGTCACCGCATAATTCAATTGCGTACTCATCATCTTCGAGTAACTTTATAGCAAGCCATCTGGGATCTACATTGTTTTTTTCAGCAATCTGTTGTACTCTGTTCTGAATGAGCTGTATCGCTTTTTCAAGTACAGAATCGTAAGCAACCTTCGTTTCAGGGATCGAGTGGTTCATACTTTCCCTGTTGATTACATCCTTCAGTTCATCGATTCCTTTGTTTCTTGAAGCGACGATAGGAATAACAGGACAGTCGAGGTGTCTGGACAGATGCTCGATCTCGATCTTGATTTTACGTTTTGCCGCAAGGTCCGTCATATTAAGCGCCACAACCATTGGAACCTTCATCTCAAGCAGCTGGGTTGTAAGAAAGAGATTTCGCTCCAGATTGGTTGCGTCCAGAATGTTTACTATAAGATCAGGGTGTTCTGTGAGAATGTACTTTCTTGCAATTGATTCATCTATTGAGAATGCGGTAAAGGAATAAATACCTGGCAGGTCAGTTACATCAACCTCCAAGTTATCATGTTTATAGTTGCCTTCAATTCGATCCACAGTTACGCCGGGCCAGTTGCCGACCCTCTGACGGGAACCGGTCAAAGCATTCAGAAGCGTTGTTTTACCGACATTAGGATTACCGGCGATCGCGATTCTAATGTTTTTCATTCTAACTCCGAACATTCAGTCTTCGCATCAATAATCAGAACGTCAGCCTCGCTTTTTCTCAATGTGATCTTCTGACCCTTCAGTTCGATTTCAACAGGGTCTCCCATAGGCGCTTTTCTGAGAAGCCTTAGCCGGCAGCCTTTTACGAGTCCCATTCTCAGCAGTTTGTGACGGTATGTTTTGCTTCCCTGTTCGTATCCTGTGATCATTGCTTCGGAACCGATTTCAAGATCACCGATCTTCATAAGATTTCCTTTCGGTGTTGAAATTCGAATATTTAGGCATATCTAAATCCTGTATTAAAAAAAATGATCATTCAAGCCACAGGAAAATCTTATGCGACATTCCATGTCCTATCATCAATCGTGTGTCACCGGTTTTTATGAGAATCATACCGTTATTCCCGGTTGACTGGAGGATTTCAATATCATTCCCGATATGCAATCCCATGCCACTGAACCGCTCTCGGAATCCCCTGCCGCCCCTTACGGCGATTATCCTGGCCTTCTGACCGGGTTGCAGTTCACTCAATCTAAGAGAGTGGCTGTGTGTTCTATTTCTCCGGTTGCGCATCTTCTTCCTGTTCCTCTTTGCATATTTCGCATGAATCATTCTCAACGGTTCCTTCATTATGAATGAATCCAAATCCTTCAACCCATTTTTTTCCACCATACTTGCATTTTCTCTCGAAATCGAGGTACTGGACGAATCTCTCAACAACCTCGTTCGGGATGATATGTTCTATGCTGCATGCGCATTTGTTAGCAGTGTCAGGGTCTATAGCAAGTACAGTAGTGAAGAAGTTACGGAATACCTCATGCTTCCACGCTATTTGTTTTGCGATTTCCAAGCCTTCGGGCGTTAGTGTGATGATATCATAGGGTGCGTGGTTAACAAGACCGCGATTTACCAGGATCTGAAGGGCATTCGTTACTGAGGAATTAGCTACATTGAGTTTCTTCGCAATATCTGTAGCTCTCGCCGCAGTCTTTACTTTAATCACATTATAGATGGCCTCAAGATAATCCTCAAGACTTGAACTGAGCTCCATGTAACCAAAACCTTTCAGATTAGCTATATATAATAACTTTAGCCTGATCTAATTTACTTGAAAATTAGAAAATGTCAAGCTATAGAGGGCTTCAGGTTCCATAGAATATTCCGTCATGCAGGTGAGCAGAATCGCCCATTCCAAATCGTGATTCTCGATCTCCCGTTTATTACTCGATAATTTCTATTGACTGTAGAAATGGAATTTATCATATACTATAAACGAATTAACAATAGATATAGAAATACTATTATATAAGTAGTTAAGCAAAAAATTGTATAGAATAGTAATATATTCACATTTTACAATATAGTTGTAAGTAACACTGATGCTAGAAGATATGAAAAGAGGTGAATTAACAATGAAGAAGATAGTTGTACTCCTGTTGCTTGTGTTCTGTATTGGAAGTATTGCAGCCAGACCTGCACCGTGGACAAGAACATATGTAGCCGTACATGTGAGTGGGGCAGGTCAGTATTACAGAGTAGCAATAGACACGAACCCCCCGGTGCCTGCTGCACCTGACTATTACCCGATTAACCTTATCGCACATGTCAAGGTTAACGAGCTGCCAACCGTAGATGTCAGAGTTGATGTATATGCTGAATGGGGCGGAGGCATTATCTGGACCCAGACAGAATACGACGTTGAGGTTTATCCGGGGCAGACCACACACGTATACTTCAATAACTGACGAATAGCAGGTCTGACAACCGAACAGCTTTGAACAGAAAGAGCGCCATATCAATGGCGCTCTACTGCAAAGAATCAAATAATTCATTCAATGTATGCAGTCCGAATCAGTCTAGCAGATTATCTCTACTCAGGGAATTGACTTACTTGACAGGGATTAGTGGTTACACTATTCTAATTCAGAAATATCTGAAATAGAAGGAGAAGAAAATTGAAAGGACTCGATATTGTATCGGAATTCAGTAAACTTCAACTACTTAGCAACAGGCACGCATTCCAGATACTGAAGGAATTGCAGAAAATGCCGCAATCAGGCGTTCAGCTGGCAGAAAAGCTTGGTATGAAGACACCGCGTGTGATCTACTACCTTAAAAAACTTGAACATTCCGGTTTCGCCAGGCAGATAGAACACAGGCCAGTACGCGGAAATCGCGAGAAGTTCTACTGTGCGGCAGCTCAGAATTTTCTTTTGTCAGCCGGGCTGGAAGAAACGGGTGAATCGGACAGCGGGATGAACAACAGCCTTAATAATTCGTACATTGAATATTTCCTGAAGCGTGATCTGGATCTTGATCTAAATGAGTTTGCCAGAGTCGTTCTATCGGACTACCTGTCGATTCAGCCGGAGGAAAGGGTTGTTATAGCCTTCGAGGAACAGAACATAGGTATATACCTGAAAATTGTGACATATCTGCGCCGTATTGGAGCGCATTACAGGACACTTGTCAGTAATCCTGTCCTCGCAAGAGAAATCCTGTTCGATCTTCCCGAAAAGGAAGTAGAAATATTCTACAAAGGTATTGCTGAGTCAGTAGACTGGGCAGATGTCTGGATAGATCTAAAACGATCGGCAATTCTGGAAAAAGAAGGAGTTTCAAAGGAGAGGCTTGATTTTGTTACGGAAGTACGGAGACAGTCACTTATCGGCATTAACGAGAAACCGGACATGAGAGCCATTATCATATCCATACCGAGATTCGAAGAAGAATTCCATACTGATTCCGATGCACTTGAAAAGCTGAGCATGTTCTGGAAAGCTGCTTCAGTAAGCGCCGGTGAGTTCAGTACTGTCCGTGATTTTGCAGAAAGAATACGAAAATATGACACTTTCACGATTCATACTGGTAAAAACAATGCTTTGAATATTACTGTAGATCGGGAGAAGTATTTCATAGATGCAGGTCCCCTCTCTTCATCGAAAATTAACAATGTGTTCTGTATTCCATCCGGAGAGATTACGTTCGTTCCCGTTATGTCAGAAGTTTCAGGAAGCATATACATGGACTGCTGCGAGCTGGATAATGCAGAAGCAAGTGGAATTTACCTGCATGTAGAAAACGGCATCGTTACAGACTGCCGGACTGAAAGCGGCGATAAGCGGCTTGAAGAGTACTTCAGAACATCTGACCCTCAGGAAAAGACCATAAGTCAGGTAGGCTTCGGGTTGAATCCCGCAGTCAGATCAGTATCATATATCCCCAAACTCGATACCAAGATATTCGGGAGTTTTCACCTTACTTTCGGAGACAATCGAGCTGTTGGCGGAGATATCACTGGATATACAACCTGGGATATCATTACCGAGAAACCCAGGGTTACCAGTAATAATGAAATTATTCTGGATAAAGGTGTATTTTCTATTTAAATAGTAATACTGGATGAAGGAGTTGCCATGAAGTCTTATCGTATCTTTTTACAGAATGCATCAGCTTTGCTGTCTGTGATGTTGCTTGTATTCATCCTCGATGCTCACAGTTCAGTCTCTCTTGATGCTCACTCTCCAGGGGGTGGAATTTATTCTTCCTGTCCTGAAAATCTGCTCGACCCGGAATTTCCCATTCCAGATCCGTTAACTGCACCGGTACCGATGCCAAACTGGCCTATCAGTATTGGCTGGAGTACTAATTTCCCTGGATCCGGTGTGTGTCTTGCTGATATTGAAGGCGATGGCTTTCTCGAAATAATTGCCGGTTCCTCAAACGGGTCTGTCCATGTCTTTGACTATCAGGGCAATGATCTTCCCGGATGGCCTAAGACAGGGTTGGGAAAAATACGAGCCAAGGTAGCCGTCGGGGATATGGATCCTGATTATCCAGGCCTGGAAATAGTTGCCGTTGCGGAAACCAGCACAATGTACGTCTGGCATAATGACGGAACTCCGGTTCCAGGATGGCCTCAGGCCACCGGTTCAGTCGGACACCTCAGAGCACCTGTTATTTTTGATGTAGACGGTGATGGCGATCTTGAGATAATACTCGGGAAAGGTGAAGTCTGTGTTTACAACCATGACGGAACGATATATCCAGGCTGGCCACAGTCGATAGGCTCCGTTGCAACGCCTTCAGTAGCAGATGTTGATAACGACGGAGTGGTTGAGATCTGCGCGGTTTCGTACACTTCCATATACCTCTGGGATAAGGATGGCAATCCGGAACCGGGCTGGCCCCTGATGGATGTTGCAGGAGCGACAAGCTATGCTCAGCCTGTACTCGCGGATCTTGATGGTGACGGTGATCTGGAAATACTTCATGCACATTACGATCAGTGGTCTTCGCCATCACAGAACCATGTTGTCATACATCATCACGATGGAACACCTTTTGAAAACTGGCCACAGAATTATCCGGGACCCCACACCTACATTACGCCGGTTGTAGGCGATATTGATAATGACGGTGATCTGGAAATATTTGGCGGTGGTCATACTTTCGATCTTATGGCAAAGCATCACACCGGGGCAAATGTTGCCGGCTGGCCTGTTTCCGCACTGAGCGCCCTGGAATGCTCACCGATAGTGTTTGATGTTGATGGTGATGGTTACAGAGAAGTTCTTTTCGCTGAAAACTGGCCAGGTGCAAATGGTTTCCTGTACGCATTCAACGGTGATGGTTCAACGGTTGCAGACTGGCCTGTATCGATCAGTGCACCGTCTTATGTCAACAGTGCTGCTGCCGGTGATGTGGATAATGACGGGGACATCGAGATTGCATTTATGACCGGCAACGGAACGGTGAATCTATGGACTGTTGAAGACGTTCCTTACAGGGCGTATCTAACAGAATGGGGAACATATTTCCATGATAACTGGAATACAGGCTGGATGCATCCCCTGGCTCCTTTGAATCCTGTTGTCTATAACTCGGGGGGGTCAAACCATCTGACCTGGAATGCGAATACAGAACCGGACATCGCCGGTTACAATATTTACAGAAGCGATGTATCAGGCGGACCCTATACGAAAATCAACGGCACAGTGGTTGCAGATACACTCTACACTGATCCTTCAGGAACAACTGATCATTATTACTGTATATCCGCTGCTATCATGGCCTGCGCGGAGTCCAGGCTCAGTGTTGAAGCAGATGTCCAGACAGGCATTACTACCGATGACCAATACAGACCATTCAACATATACGCCTTCCCGAATCCATTCAGTGCAAATACCACGATCAGCTTCTCAGTTCCCCTTGAGCTTACAGGAAACACTGAGTTAAGCATCTACGACCTGAGAGGGCTGAGGGTGAAGACCCTGTTAAATGAGATCCTGCCTGCAGGAGAGTATTCTGTTGTCTGGGATACAAATGATAACTCTGGAAGGAATATTACTCCAGGAATTTACTTCTATCAATTGAGAGTGGGAAACCACTATACCGAAATAAAGAAAATAACATTTATTCATTCCGGGCTGTGTCCATAATCCGGGATTATTCGTATAAGGAATCAGTTGGAAGATTCCCTGAACGGTGTACAGCAATCAGGCAGTAAAAAGAAAGGCGGTACTCAATTGTCAGCAAAACGAACAAGTCTCTATCTGCTCATCACATTAGTCATTGCTCTCCCGTCGCTCTCGTATCCGGTCGATCCGGCTTTATACGAATACACCAGTTTCAGCAATGTTTCTGAAAGCGGCAGCGAACACCATCTGTCCCCGTCCGTCACGCTGGATCCACTAACTCCGACATTCACAATAAGTCATACGGAAAGTGGTGGTGATGTAACTATCGATGTTGTGTCAAGCGAAGATTTATTCTCGGGATGGGTTGCAGGAAAGGACATCTGGTCGAACCCCAACTGGGACTACTGGTGGCTTAATACTCGGATTGCAATCGATGCGGAGAACAGTGTCTATGCTGCTGTAAAGCTCTACGAATACGGTAATCCATCTATTAATTTTGATATGTTCATTCTTGAGAACAACGGCTACATCAGCGAAGAGTTCCCCGACTGGAACGGTCCGGAAAGCAATCCTCTGATCGTCAATGACCCTGATCCTAACATCTACCTGGAACAGCCAACCCTGGACAGAGAAGGAGCGGTCGACTCAGACAACAACACATACCTTATCTACACCAACGGCGGCTCCAACATCATTCTTACGAAGCTGGATCCAGACGGTACCCTGCTCATTAACGGTCTCAACATTGTCGTGGGAGCGAATGCCTGGACAAATGAAGCACGCGTGGACATTGATCCTGACGGTAGAATCTATGTTGTCTGGTCTAAAAGTCTTCACGATATCCAGTACGTATACTCCGATGACGGTGGAGATTCAGGTTCCTGGTCGATCCCGACATCCATCTGCTACAATGCATCCGATCAGTTGTGCAAACCGCAGATCTCCTGTGATACTAACGGCAACGTCCATATAATCTGGCAGCACTCCAGCAAGCTTGCATACATGAAACTCCTTCCGGACGGTACCGTGTCCATCGACGAGAGTTTTCTTACTTCAGGCGGTGTCTGGGCGCCCATGATGAGTATAGATGAGCAGAACAATCTGCATATAGTCTGGGGAACAGGTACTCAGGGTTCTAATTCCGTCTACTACACGAAGATCAACGGAAACCTCGACGGAGGCGGCGCTTCCATGAGCGACGATGACCTCACTATTATTCAGGAAGCCCCTTTTATTGTCAGTACCGATGTCAGGTACCCCAAATGTGCTGTTGACAGCTACCTGAATGTTCATGCTGTTTACGAACAGGGGGAATACGGACGCCACCAACCGAAGGCCATGAATTACATCAAGATGAATGGAGTTCCGCTGTTGAGGATAGTGTGCCCTGATGAATCGGTCCTGTTCGTGGAAATGACCGGAAGCGGTACAGACTGGGAGGGAACTTTCACTCCTCCGATGAACGGAATTTATTCCGCAGGGGTTTCGGGCTCAGATGCTGATGGCAACACAGGCATAGATACCTATGAATTCGAATATCCCAACACCGGTATTGAATCACAGAGCGGTTTGCCTGTCTCGGGCGTTTGTTGCTCCCCGAATCCATTCAGAGGGTCGATCAGTTTCTCCTTTGCTCTTGCTGAAACAGGTAATGTCAACGTGAGTATCTTCGACATGACAGGCCGTCTGATCGAAACGCTGATGAATGAGGAACAGCAGGCTGGTCTCCATTCCGTTGACTGGAAAGCATCTTTCATGAACCCGGGTATTTATCTGTGTCGGATCTCTTCCGGCACTGTCTCCGAGACACTGAGATGTGTCATTGTAGCTGATTAACAACAGCAGTATCACCCGTGGCGGAGGGTTCATCCCTCCGCCTTTCATGCAGGGAAGATTCGTAACCGGGACATCAGCCCGGATTCATCCTTGAAATGTTCTCTGGTTCCAAATGCACAGTATGATTAGATTTTTCATTGAAATATTGTTCAGCCGCTTTTAAGGAGGAAGGAGAAGTTTGAAACAGCGAAAGGTATTATCAACTTTCCTCCTCCCTTTGGGTGATCTTCTGCTGGTTATAGGTGTTTTCCTTCTTGGGTACTGGCTCCGCCATTTCATTCTCTCCGATATCTTTCAGAATCTGTTGAGAGTTTCCGATGATTTCAGGCTTGGTCTATGGCACTATGCTGTCTCAGGAACAGTCATGGGAGTCATTGAAATTATCATGCTTCAGGCTTTCGGGGTTTACAGAAGAGAGTATGGACTTGCCAAGGTAGAAGAACTGGCCTGGATTCTACGTTCATCATTTATGGCAGTGATCATAACTTTTGCTTTCAGTTTTGCTACAAGGCAGTTGCTCTTCTCGAGATTTGTACTGCTGTTCGCATTTCCCGCAACTTCCATTGCGATTTCCATCTGGCATGGGTTTTTTCACCGAATGGCTCGCAGGTTCGCTCTCAGTCGCGGTAAAGGTATAAGAGTAGCGGTCTATGGTTCGGGATCACTTGCTGTTGAACTGGCTGAGTTCATGGAGAAGAGAGCTCTGGTTCCATATGAAATTGCAGGGTTCGTACTCACTGAAAACGGGAGGGATACATCTCCTGAAAGCAGTGCGAAAATATTCGAATCATTCGACCGGATGTTTGAATGGATGCGGTTGAATGGGGTTTCGGAACTGATCGTAGCAGACCCGGAACTGACGCGGGAAAATATGGCTTCACTGATTTACAATTGCGAACAGGAAGGAGTTCCATATAAGCTGGTAGCTGATGTGTTTACTCTGGTCAGCCTTACTACAAGAGTCGTACACATGGGTGGAACTATCATGATAGAGTCTGTTCCGCCTCCGCTGAGTGGAAGCCGGATACTACTTAAAAGGATAGTAGATCTGATAATAACGGTTCCACTGACTATTCTGCTGCTTCCCCTTGGATTTCTGACAGCTGTGTTCATTGTGATCGATACTGGTTTACCCGTTTTCTATATCCAGACACGTCTCGGAAGAATGAATAGAAAGTTCAGAATGTTCAAATTCAGGTCCATGAAGGTTGGTGCTCATCAGAAAAGGGATAAACTGAAAGAAGCCAACGAAGCCGGTGGACTTCTCTTCAAGATCAGAGATGATCCCAGAGTTACGAGAGCAGGCCGATTCATAAGAAAATGGAGCATAGATGAGCTGCCGCAGTTGCTCAATGTCATTACAGGAGCCATGAGTCTGGTAGGACCAAGACCACCGTTGCCTGAAGAAGTTGAAAAGTACTCTGAACGTCACCTGAAACGGCTGGAAACCGTACCTGGAATTACTGGTGTGTGGCAGGTTTCAGGCAGAAGCGGGCTCGGGTTCAGTGAAATGGTGAAGCTTGATCTGTATTATGTTGATAATTGGTCTATCTGGATGGATCTTTCAATTCTCATACTGACGGTTCCCGCAATATTCTTCAAAGAAGGTGCATACTAAAGCCGGGAATAACTTGCTTAACTAACTGAATTCAGATACAGGGAATCTCAAGCTTCGTAGAGTCCCCCGTCATGTGATGGAGCAGAATCGTCCATTCCAAATCCTGATTCCTCAAGATCCCTCTCGATCTTTTCCGGATCTTCTCCTGCTTCCAGCCGTGAGAGTGCTTCGCTGACTTCGGAACCGAGATCTTCCCCGAGTTCATCAGCCATTCGGCGGATTGCTTTTGCCATTGCTTTCGGATCTTCTTCATCAAGTCCGGCAAGTGAAGGATCATCTTCCAGTCCATCGCCTGTTGAAGAGTGACTGCTTCCAAAGGAGAAGGAGCTCATAACCCGCTCCATGTTTTTGTTGTCGCATCTGGGGCATACCGGCAGCGTATCTTTGGAGGGGTGTCTGACGAGGAACTGGAAAACCGTATTACATTGCTTGCAAAGATATTCGTATATAGGCATTATTCCTCCATGCCAAGCAGGCCTGATCGCTCAAGGAAAAGTCTGTGAAGTCTGTCATCAGAAGTAAGTTCAGGATGAAATGATGAAAGCCATAGATTATCCTGCCTGACCAGTACAGGGCCATCGTCCACACTGCTGAGCACATCAACTCCTTCTGAGAGTGGCTGAAGCAGCGGAGCTCTGATGAAAACTCCTTTAAAAGTATCTGTAAGCCCCTTGATGGACAGGTTTTCTATGAAACTCCTGGTCTGTCTGCCGAAATAGTTTCGAATTGCTTTTACATCAGCCAGACGGAGACTTTCCTGTTTGACTTCATGTTCCATTTCACTGATGGACGAAGAAAGCAGCACCGCACCGGCGCATGTCCCGAAAATCGGAAAACCATTTTTACCCATTCTTTGAATCGGTTTGGTAAGCCCCCATCTTTTCATGAGGAAGAGAAGAGTCGTTGATTCTCCTCCCGGAAGAACTAACGCTGAAATCGAATCCAGCGCATCCGGTGTCCTGATTTCAATTACATTGAAGCTGAGATTTCTGAGGATCGCAGTGTGCTCTGCTACACCACCCTGAAGAGCGAGTACTCCGACGGATTGCACTTGGTCTACCAGCCCCTGTCAGCCATACGTTCTTCATCTGGAAGGGTGGAGATGTTGATGCCGACCATGGCTTCCCCCAGGTTTTTCGAAACTTCAGCCAGTATCTCAGGGTCATTGAACCTGCTTACGGCTTCAACGATAGCCCTTGCTCGTTTCTCCGGGTCACCGCTCTTGAATATACCACTGCCGACAAAAACGCCGTCCATTCCAAGCTGCATCATCAATGCTGCGTCCGCTGGAGTAGCAACACCTCCCGCAGCGAAATTGACAACAGGCAGACAACCATTTTCATGAACATATTTCACAAGATCATAAGGAGCGCCCATCTCTTTCGCAATTGTCATAAGCTCCTCAGGAGGGGTAACCTTCAGCTTCCTGATTGATCCAAGAACGGATCTTGCATGTCTGACGGCTTCCACGACATTTCCTGTACCAGCTTCACCTTTTGTCCGGATCATAGCGGCACCTTCGCCAATTCTCCTGAGGGCTTCACCAAGATTTGTAGCTCCGCATACAAATGGTACCTTGAAATCGAACTTGTAAACATGATTTCTTTCATCGGCAGGTGTAAGTACTTCCGATTCATCGATATAGTCAATATCCATCGCTTCAAGTATCTGAGCTTCAACAAAATGGCCTATTCTGCATTTGGCCATTACCGGAATATCAACAATTTGCTGAATACCCTTTATCATATCAGGATCGGACATGCGGGCTACTCCGCCCTGAGCTCGGATATCAGCTGGAACCCTTTCAAGCGCCATTACGGCGACAGCTCCGGCATTCTGTGCAAGTTCGGCCTGTTCAGGAGTAACGACATCCATGATAACGCCGCCTTTGAGCATACGGGCAAGTCCTGCCTTTGCCTCCCAGGTTCCTTCGGTTCTTGTCTTATTCATAATATTTCCTCTTCTGCAAGCAGTTCAAAGAATACTGCTTCTTCCAGACTCCAGAGGGAGTCATATTCAATAAGTTGATTTTCGAGTTCAATACACAAGTGACTTTCAGGCAGGATATCCTCGTGGTAGGTTTTCTGAATGATTCTAAAGACATTCAGATATTGCTGAGAAGAGTGAAGGTAGCCTGTCCAGGCTTCCGAGATTTCCGCAGAACTGATTGAGTGAATATCCAGCGCTGCAGCGGTGCTTAATGCAGCGCTGGCTCTGAGCCATGCAACATCGAGAACCCAGATTCTTACAGGTGTTTCAGGGGTGATCGGGCACTCAGGAACAGCTTCAAGATATGCGTCAAGAAGGCCTGCCATCTCTCTGTCCAGATCCACAATAATATCAAAACAGGAATCGTTCAATCTCGGTGCTTGCGCAGATCCGACTGAAATAAGCAAAGATGATATGCAAAGAATAACTGATAGCCTTTTCATTATAACGTAAATATAGAGATTTCACCCGGTAGTTTCAATGACCTCTTCAGAGTGAACTGAAAATTAATCATGATTTCAATCAATGTGACCGAAAGTGAATTATTGCGAATGGGTAAGGGGTTTTCCATTAGCATTCATCGTTGTAGGTTTACACACTGGTATTTAAGATGTCCGCTAAGGATGGAGTTCCTTTTGAAAATTGTGTTCGTAATTACTTTTTTCGCGTCTGTTTCATTCGGTGAACTGACCGAGGATCTCCGATTAATTGGTGTTCCCGCTCTATCTGCCGAATTGCAGGACACAACGGTCGTAATCAGTATATCGGGTTCCCTGGCTCAGGGTGATTCACTCCTCAAGCATTACGGCGGTATTTTCTATTCAATTACCGACAGTATTATCGGGGGCTGGGATGTATGCGGCATCATAGTTGAAATCGAGGAAGCCACCCTGGTCTTTCAAAAAAGCGATATGATTCTGCTGTTCGAACAATTATCTGAAATTGATAATGACGAAGTTATAGCGGACTGGGTTCTGAATCACACACGCGTATTCAGGGATTCTGACTAATCCGCATATCTCACCAGAGTTACTACTGCAACGGCACATAAGACACTCGCATACTGCGTTCTGCTCAATCGGCCATCCTTGAAGTAAATACATTACGTCTGCGTCGACCTCATTTGCATGCCTTGTCTCCGAGCGCTTCTACACCGTTTCGTTACGCAACCTGGTGAAATATGCGGACTAACCTGTGTTTCTTCAGGTTAGATTCCCCCTTTACTGAAGAACATAACAGGAAGTGTCTTTAGAATAAGCCTGATATTCATCCCATCCGACCTGGAAATAACATAAACAAAATCGAGAAACTGAGATTTTTCAAATGCCAGTCTGCTTCTGGCATAAACCTGCCAGATACCTGTCAGTCCGGGTTTTACAGTAAATCGCTTTTGAAGCCAGTCGCTGTTGTAATGTTCAAGTTCATAACTGATGCAGGGGCGTGGTCCGACTATGCTCATATCCCCTCTGAGAACATTAAATATCTGTGGAAGTTCATCCAGAGAGGTTTTTCTGATAATCCTTCCAAAAGTTGTTACAGAATGAGAGCTGACCTTCTTGAAAACCTCGCCATCCTTCGTTTTTTTCGCAGCATTACCGTTGACGTATCTCCTGAAGTACTCTCTATGCAATTCTTCCCGGTTTTCAGCATCGACCAGCATTGATCTGAATTTGAGGAATATGAAAGGTTTTCTATTTTTCCCGATTCTTTTCTGTTTGAAAAGCACTCCCCCGGGGCTGGTTAGCGCTATAGTCATTGATATGGTTATAATGACCGGTGTTAACAGAATCAAACCTGCTATTGATAACAGTATATCAGTTAGTCTCCATATCCTTTCAGCGGTTTTTGACCATTCCCCGGCAAAAAATGTAAGCGCGCCATATTTTCCAAGTGATATCCAGGGATCGAAATACCCAAGCTCGGGTATTTTCTTTGAGTAGATTGAAAATGGAATTCCAGTATTTCTTGTATGAAGGCAGAACTCAGCGATAGAATCAAAATCCTCATCCTCGAAAACCATGATAAATTCCATTGAATCGTCTTCCTTCATGATTTCCATGCATGCCGCCAGTCGTTCAGCAGGATTATCAGGGAGGGAGGATCTGTGAATTCTCAGTTTGAGAATTTTTCTGAAAACCGGTGATTTAAGCAGCAGTGATCGTATTTTGACTGTAACATCCTCCGGCCCGAAAAGGACAATGGAGATGGTGCCGAATCGAAAGATTCGCAGAAGGGGAGGAAAAATATAGGGGATTACCGTGATTCGCATGAAAATGCTGAATAACAGCCAGAACCCTATGAACAGGAGGACTGAAATCCTGCTGCTCAGAAAGATGTGCGATGGAAAATGAAACAGAAAGAGCACTACTATATACAGCATGGACGAGATGATAATCAATCTGGTAGTTCTGAAGATATTCATTATTCTGTTTACTGTTGTCCTGACAGTATAGAGGTTTTCCACCATCATGAACAGCAATTCGGTCAGGGCAAAGAAAATCCAGGTTCCTATCATGGCTGTAAACTGAGCCGCGGAAGTATTCAGTGAACCGAAACGAATCAATACCGCAAGAAGAATCGATATCGCGATCACTATGAAGTCGCTTATAAGCAGTATCAGGAAATACAGCCTGTTGAGCCGGAAACCTAGCTTGAACGGCAAATCAGTCCTCTCTGAAGAATGATTTCACTGCTTCCGCAACTAGTTCCTGCTGTTCAGCACTGATATCCGGGAACATTGGAAGAGTAAGGTTATTGGAACTGTTGTATTCGGCCACAGGGAATTCTCCCTCCTTATACCCAAGGTAAGTGTATGCCTGCTGAGTATGCAGCGGGAAAGGATAATGAAGCCCGGATGCGACACTGCATCCATTCATGTGGTTTCTCAGATTATCACGCTTTGGAGTATGAATTGCGTAAAGATGGTAGACATGCCTTACACTTTCTTCTCTCACTGGAAGTTCAACAGGCAGATTGCTCAGGAGTTCTTCATACCTTGCAGCGGCTCTGATTCTGTTATCATTCCACTTTGAGATGTATCTGGATTTAACGCCAAGAACAGCTCCCTGAAAAGCGGACATCCTGTAATTATGCCCGATGAAATCGTAATGATATTTCTCGGTGGAGCCATGATCACGAAGCTGCTTTACTTTCAATGCTAACTCATCAGAATTCGTGGTAACTGCACCACCCTCACCGTATGCTCCGAGGTTCTTTCCAGGATAGAAGCTGAAGGCAGCCGCTGTCCCGAAACTTCCTGCTGGTCTTCCAGCTCTGGAAGCATCGACACTCTGGCATGCATCTTCAAAAAGATGAAGACCGTATTTTTTCGAGATTCTCTCTAATTCCTGAAGATCGGCGGGTTGGCCGTAAAGGTCTACCGCGAGGATACCTTTTATTCTGGCTCCGGTTTTTGGATCTACAGGGTTCCCTGTGGTGGAGCATCCTTCAAGAAACTCTTCAACCTTCACTGGTGACAGGTTGAATGTCTGTGTATCAACATCAACAAAAACCGGAACATGTCCCGCAAGCACTATACCTTCCGCTGATGCCGTGAATGTATTGGGAGGAACGATGATACCGCTGCCGGGTTCCAGGTCGGAGCCCCATATCATGAGATGCACAGCGGCTGTACCGCTTGATACGGCAATGCAGTGTTTTGTCCCGGCTATTTTCGCGAATGCTTCTTCAAAAGCTGCTACTTTCGGTCCTAGAACATAGTAACAGGTATCAAGTACTTCTTCAAGTTCCGGTTTAATCTGATCTTTTATCTGATTGTACTGGGTTTTCAGGTCAAGGAATGGTACGGGCATTAATGTTCCTTTCGTGTACATAATGGATAATTTCTCAATATCAACATTATTCTACTATATAATTCCTGTTCAGTCAGCACCCATTGAATTAGAATTGGTAGATGAGAGCGATAACACATATTGCAGCAGGTACGGCTGCTGCCGCAATTGCCGGAGCAGCTTCTGGAACTCCTGCCGCTGCAGGGATATTCCTTTTCGGAGGATTTCTGGATGTTGATCATGTGACTCACTTTATCTCCGCCGGACTTCCCTCCAACATTCGAACAATCCTAAAAAGTATTTTCATGAATGAAAAGCAGCTTGAGAAAACATATTCAATTTCAAGAGGCATACCTTCCAGCTGGTCTTTTCCCGTGTTTCACTGTATTGAGTTCGTTTTTCTTCTGGCAGTCTCAGGTTTTCTTCTCGAATCGAGTTTTCTTATGGCTGCCGGAATCGGGGTTCTGCTTCATTTACTGATGGATATCAGAAGTTACCCCTGCGGAATACCTTTCTTCTCAATCATCTGGCGCTGCATGAAAAAGCAGAAGTTGATGACGGAATGGCAGACCCATCGTTCAACAGTCAGGTTTTAACCTGAATCCAGTTGCTGTAACCGCCGATCTTTCTTCCGATCAGCTTTTCCAGAGCTGAGTGAATCCTGCATGAAAGTCGAAGGTGTTCAAGATCCGGGGGATTATCCGGATCAGAGTAATCCTCTGCGTTCCAGTCCTTTTTGCTGATTCGATTTCGCATGATTTCCGGATGCGATCCGTTAAAAACAGGAACCCTGTCAAGAGGGCCGTAGTCCCAGGGCCTGCCTGAATCGGAGTGTTTTTTCCTCATCCACTCATCATCATGGTAATAACTGTCCATTACTATCGTTTTTTTTCTCATCACCTCAGGATGACGAACCCAGCCGTAATGATAGATCCACGCACCGCAGTCCACTACCCTAAGTTTTTTTCCGTCCTTTCTGAAGCTCTGTGCGTCTTTCCAGCTTCTGATATTTCTGTTGTTTTTTACAGCTCTTATATCCATGTCGTACCAGTTATGGCCTCTGTGTACCCGATCATAGCTACCCCAGAAATGGTTGTAATGAAAAAGAAGCCCGTCAACATCGTTCCTTGAATCATACTTCTCCATGGCCCCCAGTATTTTTTGTAAATCCTGTTCATGAATCACTTCATCCGCCTGCAGGTACAGGCACCATGGATATCTGCATTGATCGAGCGCGATATCCGTTTGATCAGCATAGGTTATTCCGTCAACAAACCGCTCCGGATTCCAGTTCGTTTCGATTATCCGGATCTTCGGATCTCCTATTTCTCGGATGATCTCAATCGTGTCATCTGTGCAATCACCAGCATTTACTATGTATTCATCGACTATGGGTAGAGCTGATCTGATCGATTCAACGACAGGATAGTCAAGCCGGACGGCATCCCTGACGAAAGTGAATCCCGAAATCAATACTTTCTTATCCAATTATTTCCCTTCAAAATATGTCAGAGAAGAGAACATACGGCTTCAGGCTGATCAACTCAAGGTTGCTGGTATGGTCTTCCGGGACTATTATCCTGTTTCAGTATCTGATTGAAAGGAAACCATGAATCTGTCGCTGGTTGTCATAGCACTGAACGAAGAAGAAAGTATCGGTCGATGTCTGGACAGTGTGCCGATAGCCAGTGAAACGATAGTAATTGATTCCGGGAGTACCGACTCTACCATTGCCATTGCGGAAAAGCACGGAGCCAAAGTTCTTTCTCATTCATTTGAGTCTTTCTCGAAACAGAAACAGTGGGCTATCGAACAGGCTTCAGGTGACTGGGTACTTTCTCTTGATGCTGATGAAAACCTTGATGCTGAGATTTCAAGCGAGCTTGAATCTCTCCTTGAAAATGATACTGAGCATGTTGCATTCAGACTTCCATTCAGGATACTCTACATGGGAAAACTTATGAAGTTCGGTCCGTGGTCAGGAGAGTATCACACCAGGCTTTTCAGAAAAGGGTCCGCTCATTTCCCCGATGCCGGTATTCATGAAGGTCTGCTTATCAACAGAGGAAGCATCGGAACCGTCAAACGGGGTTTTGTTGTGCATCGATCCTACGATTCAATCAGTGAGCAGATGGATAAAATGCTCCGTTACAGCCGTATATGGGCGGAAGAAGAGTATCAGAAAAGGAGAAAATCGAATGTTTTTCAGATTTTTCTTCGACCTGCATGGCGATTTATATCCGCATACTTTTTCAGGGGTGGAATTCTTGAAGGAGTACCGGGACTGACTGCTTCCACCATCTCAGCCTTCTACGTGTTCCTGAAATGGGCCATACTCTTTGAAATGAGTATCAGCGACCGATAGGAATAAAGATTGAAGGAGTATTAAACAGCGAGATCTGTTCCGTTTTGAACAGCACTGATATGTCCTATAAAGAAATAGAAAATAACAACCTGCGCCAGGGAATTGACCTTCCATCTATCTGAATACATATTAAAACAGTAGGAATTAATGGAACTGCATATACGGGAGGTTAGAATGGAACCTGTTGAAAAAGGTGATATACTTGTTTGTTCTGAATGTGGTGTTGAATTGGAAATTAAAAAACAATGTGATTGTTCGGACTGCAAAATAATATGCTGCGGAAAGACAATGCAAGTAAAGGCAAAGTCTTCAGGCTGCTGCTGTTAACACTGTAACCCTCAGACCTTATCCTCGAGCAGCATTCCGCGCACAAGGACGGAGAATAGTTGCTTAATATCATTCATGTTCCCGATATCAATTCCAGGTACGGGAAAGGAGTTGCCCTACAGCTTCCGTACAGCGGTCACGACATGGTTCAGCATTATCCATTTGAGGCCGAGTTTACGTACACAATTTTCAAGAAGGAAGCAGCCAGGGAAGGGGAAAGGGGAGATCATGAATCGGTCTTTGTTTACGATGGTGAAGCCTGAATCGTGTATTTGAGAGGCAAGTTCGCTGAGACTGAGCAGGGAGTGAATACTGCCACGCAGGAAGTAACCCAGCCGCACTCCTGTTCTTACAACAGCAGGGACAACGTCCGAAATTATAAGTCCACCCCCCGGCATGAGTACTCTCCTGCATTCATCAAGGAATTCAGCTGTATCTGTGATGTGCTTGAGTAAGGAGGTACATGTTATCAGATCTATTGAACGGTCAGGAAAGGGCAGGCAGAGCCCATCGGCCTGTACGCACAGAGGAACAATGGCTTTTGTCCATTTCAGGTAGTCGAAGTCAATGTCCAGAGCAATTGCGGTTTCCAGCCTGAATTCACCGGCGAGACATGTCAGCAGCCGGCCATCTGCTGCACCAATATCAAGTATTCTGTCTCCCTCCGATACGCCGAGTATCCTGCACTGTTCAACAAGAACCCCAGCGCGGCGCTGATGGCCGTAGAACTTGATCGTACTGGTTTCGCGATCGTCCAGATAAGTATCGCGTCTCAAGGTTCAGCAACCAAAAACTTCGTTGAGAGGTGCGAAATCGTAATCCGTGAGAAGTCTTTCCAGCTTTTTAGCGCAGGAATCCAGCTTGATGTAATGTGCAAATTGAGCCCTCCACTGAAATCGGAGTCTCGGGTGACCGGGATCAAGTTCCCAGGGATGGATGTAAAATGTAACTGGAGAGTTTCTTCTCTCGGAGGCTCGAAAATTTGATCTTGTCAGCATGTAAGGGTAGAGCCGGAACCATGCACCTCCGCTCATCGGAATTGTGAGACCGCTGATCTTCCGTACGGGTAAGGGAACAACTTTTAGACATCCACATGTAGTCTCGATTACTTGTGGTTGCAGGTCGAAGCCCGGTATACCGTATCTCCAGTATTTGACAGGAAATATACTGGAATCGAATTTTACTTTAAGATTCGCAAGAATGTCATATACCCACATAGTGTCTCTGTCTACCGAGAAGGATGGAGCCCTGTACGACAAAACTGGTTTACCAGTGATATCGGAAAGCACTTCCAGTGACTTAGCTGTCTCGGTGGCGAATTGAGCTTTTGTCATGCGGGATACAGGTGTATGTGACCAGCCATGGCAGCCTGTCTCATGCCCCAGCTCCGATAGCATTCTGACCCGTTCAGGGTGCTTCTCTGCGAGTGAACCGAGCCAGAAAAAGGTTGCACGAGTATCGTATCGTTCCAGTATACTGCTGATCCGGTCAAGTCCAAGATCGAGTCTTTCCTCGAGAGAACCTTCCCGTTCGCTTTTCAGAGGGATTCCGTGATACCACTCTTCGACGTCAACAGTAAATGCATGCTTCATGAAAGGGTATTACTCCATCTGCAATATTGTCCTGAAGATCGTCTGAGAGTTTCCTATACGATTGAATATCTTACTAAAAAAGATAATACCGATGGTTATACTGTCCCGTCAATGTCATGTACTTCGGGTATTCGGGAGGCAGTATATCTGTCAGGGATATGTATAAATAATTCCACATTTCTCTATCGGATAAGTGCCGCAAGTGACGACCCTATTATATAGCAGCCTTGATCCTGCCCCATGTGATATGCTCAAGAGTGTTCGAAGTGTAGCTTAACTCAATATCGTCGATGTACCAGTAATGAGCGTCAGTTGCAATGATATGAAATGCGAATTGAACTGTTTTGCCAGACCATGAAGCATCAAGGGTTTCAGTCTGCTCATACCATTCAAAACCGGTATAGGTACCAGCATCATTTTCGCTCCAGAGTACTATCCAGTTACCGCCGTTGATGTCTCTGACTTCGGTAAAGGCATCTCCATTATCCACCTGGACAAAGTAGTTATAACTGCCGCTCCACCACCAGGTGAAATCGAATTCACCTGCTGCCGGAAGGGTAAACTCAGGTGTGATGGCTCGAGTATCATGTGGCCACGGCGCATGGTAGTTGTACTGCAGGCTGAAGTCACCGGTGTGAGCCTGGTATTCATTGTCATACAGGGCCCAGTTGGCAGTACCTGTTATGGTCCAGTCACTGATGTTTCCATCTTCAAAGCCATCCGTCCAGATTATCTCGGCAAATGAAATTGAGGTACATACAACCAGGAAAGTCAATACAAACTTATTCCGCATACTTTACTCCTCAAGACTGCGTTATTGCATATTGTTTTCATTGTGATCGCCTGCTGAAATTCACTGAACATGTATGGGGGCCGTAGTTCTATGTCAAAAATGATAATACCGCAAACAATTCTCCCCTGTCAACAGCATCACAAGCCTGTTTGTTCCCTTAAGGTTAACCTGGCATCGAACGATATTTGTAAATATATACCGATTCTGATTATAATTTGCTGAATAATAAAGGTTATTGTAATATCTGCTTCTCTCTTTGAAGGGGGATTCATGTCTGCAGTATGGTTTATGCCGGTTTTACTTGTTGCGCTAACGGGTGCTGCTCCTGACAATATGGGTTTTGAGGTAATGGATGATGAAGGTCTGATGCCCCTGAACTGGATCCTTGAGGGTCAGGGTTACTCCGGGTGCAGTGATTCCGTAGTGGTGTTCAGCGGGGATCGGTCACTCAGGATTGAATACATGGAGTCAGGCAGCCTCTTCGGTTCTGTCTCGCAGTACATTCCTTTCGCTTTCCAGGGAGATTCAGTCACAATGGCCGTTTACCTGCGCAGCAGGGATATGGGAGATAAGTCTTTTGCTGGTCTGTCCCTTGATCTGTACGATACTCAGGGCGATGCAGTGTGTACGGAGTACATGTATCTGGAAGAGTTGCAATCTGATACAGACTGGCAGCGATTTGAGATAACGATGGAGAACAACATCTTTGGAGACACACTGGAACTGGGTGTGTATCTCATGGGACCCGGTACGATATGGGTAGATGACCTGGAACTGCTACTGGACGGGGAGTCTGTTTCGGAGGCAGTGGAGCGCGGTCTGCCCGGTGCGCAACTGGATCATGAATTCGACTCCGGGTCCGGCCTTGAATTCGAAGAAGTTGATGATTTTCAGATTGAGTCGCTGGTACTGCTGGGAAAGGTGTGGGCCTTCCTGAAGTATCATCATCCGCAGATAGGCAGAGGAGATGTAAACTGGGATTATTCCCTTATGCGAATACTGCCTTCTGTACTTGAGGTATCAACGGAGTCAGAGCGGCAGCAGACGCTCCTGGATCTTGTGAACGGTCTTGAACCGGTTATTGCCGTAGAATGCTATATGCCCGAACCGGAGGAGATCCGTCTGAGCCCTGATCTTTGCTGGATAGATGGTTCTGAAGTCGGTACTTCGCTTGCCTCTGCACTCTGGAGTGTTTACGAGGGACGCTATCAGGAAACTCACTACTATGTTAGGGAATCACAGTACTCCACATTCAGCGAATGCAAATACGGGGAAATGGACATACCGGATACGGGATTCCGATTGCTTGCTCTGTACAGGTACTGGGGGATTATAGAGTACTTCTTCCCGTACAGGTATGCCATCGATGGAGACTGGGATGATGCCCTCCGGACATATGTTCCCGTACTAATTGCTGCTGATACACCACTTTCCTACCAGCTGGCTCTGCAGAAACTTATTGTTTCCATCGGTGATTCCCATGCGAGCATCTGGAATGAACCTGACGCTCTGCGGGAGTTTTACGGTAACCTCTATGCTCCACTTTCCATCGCGCGAGTGGAAAACCAGTGGGTTGTTACAGGTTACACTCATGAATCTGCTGTTACTTCCGGAATTGAGCTGGGTGACGTGATTGTTTTCATAGACGGTCAGCCTGTTGCTGACAGGACAGAAGAGCTGTACCAGTATGCAAACGGCTCAACAGAGAGTTCACTCTACGAACTGCTTGGCAGTAAGATGCTCAGGGGAAACGGAGATACAGTTACTCTTACCGTTCAGAGAGGCAATGACACTCAGATAGTGACGATCCCCAGAATGGAGTACGACAATATGGACAGTGGACTTAAAAACCGGCCTGCGGCAGGTGACGGTCCATATACCATTCTGGATGACGGAACTGGATATCTCTACGCCGGTATGCTTTCAAGAGGTGATGTAGAAGAGATGAAAGAGGAACTTCAGCATTCGGACGGTCTGGTTCTGGATTTGCGGGATTACCCTGGAGAGTTCGTGATACATGATGTGGCTGATTTTATCCTGCCTGAGGAGACAGTGTTTACTCACATGACCTTCCCTGATCACAGCAATCCGGGTACTTTTGTATGGGAAGAACCTCTTCATACAGGCGGAGGCGATTCTTCTGCCTACGAAGGCAAAGTCGCAATCCTGATTGATGAAGGCTCTCTTAGTTTAGCTGAGTTCACTGCTATGGCCTGGAGACTTGCACCGGAGGCATGTGTGTTCGGCAGCCCCACCGCAGGAGCGGATGGCAATATTGTACATGTTTCTCTGCCGGGTGGCGTTAACACATTCTTCACAGGACTCGGAGTCTACAATCCCGACAGAAGTGAGACTCAGAGGGTAGGGATTATTCCTGATGTTGAAGTAAGACCAACAATTGAAGGATTGCAGGCAGGCAGGGATGAGGTGCTTGAAGCCGCACTGGAATGGCTGCATTCAGCGGAATCCAATCAGCCGGTAAATACAGAAGCAGACCGGGTCAAAGCCATGGAACTCTATTCTATGGCCCTCAGGCTGGAAGAACAACGGGACTACGAGACCGCCATGGAATACTATCGGCAATCACTGGCGCTTCATGAAGATGAAACCGTCAGAGCAGCTTATTTCAACTTGCTGGCAACCATAGGACCAATGTAAGTACATCATCTGCAATAATGTACTAAGAAGATCCCGACATTTGCCATACGGTTAAATATCTTGTCTGAAATGATGAAATCATGGGTAAGTGCCGCAAGTGGCGTCCGACCCCATGTTCTAGTCTATCAGAACAACTCTTCTGGATGAAGTGAAACCATCCGAGCTAATGGTAACTATGTATGTTCCTGAGGGTTTGTCAGCGGAGTCCCAGCTGAAAGTCCCATTATCTGCAGAAAAGGATCTGTATACTTGACGGCCGGTAAGGTCGAAAATGCGAAGAGTCGCAGATTCTGCAAGGCCTTCGACCGAAATGCTGAGCCTCTCCGAGAATGGGTTGGGGAACACCCTGAGATAACATTCAAGCGGCGGGGCAGACGAGTCGCCGATAGATGTCAGCGAGTCTCTGGACACGAACTCCAGCTCCGGATACTCCGCATCGGTTCCTTCCTCAAGCCATGCTATCCAGTAGCCGTCCTCGACGCTGCAGACAGCAATGTTACCCTCTAATACAAGACCCGTGCCAGCGCGGACAATATGGTCGAAGCCATTCCAGACATTCAGGAAATGCCTGCACCTTATTTCGTCGTTCCGATACCAGGCAAGGAGCAGCCCCTCGTCGTCAGGATTACATGACATGGCACAGGGATTGCTGTTGTCGGGATAAGTCCATGAGTAAGCTTCCGTGGAGACCGGTGCCGGTTCCGAGCAGTTGTAGCTGGAGAAGTGATCGGCACCCCATTCGTCCGCCCAGAGGAGCAGTCCTCTGTCGGAGCAGCTGCCCATGGCCATAATAAAGGGGTCGCAGGGGAGTGTATCAGGGGTTGAGGTCAGCGTATCGCAGAGAAGGTAAACAGGGTCTATGGGCGGGTTGTGCGAAAGGGTCATGAGCATTGTGTATCCCGGATAGCCCCAGCCGCCGCCGGTAAACTTGTCCGTGGCGAATATGGCTCGACTGTCCTGGCAGGCAACCGGTCCAACCATCCTGAAGGGGAAATATTCCGATGCGTCTTCCGGAGGGTATGGTGTTTCCTCGTAGAGGAGTGTGCCAAGATCTATCTGAGCGGAATTGATGCTGTAATCCTGCATGAACCAGTAGAAGTCAGTTCCGCTGCTTAAACAAGTGTAATAGTATCCTGCGATAAGGCCGTCATACAGAGGATGATGGTGCCTGATGAGACCGTACTGCGCGTACTCCGTGTATGTTCTTTCGAAAGACACCTGGTCCTGCGCATCAAGAAGTAAAAAATCCAGAGAATAGAGAGTATCGGTACAGAAGGTGTCCAGGGATGTGATCAGCATTACGTTCGGTGTGTCAGTATCATCCAGGCATATGGCTACAGAAGCCATTGTACAATCGTAGAATGTTGCCTCGGCGACAGGGGTGGTTCCCTCATATCTTGCTACTCTTGCATCGCCGGAGCCATCTATCCAGCTCACATAGAGATAGTCATTTCCTATGAAGTTCAGAGGAGCTATGTCGACATTAGCCGCACAAACCCCGACCAGAAGGATGGTCACCAGCCACTTGATCATGTTAATTCTCCTAACTGCCCCATACAACGCTGATTATTTCTATCTACAATATGTCCGGAAGAACAATTCGACATGTCCTGTTCTGTCGAATTTCCTTTCTTAACTGACAATATTACGGTAATCATGCCCGGTCAATGTTCTTTGTCCTGTTCTGTGGACAGAGTACCTGTATTTAACAGAATATGTATATTTTATTCTATATTACGTTATTGTGTAAATCTTTCAAGTAACGTCCTGTCCCGAATGGATTGAAATGGTTAAACAGGCAGAATCACAGCGCTACATAAAATTACTGCGATATACTGTTTACTTTTTTATCATATCTGGTTTGATAGCGGGCTTCTTAATGGGCGTCGTAAGGAAAAACGCTAGCCCTGAAGTTAAAGTAATTATCGAATGGATCTTTATCATTTTCGAGAATGGGATTCGATCGATTACCACGATTGTCGGATTCTATTTAACTATCAGATTTATTAAAACCTCCAAAGGAAAGATATCCAAATTCAGATTGATCAGTTTTGCCAGTTTTTCCATTTCATTCATATTCTTATACCTGATCCTGCCATTCATACTGCGATTTACGGAATTCTATGTTGCTTTGATGCCATTTCCCTGGGCATCTTTGCCATTTCAAGCGCCGATAACAGGTGCTCACCTGACTGTTTCCCTGACTAAAATTCTGGACTGGAACGGAGTTGTTATTACACTCTGGGTATTTTACATATACCAATTAATAGCATTGATCGGGACGATATTCTTAGGAAGACGATGGCATTGCAGTATGCTGTGCACATTTGTCGGTGCTCATGCAGAAGCGTTTGGAGAAGCATTACCCTTAATCCCTCATAATAAAAAGCGTCCTCGATCCAAGGCAGTCCATCCAAAGATGCGTACAATTCTCTTTCTGTTTCAAATCTTTATGATCGTCGTCTGTCTGGCCCTGATGGCTGCCTGGGGAATGTATTTCTTTGCGGGGACTGTGATTATACCAGTGAAGATACTGATCAGTATCGAAAGAATGAAATACCTGATTTTTGAATTGTACCTGATGATATTTTTCATGCTGTTTGTCGGAGCAAGGTCTTACTGTTATTACTGTCCTGCCGGTACCCTGCTTGGTGTTATTGGTAGAATCGCTGGACAGCAGATTACCACCGGACTTACGAAATGCAACAGCTGCGGATTATGTAATGATGTTTGCAAGATGTCGATTGACATAATGAGCAAGGCAAAGGCAGGTGAGCCGGTAAGAACTATAAACTGTGTGGGGTGTGGAGTCTGTGTTGAAACCTGCCCAACCGGTAACTTGCAGTTCACTACGATCTTCTTAACAGGATATCGAAACAGAAAAGCAAGATCTTTACTCAGGACAGATTATCGAAATGAACCTTGATTTCATATCACCGGCCGATAACTGATACTGATCCGGGCAAGCCTTCCGATTCAATAACTGCCGCCGGATTACCCGGAATAAAAAGCTTCATTGAGAATGGATTTCCTGAGGATAAACCGAAGTGAAGGTATACACTGTTCTGGCTTGTTGTTCCGCTGCCGCCTTCAACCTGCCTGAGATATATGATGCCGTCCTGCTCCAGCTCAACGGTACATCCGATGCCTGATGGATTTACACCTTCAGGCGGATTAACCTTGACGATTGCGCCGTAGCCGCTTTCCGTGATATTTCTCAGGAGTGTTGGACCATCACCGGAACCAACCATCAGATCGAGTTTTCCGTCCAGATCGAAATCCGCTGCTGCCGCACCCCAGCCATTGAATACTCTGGCACATGCGAGCCATGTTACATCCTTGAAGGTTCCGTCACCCTGATTCAGATAGAGAAAACTCCGTCTGTCAGAGTATATGGAAGTAATGAAGAGATCAAGCCATCCATCGTTGTTGAAATCGCCCC
>JAUVEU010000149.1 GCA_030594645.1 Candidatus Aegiribacteria sp.
ATACCCCTGACGACCGCTTCATTTTGCCAAGGAGATAACGATGAGTGAATCCGGTGCAAAGAATAAAGGAAGCCTTCGTGAACTGTACGATGTGTTTTTCTCCAAATCATGGCCTATGTGGGTGGGTGGAATCCTGCTCGGTGTCGGTAACATCTGCCTTTTCATAGTTCTGAAACCCTGGGGTGCTTCGGGGGGAGTCAAGAACTGGGGGGATAACTTATTCAACCTGATGGGCGGGGAATTCGCCAACATGGGGGCGATTAATCTATTCCCATACTCCGTTCTATGTATCTTACTAATAATGGGTGCATTTGCCGGAGCCCTCTTCTCAAAGCAGTTCGCTCTCAGATTTCCTCCTTTGGGTGAACTTTTTAAGGGGCTTATCGGAGGCCTCCTGATGGGGCTTGGAGCCGTAGTCGGTGTGTCCTGTACCATCGGCGGGTTTTTCAGTGGCTGGCCCGCACTTTCACTTGGCGCGGTCGTTTTCACGCTAGGACTCGTAATTGGTACATGGATCGCGGTTAAGTACCTGCTCTTCGAAGTGAATAAATTTCCAAAACTAAGCAGTGGAAAAACCATTTCGATACTTTCCGCCGGAAAGGGCAAGGGATCCTGGCAGCCAGTCCTCGGAGCAGTTGTAGTATTGATAGGTTTGATAATAGCCTTCAGATACACCGGTACCAGCAGCGTACTCGCATGGTACGCAGCCATTGGTCTTTTCTTTGGTATGGTCTGTCAGCGGTCACGCTTCTGTGTTGTCAGAGCCATCCGTGAGCCGTTCATGTCCGGAAGCTCTGCTCCCGCAATCGCGGTTATGGCAGGTATTCTGGTTTCGATGTTCGGTTTTGTTGTAATAAAATTCATGGGTGTCAGGGGCGATATGATATGGGTATGGCCGCACTTCTGGGTACCAGCCATCGTCGGAGGAACAATCTTCGGGTTTGGAATGACCATCGCAGGAGGATGCACAGTTGGTTCTCTCTGGCGTGCAGGAGAAGGACACATCAAACTCTGGGCTTCTATTGTCGGTATGATAGTTGCAATGCCCTTGACGGCGAAATTCATTAAACCCGCTTTCTTCGATGCACTGCCTGAAAGCATGAAGCAGATGTTTTTCCTGCCGGAAAAGATTGGCTATGGAGCAGCAGTCGGTGTATTCCTGGTGATTATGCTTCTCTGGTATCTTTTCGTGAAATGGAACGAACGGACAGGTAAGTTCTCCGCGTACTAGAGGAAACAACCTGATCTGACTGAGATGATCAGAAGGAAAACAGACAGGGGCGAAATTTCTTTCGCCCCTGTCTGCTATTCAGAACTTATGGTAACTTCTGTTTACACTTTGAGCGCTGATCTTATTGTTCTTCCAGCATATAGATTTTCGGGTAATCATCGGGCATGGAGTTAAAAGCAAGGATGCCGTGCTGATCAATAATGATCTGCATGTTTTCAAATGAATCTATTTCTCCGGGAAAATCGACCCCTGCTGTGAACAGAAATTCTCCATCCATGTTATAAACGCGAAATACAATTTCACTGTAAATACCCATCCTGACCCAGAGACGATCGAAGCTGTCGATCGAAAGTGACGAAATTGATGTCTTATACAGATCGGGTTCCCATTCAATGAGACCTTCAGCCCCGTAAGCTGCCATACTTTCATTTACGCGGTCGATCTCATCCTGGATCTCCTCATCTGTCTTTCTGACTTTCCGGAAGTCCTCGTCTTCAATATGGAGGAATGAGGTTCCATCGGGCATGTAACCTTCTATAATGAAATCATCCGTGGAAAAAGGAGCACAGAACACTTTGCCATCAGGTGATGCGGCGATCATGAAAATGATGTCCTTAGAAGAAGCGGCTATATCGGTAGGATCAAATGGTTCGAACGTAGAGTAGTACTCCACTGTCGGTTCAATTTCTCCTTCCCACCTTGCCAGGCTGAATCCCAGGAACATACCTTCTTCGGTCTGATCGAATGCGGTGAGCATTCCGACGATCGCTCCGGAGTCAACTCCGATAATGACTGTAGGAGCTGAGGGGAAGAAGCCGATCAGTTGATCAGAATATTCGTAATCGGAATCAAAAAAAGTAATCTTACCTGCCATGACATCGGATACGGCAATGCCGCCGTCGGACAAAAATGTGAAGCATGCCGGCATAAGAAACTCACCCGGACCGCTTCCCTCACGACCAACTGTCTGGATATACTCACCCTCAGGGGAGTAGAAGAGAATGCACAGTTTCTGAATATCAAGAATGGCGATATCACCGCTGGGAGAGTGGAAGGCCAGCGTTGGTTTACCGAAAACGTAGTTGCTGTCACCAACATCTATGCCTATTGAGTCCGTAACGGTAAGATAAGTATCTATTTCAGGAAGAGCGCCAGAGGTTTCCACGGCATCATTCCCCTGCTCGTCTGCAGGGGTTTCTTTTTCACCGCCGCAGGACGCGAGCAGGAGAAGCAAGAGTATGATAATCATTGACTTTTTCATTAGTATATCCTTTCATGAAATATCTACGAAAATACTAATATACTGCTGATACTATTTTGTCATCTCAGCAGACACATGCCGGTTGTTTCCGCAATACTTCCGGATTGAATCCTGCAGAAGTAAAGACCGGCTGAAGCAGGCTCTCCGTTCTGTCTTCTTCCATCCCACTGCACGGAATGCGGTCCTGCCATAAGCTCTGAACTTTCAAGTGTAGAAACAATCCTTCCTGAAAGATCATACACTTCAATT
>JAUVEU010000091.1 GCA_030594645.1 Candidatus Aegiribacteria sp.
CGGGCCTAACATTTAAACATTTTCGGAGCATCTGATTTCCATCTTCAGCATCTATCTGTGAAATATTTACAACTTGACATATATCATGATATATATAATTATTCAGTGAAAGGAGGTGTCTGCGATGACAACATTAATGGCCGTTGCCCCCAACGATGTTCGTAAAGCCAGGAATACACTCGGTTTTACTCAGATTCAACTCGGTGCAGCTTTTGGAGGTGTTCGACCTGAAACTATCAGCCGTTGGGAGCGAGCGTCTTCAAGGTTTCAACTGAAGGTTAGACCGCTTCATGCTGAGTTGATGCGACAGCTAACTCACGCTACCGATCTGCTCCTTGAGCTATTTCCTGACGAAACAGATCGAATGCGATTCCTTAACACTCCACAACGGGAATTGGGGAACAAGACACCTGTTGATGTGGTACTTGATGACCCTCCCTATGGTCTCAGAGAGGTGGTTCGTCTGCTGGGTCGTATGGCTGAAGGGATTCCAACATAATTGATTCATGAATAATCCACATGAGCACTGGCAGAAGATTATCAGCAGACAAAGACCCTGTAAATTTGATGGGGTACTTTAGTATAGATCTGTATACAAAACCAGAAGGAATTCCATCATGAATATGGACGGTGCATTCCTATTTGGAGGAAGGTATAACCCTCCGGAAATCTTTGGCGCGCTATATTTATCTGACAGCTCTTAAGGATGCGCAACAGAAATGGAACGGCGACCAGTTATACCTCGCGATTATTTAGTCGGGGAAATAAATGTAACTGTCAGCAAAATCTGTGATCTAACGGATCCTGTCTTACTCGAACAACTTGGTATTAATCCTGATGAGTTATGCAAGGATGAATGGGAGCTAACACAGGAATTAGGAGAATTGATTCGAGAAGCTGGTTTTGAAGGTGCAATAGTAAGCTCTGCAGCTGGATCTTACAAGAATCTCGTGCTATTTCTGGATCGATTTTCCAACACATCTTCTATTAAACTCAATGATGTTCGTACTCTGATCATAAATAGTAAATAGCGATTCTGGGATTCATCCATGAGCCGCACTCTCGGGGCCGGGCCTAACATTTAAACATTTTATACTCCCCATTACTGAGGAGTAGTCAAACCTGTTTCTACACTGATTGTCCGTTCAGCATACTTCGCTCTCGATCAGTTCTGCAGCAGTACGGACGCCGTTTTCGGTCTCCATTATCGATGATAGTTCTTCAGCCCGGGATTCCATGAGTGTGGACCCGCAGGCTTCAGCGATTGCCGATGACAGGTGGCTGCGTTTCAGTTTCCTCCTGAGCAGGGGCTTTGGAGCAATACCCAGATCCGAGAGTCGAGGACCCCAGAAGAGTTGATCCATACCGTACATAACCACAACTGAAGGCAAACCGCTGGCAACAGCAGTGTGGGTGGTTCCCGCTCCGCCATGATGCACTACAGCTCTGCAATGAGGGAATACATTCCGATGAGGAGTTTTCCCGACAAGAAAGATGTCCTGATTTCCTGGCGACCAGCTTAGATCATCTCTGTCGCATTGGAGTATTCCACGCTGCCCGGCGTCAAGAATTGCACTGGCAACCATGTCCATCAGCCAGTCCACTTCAGGCTCGAAGTATATCATGCTGCCAAAGGTCGCATAAACGGGAGGTGATCCGGATTCCAGGAACTCCGAAAGATCCGGGGATAGTTCCCTTCTTCCGTCATCCAGATCAAAGCTGCCGCAGACGTGAACATTTCCCTTCCACTCGATCCTGTCGGGAAGCAAAGCCCTGCTGCAGCCAATGAGGGTTAGATCGCTCATCTCTAAGCAGCCAGCGATGCACATTGCGTTGAGGGCCAAGCCCCACACGGTTCCTCAGATTGTTCACTCGCTCCATGAGCAATCGCGACATGACCTTGGAGGCGGCCTTCCACAGAAGTGAGTTCAGGAACCTTCCTGTCCACGGCATTCCGACTAACTGGATATCCGGTGATGGAAGGGCTGCTGCAGTCGGAGCAACATCAACCAGCGGAGTACCCGTGCTCTCAGCCATAACTGCCAGGGGATGCACAAGCAGATGTTTCATCACGATGTCGCACTCACTGCAGAGTCTTCTGCTTTCGTCCATAAGCTCATCCTCAAGAGGATCGAACATATGTTCCAGCAGAAATTTGAAATGGTTCATAGGGTTCCGGTCCTGGATGGCCATGCGGCTCGTCATCTCAAGCAAGTCCCGGTCGATGGGAATCGGTGTTGTCTCTGAGAATTTCACATCGGATCCCTCGAGCATTCCTGAGAAATCTCTGTTGTCTATGGACGAGGCAACCATATCCACATGGTGACCCCGCTTCGAAAGCTCAGTAGCAAGAGCGATGAAGGGTCGTATGTCCCCTTCACTGCCCCATGCGATGATGCCGATCTTCATTCAGCTAAAACCTTACTGTCTCTTCATAAGGATGTTTGAAGTACGTAAATGATATCGTAAACCAGATTTTCACCATCGAAACTGAACAAAACATCCGTATCAGCGCTGCCCATTCCTGCGGCGGGTTTTCACTATCATTTCATCCAGCGCCTGAAGGAATCTTGAACGGTCCTTTTTCGCAAAAGGTTTTGGTCCCCTGGTCATCATTCCCTGTTCCCGAAGATCAGACAGGAGATCCCTTATGGACAGAACATCCCCGATGTTGTCCTCATCGAAAGGGCGTCCGGTGTTCCCCAGTACCATTGCCCCCTTCTTCAGACACCTCGAAGCAAGAGGTATGTCACCCGAGATAACAATGTCGTCGGTGCCCGCGTGTTCAACGATCCAGTCATCAACCACATCTGGTCCTTTATCTACAACAATCAGTTCCAGCCAGCTTGATTCCGGAGTACGCATCCAGGAGTTCGAAACGAGAATGACCTTTAAATCATACCGTTTTGCGACCCGGAATATTTCCTGTTTGACCGGGCAGGCATCAGCGTCGACATAGATGTCAAGCAAAAGTGAAACCTTCTCTCCAGCCACCGGGATAATTGATTCCCCGCCAGTATTTCTTCAGGAACTGATGATACTGCCTGCCTCTCTTTAAGGTCAATGTCATGGACGACGCGTGACTGACTCCTGATATTTTACCGTGGCCGGGGCTGACATCTTAACATTTTTCGGGACACCTTCAGGAAAGAAAAGGAAAAAATCATGACGGGACAGATCCTTTGCGCGGTGCTGCTGACAGGTATAGCAGGGGCAGTCACTCTGACGGTAGGGGAGGGTGAGCAGTTCACAACGCCACAGCAGGCTATAGAGGAAGTTTCGGATGGCGATACAATATTTATCAGAGCCGGTACTTATGAATTCAATGATTCCATTGAACTATGGGGACACAATGACATCTGGATATTCGGGGAAGAAGGTTCCAGATTGATCTCCAATGTAAGTACCAGGCTGATCTGCAACAGCCGGACAGACAATGTAATGTGGATTATCAATTGTGACAGGATTACCATTAGCAGCCTTTGTGCTACCCACACCGAACCAACAGAGGATCAGCGCTGCTATGGCAATGTCTTCGGAATAGACGGCTGTAACAATATCACTATAGAGAACTGCGAGATAAACGGATGCGGCGCAATAGGGGTTTACACGAACCTCGTAGACGGGATCGTACTCAGAAACAACTACATCCATGACAATACTATCTGTGCTGTACAATACTACGGGCAGAATCTCATGATGGAGACCGACCATCTCGAAGGTCTGGTCATGGAAGGTAACACCATTCTCAATAACGGCGGCAGACGAATCGACGCGTTTTACTGTGCCGGTTCACCCACAGGTGAGCTCACCGGCGTAACGAATGAAGATGGTTATCTCAGATTCATCTTCCTGGATCTGATGTTTGGTGATATAGACACATGCTATGTAGTACCGGGCTGCGAAGGACCCTGGCTGGAGATATCTCTCCATCCGGATGAATTTATCGGTTCCAGTCTGGAATACTCTTTCCGCGAGGTCGAGGCCTACTTCCTTGTTTCCTGCCGTAGCGACAGGATCATAGAAATGACTTCCGTCTCCATTCCTGACTGAGATTCAGCTGAAATCAGCTATCATGGCTTCTCCTGTGTAATTGATTCCAAAGGAAATTCTCTCAGTCTGGAGACCGGTAATATTTCACGGTGATATTCCGAAGGATGTTCGACATTGGAACAGCAGTGATTCGAAATATGTTTGGTTATAGAACTTGACAAGAAAGTGAGAGCGTTTAGTATATCAGTATATTAATTTATAGGACATTACGAAGCATAACAATAAGGAATATTGTATTATGACGGGGTTCAGCCATAAAAGCTACATGCTGCAAATTATACAGGGTAGCATACTTATTGTTGGATTCATATTAATATTCGGTTTCGATTTCACTCAGCTTAACAGTAAAATCGGAGATACTCAGGTAACCGCACTGGCTCTATTTCTTTGCTTTGCTTTCATCCTGGGTGCTATAATTGATTTTATTGCCGATACAATCGAAGTTTTATTACTAAAGTATCATAAGATGAAACATCCATCGTACTATTTGCTTAATAATGGTAGAGCATTAGGAATAGAACTTGCACATTATATATATATCAGGAATGGTTTAATCAGATGTGCCATAGATTATTCGGAATATGATGATAAAAAAGACAGTGAATGCTGTTTTGATTTGCCAGGAACTGAACAAAAAATTAATATTGCAAAAAAAATATGGATACATAATGCAATTAATCCTAATGATTGTATCTGCTTAAATCAAAGTAACATAAAATGTGAAAATATACAGTCAAAACACAAACAAGCTCAACAGCTTTTCCTGATTGCACAAAATATAGCTTTGAGAGAAGGTAATCAATCCCAAATTGAACAGATGGATGCATATTTCTCTTTACATATATTTTCAAGGAATTTATCACTTAGCATCATATTTGTGATTCTGATATTACTAATAAATCAGTCTTGGAAGATAGCTGAGGTAGAATATATTGTATCACTTCCGGTACTAATAAGTTCGCTGATTTTGGCATCTATATTGTTAGCATTCTCATTTTATAGATATCAATTATACTATACGAGAAGTGTACTGGGAATGACAATAAGGAGTTGCACTAATTAGACTTAGCGAGATCCGTAGTAATCATGCGCTTATGGAACCTTGTTAACGAATGTCAACCGTTTTACTTTCTGCTTGATATCTTTATCTTAACGACCATACCAACTTGAGATCAGGGGTCTGACTCAGGAAGACATAGCTAATGAGATTAAAGCATATCGTAGATCCAGAGGTTCCAGTCATTGAGCAATCTGCGCATTGTTCTTGATTCACAATGTTGTTATTTCCGCGTTTCTCTTCGGAGGGGTTCCAGATCGTCTCTTTGAGTTTGCACTAAGAGGCTCCAATGAGTGTTTCACATCACTGAAGATTCTGGATGAGATACGTGATGTATTACTGAGACCGAAGTTTGGCCTTTCATCCGATCATGTCTTTACTCTGGTTGAGGAGCTGCACGATCTGTGTCAGATCTTCTCTCACCATATGATTTTATAAAAAAATTTTAAAAAACAGTAAAACACTTGAGTACTTTTTCATGAAATAACGATCTGTCAGCCAATTCAAGGCTTCGATACAGGTAATGTGAAATAAAGTTTCAATCCTGAAGTTCAAGCATGTATCAACACACCGTAGAATATCAATTTAGGTTGAAATATCAGATAATATTTACATTGTACTAATGATTGATTATAAAGAATACTGCGCTAATACTGATACAACTTCATTTGACTGATAGTATTCGAATCAGGATATCGCGCATATCTTCTCTGACTATGAATACCGGCAGCGTCAATCGGTCAAAATGGTGAATACTACGAAGCTAATTGTCCTGTTGGCGCGCATTTGAATTGTACTGAGATCTAGATACAGTACACTGATGAAGAGGTAGGTGCGGAATGACAAAGAATATTGTGCTCTGCTGTGATGGAACATGTAATGAGTACGGCAGGAGAATTACCAATGTCCTGAAGCTGTATTCGATTCTTCCGAAAAGCACATCTGATCAGATTGCCTGGTACGACCCTGGAGTAGGAACATTCGCGTTACCCGCAGCATTAACATCAATCGCACGAGGTACTACAAAATTGCTGGGAATGGCTTTCGGTCTGGGTATTACAGCGAATATTGCCGACGCCTATCGTTATCTGATGAATACTTATCGGAATGGAGATAAAGTATACATCTTTGGATTCAGCAGAGGTGCATATACTGCTCGGGCGGTTGCCGCAATGATTCGAAAAGTTGGACTACTCGAGTATCGAAACGAAAACCTTATCCCATATGCAATACGGATGTTCCGTTATGAACGTGACCACAGGATATATGCGGGCTTTCGTCGAACGTTCTCGAGGAGATGTAATATTCACTTCCTTGGATTGTGGGATACAGTCAAATCAGTTGGATGGATTTACAATCCCTTAACTCTGCAGTTCACCATGCGAAACAACATCGTAAAAGTCGTGCGGCATGCTGTAGCTATTGATGAGCGACGATGTTTCTACAGACAGAATCTATGGGGCGAACCATACAAGGATCAGGATGTGAAACAGGTGTGGTTTACCGGTTCGCATTCGGATGTCGGAGGCTCATATAAGGAGAGCGAGAGCGGTCTTTCGCAGATAACACTTAAATGGATGGTGCAGGAGGCTTCGAAGGAAGGGCTCATTATCGATGAGGATCAATACCACACGGTTGTACCACAAGAGACTATTATGGATGATGGTGTTTGTTCTCATACACCACCAGACTACAAAGGGAAGCTTCACAAATCCCTGAGAGGTTTATGGTGGATTCCTGAATACATGCCGAAACTGTACGCAGACAGACATGATGAGCATAAACGAAAACTCAAGATTCCCGGAGGTAAACGCCGGCATATAAAGGATGGAGCTGTAATCCACCAGTCGGTAAAGAGCAGGATGAACGAGCAAACATGCAAGTACAACCCGAAAAACCTTCCAGACAAGCACGAGATAGAGCATTCCTGATCGAAAAGTACTACGATTGATCTAAGTACCAATGAAGACGCCCCCCCACGATTTACTTTAGTAAAGTCCTTCCAAGTGGTGTACGAAGCATTTGATCAGCCCTTCGAAATAGCAATTCCCTTCACATTATCCCCAATCACACATGGAACTAACCACTCAAACCATCGCCCTAGGCGCGCGAATTGTTGTCAAAGATGCTGAATGGTTTGTAAGAGGGTAGATCTGACTTCAGCAAGCAGGTACTCTCCGTTTAAAGCTTCTGAACAGTCACCAACCAGAAAAACTGAAAAGGGTTCTTGAACAATGAAATAGATCAATGGTGCAATTCATATTAGAAGTGAAGGAGTGGTTTCTATACCATGATAATCTGTCTTGACATGACGGATATTCATGGTATATTTTCAACATGATTCAACGCAAAGCAATACTCAAAAGACTAAGGGACGCGCTCGCCCGAAGCCGTATTGTAGTCATGGTTGGTCCGCGTCAGAGCGGCAAGACCACTCTGGCAAGGCAACTGCTGGATCCTGATTCCGTCAATTACTTCGACCTGGAGGATCCTGCAAGCCTGGCGCGTCTTGATGAACCCATGACCGCTCTGAGACCGCTGGAAAACCTGGTCGTGATCGACGAGATCCAGAGGCGACCGGATCTCTTCCCGATACTCCGTGTTCTGGTTGACCGACGACCTTTACCGACTCGCTTTCTAATTCTTGGTAGCGCATCGGGCGATCTTATGCGTCAGACCTCGGAAAGCCTGGCTGGCCGCATGGATCGGATTACTATCAGCGGTTTCTCGCTTATGGAACTTGGAATCGATGCAGACCGAGAGCTGTGGTTGCGTGGAGGATTTCCGCTTTCATTTCTGGCTTCAAGTGAACCAGTAAGCATTGCATGGCGCAAGAGCTTCGTTCAGACACTTCTGGAGCGGGATCTGCCTCAGTGGGGTGTACGTGTTTCCTCAATTGCATTGCAACGCTTCTGGATGATGCTGGCGCACTACCACGGGCAGATCTGGAACTCGGCGGAGTTGGCACGCGCCCTGGGTGTGAGTGAATCTACCACACGGCGATATCTTGACCTTCTCACAGATGCTTTCATGATTCGGCAGCTGCAGCCCTACCACGCCAATCTGCGCAAGCGTCAGGTAAAATCTCCAAAGGTTTATGTTCGTGATAGCGGAATACTGCATCAGTTGCTCGGCATTGGTTCAATGAAGAATCTTCTCACCCATCCTAAGGTGGGAGCTTCCTGGGAGGGGTACGTAATCGAGCAGGTCCTGAGCGTAGAACCAAACGACGGCGTCTTCTTCTGGGCTACGCATCAGGGAGCTGAGATAGATCTGGTCCTGCAGAAAGGCGGTCAACTGTTCGGAGTAGAGTGCAAGCGGGCGGATGCACCGAAACTCACTCCCTCAATTCGCATAGCCCTGGAAGACCTAAAACTTCAAAAGGTTGCAGTGCTCTATCCGGGAACCAGGCGGTACGCTTTATCCGCACAAGTAGATGCGGTTCCACTACAGACACTTGCAGGAGACGGCTCTATCTTTGATTGAGAACCCCTCATACACCATCACCGAAGCCAAGACGCTGATTATCGACCCTGCCGGGTATCCCTTTAAAGAATCATTGGTTTTCCTGAGCAGGTTTCCAGCCTCAGGAGCATAAGGACGTTTCCTCTTGCAGTAGAGTTCATTCTTTCTTGATTCACAATTACGTTACTTGACATAACGTTAAACTACGTTATGCTATTCTACGTAATGGGAAGGAATTGAAATGAATCCTTTCAGGTACGGTCAGGTGGTGAAAGGCAGAGATTTCTGCAGGAGACCGTGGCTCATCAAGCAGCTTATGAATTTCATAGAGGCTGGACAGAACGTGTTTCTGCAGGGCGAGAGACGGACTGGTAAAACGTCGTTGATACACGAAGCTGTCCGCAAACTTTCCGGTTACAGGCTCCTGTATATCGATCTGCTCGAAGTGAAGACCATCGGTGATATGTGCAGACGTATGATAACATCCATCTTAAGGGCAGAACGCAAAGCTGGCTTCCAGAGAAAGCTGATGCAGACACTCGCCCATCTGAAACCAACACTGTCGATAGATCCTGTTACGGGATTTCCAACCATATCGCTCGATCCGAGGATAGTAATGAGACCGGACTCTATCGAAGGAATACTCGACCTCATTGCCGGGCTCGGGCGGAGAGGAAAACTGGTCGTCTCCTTCGATGAGTTCCAGGATATTCTCAACATAAAGGAATCAGCCGAGGCCCTTGCATTGCTGAGAAGCCGGATACAGTTCCACGATAATATCACTTATCTCTTCGCCGGCAGTATCAGGAATC
>JAUVEU010000093.1 GCA_030594645.1 Candidatus Aegiribacteria sp.
GGAAACAGCGCAGGTCTTTCCAGCACGCTTAATGCTATCGGTATCATATACGGGAAGCGGAAAGATCATGTAAATGCACTCAAGTATTACTTCAGATCACTAGCTATAAGCGAGGCTATCAACGATAAAAGGGGCATAGCAAAAACCACGAATAACATCGGTAATATTTATCAGAGCCAGAATCTATATGAAAAGGCGCTGGAATTCATTGAAAGATCTCTACAATCCTTCACTGAACTTGAGGATGATCTAGGAATTGCCTCTTCCTGCAACAACATAGGCTTAATTCTGCAATTCAAGGGTAAATTCACTGAAGCAAAAAAACATTTCATGAAAGCTTACGAATTATTCGAACGGCTCGGATATACGACCGGGTTGGCGGCATCATGTAATAACTTAGGTGAAATGCTCACGATTCAGGGTAAATTCAAACAGGCCAAACTCTACCTGGATCAGGCTCTCAAAATCGCAAAGGAAACTGACGCAAAATACCGAGAAATACAGGTGTACGAGAACCTTACAATGCTGTACGAAGAAACTGGTGATTTCAGAGGAGCACTGGAATATTTCCGAAAATTCACTGATCTGTCGCGGGAGGTTTTCAGCGAGGAAAGCACAAGAAACATGATCCAGCTTCAGGTTAGATTTGAAACGGATAAGAAAAACAAGGAAGCGGAGATATACAAATTCAGGAATATCGAATTGCAGGCTGAAATATCCGAACGCATACAAATCGAGGAAGAACTCAGGAAACATCAGGATCAGCTGGAAGAATTGATCAGCGAGCGAACGATAGAGCTCAAAAGCAGTTTCAATAAGCTCGAAAAAGGTTTTCAGGGTACAATAGTACTTATATCGAAAATAACAGAGTTGAGGGATCCCTACACGTCCGGTCATCAGATCAGGGTGGCAAAACTGGCCAGCGCCATAGCTCGAGAGATGGGGCTATCAGAGAATAAAATTGAAGCGGTTCATATCGCGTCTCTTGTTCATGATATTGGAAAGATCAACGTCCCTCAGGAGATACTGAGTAAGCCCGGAACCCTGAGTGATCTGGAAATGAGAATTATCCAGATACACCCTCAGGCGGGATACACTATTCTGTTTGAAATAGATTTTCCATGGCCGATAGCAGAGATTGTCAGGCAACATCATGAACATGTTGATGGATCAGGCTATCCGCAGGGTCTGAAAGCAGATGAAATAGTGATTGAAGCACGTATCATCTGTGTTGCCGATGTTATCGAGGCTATGTCATCTCATCGACCTTACAGAGCTGTTCTGGGATTGAGGGAAGCTGTGAAGGAAATCACTGAGAATGAGGACATACTGTATGACGCAGATGTTGTCAGTGCATGTAAGAAAGTGATATATGAAAGAGGTTTCAGTTTTGATTAACCCATACTCTGTGGAAGTGAGCTTAAGCGCGTGAGCACTGAAATTACCGCTCTCAAGTGCAGACTGAAAAAGATGCGTTCCAGGCCTCCTTCCGGGGAAACCGGTCGAGCAAGGGTCGATCTGTTGAATGAGCTTGGTATGATACTTTACAGATCAAGACCATTACGGACAGAGGCCTACGCCTGGGAATCTCTGATTCTTTCGAAAAGCCTGGGATACAGGAAAGGAGAGGCGGACGGTAATAGACTGATGGGTGTTTCAAACGGAGCCAGAGGTAAATATTTTGAAAGTATGAAGTATTTCAATATCGCACGTACAATCTACACTGAACTTGGTGAGAAGAGAGGTATGGCAACAACGTTCTCGAATATTGGAGTTGTATTCGGCTCCCAGAGCAGATTCGATCTTGCGATTGAACAGCACCTGAAGGCGCTCGCAGTATTTGAGGAGATTGATGACAGAAATCATATTGCCCATTCCCTGAACAGTATCGGTGTTATTTTCCGTAAACGAAACAACCTGGAAAGAGCAGAAGAGTATTACCTGAGGGCACTCAGGATAAGGGAAGAAACAGGAGATCTATCCGGGCTTGCTATGTCCTACAATAACATGGGGATTCTGTTTAAGAACAAAGGTGATCTGGAGAGCGCTCTGGATTATTACAACAGATCCCTGAAACTCAAAGAAGAACTCGGTGATAAACGAGGTATATCGATAACATACAGCAACATCGGGGACATTCTCATGGAGCAGGAGAAGTACGATTCAGCCCTTGAGTACAATAGAAATTCGCTCTCTATCGTAGAGGAACTGGGGGACGAAGAGCATATCTCAGATAATTGCAAAGTACTGGGCCATATCATGATTCTTCAGAAGAAGTATGATGAAGCTCTTGCATTCCTTGAACGGAGTTTGCGGATTTCCACCAGGATAGGAACCCGGATTTGTGAGTCAGACTGCTATCTGGAGCTTTCCGATCTTTACAGGGCAATGGATGATTATGAGAGGGCTTTTCTGTTCTTCAAGAAATACAGTTCCCTGACGAAGGATATCTTCAGCGAAGAAAGCGCTGATACTATCGCCAGGCTTCAGATCAGGTATGAAACTGAACAGAAGGAAAAAGAGGCGGAGCTGTACTATCTAAAGAACGTAGACCTTCGTAGAGAAATAAATGAGCGCAAACTCGTTGAAAGCCAGCTGGTTGCTCAGGAACAGCTTCTCGAAGAGCGTGTAAGGGAACGCACCTCCGAGCTTCAGCAAAGCATGGAGAAGCTTAAGAAGAGTGTGGAAGGAACAATTCAAACTCTCTCAAAAATAATCGAATCAAAGGATCCGTATACGTCCGGGCATCAACAGAGGGTTGCGGAGCTCGCAAGACTGATTGCAATTGAGATGGGATTCAACGATGAACGGATCGAAGCCATATACATGATCTCTCTTGTACACGATATCGGCAAGATCAGCATACCGCAGGAAATCCTCTCCAGACCCGGAAAACTATCCGAGCTTGAACAGGAAATTGTACGGACACATCCACAGATCGGGTACGATATCCTATCGAATGTAGAATTCCCCTGGCCTGTTGCAGATGTGATACTGCAGCATCAGGAACTGTACGATGGCTCGGGTTATCCGAACGGGCTGAAAGGCGACGAGATCATGATCGAGGCAAGAATCATTGCCGTAGCTGATGTGATAGAATCCATGACGTCGCATCGACCTTACAGATCCATCCCCGGCATTGATAAAGCAATTGAGGTAATTACCCTGAACTCGGGTATACTGTACGACCCTGAAGTGGCCGAAGCGTGCGTCAAAATCATCTGCGAGAAGGGCTTCAGTCTTAACTAAGGCATCAGGATGTCTTGTAGGATTAACCATAGAAAGAATCATGTATAAGACAGGAGCTGATTCATGAATGAGAAAAAGCTGAGGAATAGTGAGGAATGACTTATGAATGAAGAACAGTTCGACGACTATTTTGAGCTCGGGCTGATAGGCATGGCGATTCTCACACCTGAAATGCTCTTTATAAATGTCAACCACTATCTCTGTGATATGCTTGGCTATTCCAGGGAAGAAATGCTGAAGAAGAAATGGCCTGATCTGACCCATCCTGATGATCTTGATGTTAATCTTAACGCTTTAACCAGAGTACTCTCCGGTAAGATCGATGGTTACAACCTGGAAAAGCGTCTTATACACAGGAATGGCGATATTATTCATGTAAGTATAGCTTCCAAATGCACAAGAAACCCGGATGGAACAGTAATTAAACTTCTTTCGCTTGTTCAGAATATCACAGAGAGGAAGAAAACGGAAGAAAGCATCAGGGAATCAGAGCTGAAATACAGAACCGTTGTTGAAAACGCAAGAGAAATGATCTGGCAGCTGGATCGGGACGGGAATTTCGTATTTTTCAATAAGTACGCAGAGGAATTATCCTTAAAAATAAGTGATGATTGGAAAGGCAAGGGGTTCTCACCGGTTATTCATCCGGATGATCTTGATCGGGTCAAAGATATCTTCGTTGATACGATGAGTGGTAATATCAATGAATATGATGTTAGAATCCTCTTAGGAGAGAGTAATATAGCCGAGCTCAAGGTACAGACACTTCCCATATATACTGATGGAGAGATTACCGGAACACTGAGTTTCGGCAGGGATATCACAGAGGAAAATAGATCTGAGCGAGCATTGAAAGTTTCTGAAGAACGTTACCGTTCTCTTCTCGCGAACATCCCTATTGGAGTATTCCGTTCAACCGTCGAGCAGGACGGATCGTTTCTCTCTGTTAACCCTGTGCTTGCCAGAATGTTCGGCTTCGAGAATCCCGAAAAGATGATCGATACGAAAGTTATTGATTGTTACAGGAATATCGAGGATCGCCAACGATTCATCCGCAGTATCAAAAGGGAAGGCTCGATCTCCGGATTCGAAATCCAGTTCAAGCGTTCGGATGGTTCAAATTTCTGGGGTTCACTGTCATCAAAGGCCATATTGGATGAAGAGGGCAGTATTCTCTATCTTGACGGTATTCTGGAAGACATTACGGAACGAAAATCGATTCAGGAAGCACTCCGGGAATCACAGGAACAATACCGACGCCTGCTCGACCACAATCCTGCGGCGATTGTAGTTCATGTTGATGGCGTAATCGTCTATGCCAACAGAGCAAGTCTTGATCTCGTAGCCGCTTCCTGCCCTGAAGATGCTCTCGGTAAAAAGGTTTTTGATTTTGTCCACCCTGATTACAGAGCCATTGTACTTGATCGCATCAAATTATGTCAGAAGAATGGGAAATTCGCTGAACCTATAGAGGAAAAGTTCCTTCGACTCGACGGTAAATCGGTTGACGTTGAGGTTACAGCGATACCTATAATGTACCAGGGGCAACCGGCTTCTCAGGTAGTTTTCTGGGATGTCACCGACAGAAAACAGGCGGAAGATAGAATTAAGAGCAGCCTTGACGAATTACATAGAACTCTTGAGGGAACGGTGGATGCGCTTTCTTCTGCTGTTGAAACAAGAGATCCTTACACTGCAGGTCATCAGAGGGAAGTGGCAAGGTTTGCGTGTGTCGTTGCAAAAGAGATGAACCTTTCTGAAGAAATGATCGAAGGTCTGCGTGTCGCCAGCCTTCTGCATGATATCGGCAAGATAAAGATTCCAGCGGAGATTCTCAGCAAACCTGCAATACTTACGGATATCGAATACGAATTGATTAAGACCCACCCACAGGCAGGTTTTGAAATCCTGAAAACCATCAGTTTCCCCTGGCCTGTAGGAAAAATCGTATTGCAGCACCAGGAGAGAATGGATGGTTCAGGCTATCCCGGTGCTCTCAAAGGAGAGGAAATCTGCCTTGAAGCACGAATTCTTGGAGTTGTTGACGTAGTGGAGGCAATGTGTTCACATCGCCCTTACAGAAGCTCCCTTGGTCTGGAACGGGCGCTTGAGGAAATATCAATGAACAGAGGCATACTATACGATAGAAATGTTGTTGATGCGTGCCTGACATTGTTCAGAGAAGAAAGGTATTGCCTCCCCAACACTTAGCTTACATATCTCAAGCATAAGGCTGCAGCAGCATATACGGTTGTATCATGCTCATATACACATTCCGAATGTACTTAGCGTGATTCCTGACGAATTTGATTACAGGCAGGTTCTCCTATGAACGGCGTTATACTATAATCATTGCAGTGTGTATAGAAGGAATATGATGGTATCAAAAATGAATAAAATCGGTATTGAATATTTTGATGATCTTACCGGTTTGTATAACAGACGATACCTGACGAAGAGAGCCTTTGAGTATATCCAGAAAGCGGACCAGGATAAGATTCCACTGTCTGTAGTCGTTATCGACCTTGACCATTTCAAAAATATCAACGACACTTATGGTCACTCCACCGGTGATGACGTTCTCGTTGAATATGCTGCTTTTCTCAAGAATCTTATCAGGCAAAATGATACTGTTTATCGATACGGCGGAGATGAGTTTGTATGTATACTTCCGGATACCAAATGCGAGCAGGCTGTCAGGATCTCCTCCCGTATTCTGGAACAGTGTCATTCCAGGGAATTCTCAAAAATAAGGCTGACATGCAGTATCGGCATAGCGTCCTTTCCAATTGAAGGGAGAGACTGGCTTTCTGTCTTTAATACCGCTGATCGTCGTCTCTACAGCGCAAAAAGACACGGCAGAGACAGGATTGGCGCCTTCACTAAAGAGTACAGAAGAGTCATTACTCCAACAATTGAGATTATTGGTCGGGATAAAGAGATAACCAGAATTAAGAGTTCTATTTCTCAGACAGCTTCAGATGGATGCAGAACGACGTATATCTCCGGTGAGATCGGCGTAGGAAAAACACGTTTGATGCATGAGATCGTGAATGATTCCTGTTACCAGGATTTTACACATCTGGTTAGTAATCTATCAGCAACAACAAAGTCAATCCCCTACTATGCATTCAGAGAAATCATCCGCAGCGTTTACAGAAAGAAAGGCAGGGGTATCATCGATGGGATGTCTCCGGCATTTCAGATCGAACTGACAAAAATCGTACCTGAGCTGTCTGATGAACTGGTGGAGATGGATGTAAGCATATTCATGCTTGACAAGTTCAGACTTTTTGAAGGCGTACGGAGATTTCTGGAACTTCAGGTTTCAGAATCGCCTCTGTTTGTTTGTATAGACAATATTCACTGGGCAGACGAAAGTTCGCTTGAGCTTTTCAACTACCTGATCAGAACGCTGAGTGGAGCGTCTATCTATTTCTTCTTTACCTACCGCGTGGAGGAGGCACAATTCGATTCATTTCAAAGTGCCCTGCAGTCCATAAGCAGGGAGAAACTGTTCGAGTCAGTCGAACTTGAGCCGCTTGAGATAGCTGATGTCGCCAGGATGACCTCACTTATCGTAGATGCCTCTCCATCGCCTGAGCTTATAGCTTTTATCTACAAGGAGACCGGGGGAAACCCGTTCTTCATTGAGGAGCTTTTGAAATCCCTTGAACTGAATAACGCACTCATCTGGGAGGATGAAAGTATATCGTTCGTTGAGGAAGAAAAGATAGTTATTCCCAATTCGGTCAGGAGTGTGGTAGATAGAAAAATGGGAATGATGGGACACCAGGCACGCGAGCTTCTTGAATATGCTTCGGTGATCGGCAGGGATTTCGATTTTGAATTACTCCCTTTAATAACCGGAAGGAATGAGGGTCATCTACTGGATATGCTGGATGAGATACTGGGTATGAGGTTGTTGAAAGAATGCGATGAAGATAGGTACCGTTTCACGGAGGATGTGGTCAGAGAGACAATATATCAGCAGATGAGTGCTTCAAGATTAAAGCTCTACCATCAAACGGTTGGAAGCGCGCTGGAAAAACTTCATGAGAATCGTACGGAAGAAGTAATCGAGGAGTTAACACATCATTTTTACTTATGTTCTGATAATGATAAAGTAATCGAATACGGCATGATTGCAGCTGACAGGGCAAAGGATGCCTATGCCAACCAGGACGCGATAAATTCCTATAGCAGAGTTCTTGAATGCCTGCCGGAAAGCATGATCGGCAGTAAGATCATGGAGGTCGAAGTCCTGATGAAAAGGGCATCAGTGCTGAATCTGATTGGAGACAAGGAAAAAGCGATAGAAGACCTTACACAGGCTGTCAGTAATTCACAATCGCTGGGCGAACAGAAACTGGAAGCCGATAGTCTTGTAGCGCTATGCAAAGGTCATTTCGGAATATCGCAGTATACCAACACCATTGAAATGGCCGAGAACGCTCTGGAGATTTACCGGGCACTTGCTGATAAGAAAGGAGAATCAGCCTGTCTGAATTGCATCGGTATCGCTAACTGGTATCTGGGAGAATTCGAAAGTGCCCTGAAGCTGTATCAGAGCTCTCTGAGTATTGCAAAGAATATAGGAGATCGGAAACTTGAAGCCATGATACTTGGTAATATCAGTATTATCCACTGGAATCTCGATGAATATTCTACATCACTGGATTATTACATCCAAGCACTGGAGATTATAAAAGAACTCGGTGATGTTGAAACTGAAGCGAGAGCACTCAGTAATATCGGTCTTATTTATGCAACTATCGGTGACAATGAGAAGGCTATGGAGTGTTACGAAAGATCACTTGAAATTTCAAGGGACATATGTGCGAGAGAACTTGAAGCGAGCACTCTCAACAATACCGGGCTAATAAATGTCAGGCTCGGGGAGTATGCCAAAGCAATAGGCAACTACGAGGCTTCGTTGAACATTACAAGAGATACCGGGACTCGGAAAGTCGAGGCGATGGCTCTGAATAACATTGGCGCTCTTTACTGCGACCTTGGCAACTATGCAAGCGCGCAGGAGTACAGCACGAATTCTCTCAGGATATCCAGAGAGATCAGCGACCGTCAGACTGAAGCAGAAAGCCTTATTGAACTAGGTGACATATCTCTGGGTAAAGGAGAACTGTCGGATGCTGAAGAGTATTACACTGAAGCCCTTTCAATCGCACAGACCATCAAGTCGAGATCATTACTTGCCGAAGCCCTTATCGGCTTCATTTCTCTTCATCTGGACATGAATAATCCAGTCAAGGCCGGGGAGACACTCAACAGTGTGTTTCAACTGGTTAAAGAGCTGGATTCAGAAAAGATAGAAGCATCTGCGCACTTTCTTGCAGGAAGGCTGGCCACAGAAGAGAACAGATGGGCCGATGCCATCTCCTCCTTTGACAGATCATTGCTGATCCTGAAAAAAACCGACAGACAGATATGTATTGGCGAGGTTTATTACTTTCAGGGTCTGATGTTCAGTAAAAAGGGAGATGAAGCAAGAACACACAACAGCTTCGAGAAGGCTCAGGAGATATTCGAAAAGATTACCGCTATCGGGTGGATCGACAGGATTAACGCTGCATGTGAACGGTATGACATCTGACCCCGGTGTAACTGCACCGAGTATCATAGATGATTGAAGTATTAATGATATCTTTACCAGGCTAATGCATAAATTGCCTAATGAAAGGAAACAAATGAGATATTCCGTGAATACTATCACTGGTCTAATATTGATCCTGTCTGCAGTAGCACTTCCTTCGGGATCATGTTTTGCGGGAGTGTGGAC
>JAUVEU010000075.1 GCA_030594645.1 Candidatus Aegiribacteria sp.
ATACTTAAAGTACTCGATGACGTGGGTCTCGGTTACTTACAGCTGGGCCAGCAGGCCACAACTCTGTCCGGGGGAGAAGCCCAGAGGATAAAGCTGGCGAGAGAACTTGCCCGGCCCGGATCATCTCATACCGTCTACATACTTGATGAACCGACTACCGGACTTCATTTCCATGATGTCAAAAAGCTGCTGATGGTTCTGGGACGGCTTGTAAACGCGGGAAATACTGTTATCGTAATCGAACACAATCTCGATGTTATCAAGAATGCAGGATGGATCATCGATCTGGGGCCGGACGGAGGGGATGCCGGAGGAAGCATAATAGCAACCGGCACACCTGAAAATCTGGCTGCGAATAAGGATTCCCATACCGGACATTTTCTGAAAACAATACTGGAAGCTGAAGTATGACCGGTCAGTTTCCTGATGAATTCCTCTCAAGCAGCATTTCTGACAATGCGGCAAAAGCCCTGAAAATGTTTTTCACGCTTTGAGATACATCAGCAGCACTATCCCATGCTGAGATAAGCCTTCCTCCATGTTCAAACTGTATGGAAAGAACATGATATTTCCCCAGAATACCAGGATGATGTTTTATTCCTCCGATTCCGTCCGATTGGATTTTCTCCACAATCTTTCCCGCAAACCGGACTCCAACTTCAAACCTGCTTCCACTGGCTGATTCCAGATACAGGTACTCGCTTCTGAATGCGTTCCGCAGCTTCCTGGCAATGAGTTCGATCGAGGGGCTGTCAATCGTAAGGAGTTCAAGCGCGGCCTGATTCAAAGTATAGTCCCAGCCGGGATTGCCGGTGTTAAAAGTTGCGAGTATCCCCACATCCTGGTGATCAGCATCCGCGCTCCAGGCAGTAGTCTGGTTTCGCCCATTGGCCCTGCTCCTCTGAAGCGCCTCATAAGCTCTGTTGACAATTATATCCAGACTGTCTCCCGAGGAATGTACTGTTACTGAGCCAATACTCATTGTAACGGGAACCTGATCCTGCCTGATATCCTTCCCCGCAATTTCTCTCCTAATGCGCTCTGCTATCATGAAAGCGTTTTCACTGCCTGTATCGGGGAGTATTATTCCGAAAAGATCTTCCTTGATCCTGCCGATCATGTCGTTGGGACGAAGAGTCTGTGATATCGTAGAAGTAACAGTTTTAAGGATTCCGTCTCCCGATCTGAAACCGAAAAGCTCGTTAGTTTTACTCAACCCGTCCACGTCAGCGAGCAGTATGGATAAAGGAGCACTCTCCGATACGTTCTCAGTAAGCAGTTCCTTTAGCCTTCTTGTCCATGAGAAGCCTATTACCGAACCTGTCATTGTATCTACATATGCCATGGATTCCCTGTCTCTGAGAAGCAGAGCGGAACCTATCTGTCTGTAAAAGCCTGAAAGAAAAATCTCTGTGCTTCTTTCCACTGTGTTGAAGGGCGAATCAATCTCGAGGAGCAGGTAATTTTCCGGACGCGTCTGAACTGCACGAATCCTTTTTTCAGCATGCAGCGGGATAACGGAACTCTCAGTTGGGACAATTATGTACCTTCTGCTGCCGAACGGAGTTATTCCGAAGTTGTCAATTTTCCGTATGTCTTCCGGATATTCAAGAATTGTATTCTTCGCCTCCCAGTCCGGCAATCTCCCTTTCCCGAACCCGTAACTCTCAATAATCCGAATTTCACCATTATTCACTTTGAGAGCCAGAATCCTGTCCACCTTTGCAAGCAGTCCAAGTATCTCAAGGCTGCGGCTGATCTCTGATCGAGCCGATATTTTTTTTGACATACTGGACATTTCTCTGATGATCCCTGTTAAATCAGATTTAATATCTCCTGCAAGAATATCTCGCAGCTCTGTCAATGATCCTTCTGCACCCCCGGCAAGTTCTCTCAGTATCGTATCCCGTTCGTTAATATTTGACACATTCATGAAACGGAGGCGTTCATTCTCCGGAAGCTGTCCGGCTATATGATGATCAAGCTCCGCCACCAGGAGATACAGTTTCGCTTCTTCGGCAAATAGCCGGGAAAGATTCAACCTGACCCTGCATCGCAGAATGAGCCAAACCAGCAGCAATCTGTCCATCTGTCTGGCGAGGATCTGCGCTGAACTGAAAAGATCCTCCTTATGTTCATCCTTTGACGACAGAAGGGCGCTTATGCAAAGTCTCCATGAGAGCACAGGTTCCTGCTGAAAATGGCTGATTGAAGAATCAAGAGCGGCGGCAATTATTCCTGAAGCCTTTTCAAACCCTTCAGCAAATGATTCCATAGCAAGAAACAGGGCATAGAGGACAGCTTCGCTTCCAGGTGATGACAGCAGAAAGTCCGATATGGCTTCGGCTTCCTTAACCGGATCTTCCTTCCGTCCAAGTCGCTGAAGAAAATCAACCGTTCCAGGAAGAAGAAGATCAGCCTTTTCCGGAATCGGGACTTCCAGGGTCAGGAATCCCAGCAAAGCTGAACACCATTCCGTTACAGGTTCATCCGACAGCTTTTTTTTAAACTGAAGAATTTCCCGTATTTCACCCTCGGCCCTCCGGGCATTGGATATCATGAGAGTTCGGAAATACATATCAGCAAGATGGTCAAGCGCATACAGTTGATTTGATACACTTCCACTGATTGCTGCATTTTTCGATACCCGCTCCATAATGGATATGAGGTTTCTAATGGTGTATCCGGAACGTTCCTTCATCGCCAATACGACTGTATTGAGTATTTCAGCAACCGCCATCTGATCGTTAAGTTCCTCAGCCAGGAGAAGAGCCCGTTCAAGCATGATTATTGCTTCCTTCTTCTTTCCGGAAGCCATATATACTTTTGCCCTGCACCATTCCAGAGACTGTCTGGATGAGGGAGACAATACTCCTTCGCGGGATAGAGCTGCCTGTATCGCGGTTTCCGCAGCTGCATTCATTCTAAGTACCGCCAGAGACACAGCTGCGGTGGCAAGAATTACAACAATCAGATCGTTATCCAGAAGTTCAGGAAGCCAGTTGATTACATTCTGGATTTCCGCTGCTGTTTTTCTCATTCCCTTGAAATCATGTGGAATCTCCACGATACTCTCAAGAATTTCAGGAAGCCATGCCCCTGCTTCCACGGTCATGCTCAGTTTCATTGCGTCATTCAGATATCGCTCAGCAAGTGGATAATTATTATCCATCAGTTCAAGCTCACCGAGTCGAGTCAGGACCTTCGCTCTGTCAGATGAAGATTCAAGGGAAGGCAAAAGAGATTCCAGGAATACTCTCACTGTTGAATGCTCAATATCTCTGTGCTTTCCCGGTTTATAAATTTCGAGAATTTCTCTTATTTCGGGAAGAAACAGGGTATCCACGGGCAGGCTTATGAGTTCGCTGATATAGTGCGCGACAAGTTTGAACTCACCGTTATCCTTTGCCTGATGCAAAGCTGAGAGAAGAATATTTGCTTTTCCCCGAGGTGCTGGATCATCCGGTGACATGTGCAGGTTATCTCCATTCTGTCAATAAAGCATAATTACTGCACAATTGCACAGTTCTTCTTTCAGGTCAACTCCTGACCCTCATCAGGGCACTCACACTTGTTCATGCGCGAAGCCGGGGTTATCTTTCTGCCTCTCCTGAATATATGTCGATAATGATACTTACTCTTGCGAAAGGACATTCAAGTGACGTTACCGAAACGTTACAATGCCAAGGAAGCTGAGCCCAGGTGGCAGGATTTCTGGAACAGCCGGGGAATATTCAAATTTGACAGTAATTCAAAAAAGCCTGTTTACTCAATTGATACTCCTCCGCCAACCGTTTCGGGCATGACTCACATGGGTCACATTTTCAGCTATGTCCAGGCGGAAGTTCTGGCAAGGTATCATCGAATGAAGGGCAAGGAGGTCTTCTACCCCTTCTGTTTTGATGACAACGGCCTGCCAAGCGAGAGATTCACTGAACAGCAGAAGAATGTCCGGGCTCAGGATATGACGAGAAACGAATTTGTGAAGTTATGTCTCGAAGTAACCAGAGACGCCGAGGCCATGTTCAGGGATCTCTGGACAAGATTCGGATTCTCGTGTGACTGGGATCTTCTCTATACGACCATAGACCCCCGGGTTCAGAGAATAAGCCAGCGATCTTTTCTCGATCTTAATAGAAAAGGGCTTATCTACAGAAAAGAGGCTCCGACACTGTGGTGCCCTGAATGCCGAACAGCGGTAGCCCAGGCCGAAACGGAAGACAGTGAGTCTGCTTCTGTTTTCCATGATCTTGAATTCTCCCTTGCTGATGGCTCCGGAAATATCCCCATAGCCACCACAAGACCGGAGCTGCTTCCGGCATGTGTTGCGGTTTTTGTACACCCTTCCGATGAAAGATGGAATCATCTGATCGGAGAGAAAGCAGTTGTTCCGATTTTTGGTCATGAAATCAGGATTCTTTCAGATTTTAAAGTTGACAGGGATAAGGGCAGCGGGATAGTCATGTGCTGCACATTCGGTGATACAACTGATATCGAGTGGTGGCAGGAATATAATCTGGATCTCAGAATAGTACTGGATAACAGAGGACACATGAATGCCGCCGCAGGTTTCCTTGAAGGCATGTACTGGAAAAAAGCCAGAAAAGTTATTGTGCAGAAACTCGATGATGAAGGATACAGAAAAGGCGGCAAGGATATTCAGCACGCAGTCAACGTACATGAAAGATGCGGGACTCCGCTTGAATTTCTCCTTAATATGCAGTGGTTCGTGAGTATTCTTGATAAGAAGGAAGATCTCATCAGGCGCGGCAATGAAGTTAACTGGTATCCCCCTTATTTCAAGGTTCGCTATGAGCACTGGGTGGAAAACCTCAAATGGGACTGGTGCATAAGCCGTCAGCGCTTCTATGGAGTGCCTTTCCCTGTGTGGTTCTGCAGGGATTGCGGTGAACCCTTCTTTGCAAGGGAGGAAAACCTCCCTGTTGATCCTCTGGTGGATACACCGGAAGAACCATGCCCTTCGTGCGGAGGTTCAGACTTCAGACCCGAATCAGACGTCATGGATACCTGGGCAACGAGTTCTCTCACCCCTCAGATCAACGCGAAGTGGGGAGAAGAGGATGAGATGGAAGGATTGCTTCCCATGAGCCTCAGACCCCAGGCGCATGATATCATCAGGACATGGACATTCTATACAATCACCAAGGCGCATCTGCATTCGGACAGCATCCCATGGAAGGATATAATGATCAGCGGTCATGCCCTGAATCCCTCAAGGGAAAAGATGTCCAAAAGCAAGGGGAACATCGCTGGTGATCCGCTTGTCGCTCTTGATCGCTACTCTGCTGATGAGCTTCGCTACTGGTCATGCAGCTCGAAGCTGGGTAACGATGTTCTCTTCAGCGAGGATGTTCTCGGGGACGGCAGACGCCTTGTCACAAAATTGTGGAACGCTACAAGATTCGCCGCTTCCAGACTTGAGGATTTTGACAGAGATCTTACTCCCGATCTGAAACCCTTTGACAGATGGATTCTATCCAGGTTCACCAGAACCGCGAAAGACGCAACATCCGGTATGGACCAGTATGAGTATTCCATCTGCATACGCGATGGGGAGCGTTTCTTCTGGAAAGCGCTATGTGACAACTATCTGGAAATAGTAAAAAAGCGGCTCTACTCAGACGATAGCCCGGATGAGAAGCATTCCGCTCAGTACGCCCTCTACCATGTTCTTTACGGCTCACTGAGGCTTTTCGCCCCTGTTCTTGTACATATCACCGAGGAATTGTATCAGGCTGTTTTCAAGGAAAACGAAGGACATGAAAGCATTCATCTGGCTCCATGGCCGGAACCTGAATACATGGATGAAAAAGCTCTGAAATACGGTGACATAACACTTCAGATCATTGAAGAAGCCAGAAGGTTCAAGAGTGAAGCAAATCTAAGCATGGCAGCACCGCTCAGTTCAATTAAGATCAGCGCCCCTCCTGAAGACCTGATTGAATTGAAATCCTTTGAAGATGATCTTCTGAATGTTACAAGAGCGGAATCAATCGACTGGATCGAAGGCGAGACCCTTTCTGTAAGAGTTGTGAATACAGAAGCCTGAAAACACCGGGGACATGCAGGCTCTGCTGCGTGTCCCCTAATTCAGGACAAAACTAGAATACCACCTTGTAGAGAGTGAACAGCCCCAGTACAACTGTCGCTATACCTACAATTGCAGTGAAATTGCTGATTCTTATTCTCTTCACTGTCCAGGTACAGAATGGAACCGATATGAACGAACCGATAACAAGCGGAAGAGCAATACTCCAGTTGATAGAAGCCCCCAGAATAAGATAAGCAATCACACCGACAAGGCATGTAAAGCTTTCCGCAAAAGATGTTATCGCGATAGAACTTTTGCTCTTCACACCCGACAGAATCTGCCCTGATGTAACAAGGGGACCGTACCCTCCTCCGGAGAGCCCCTTGTTGAAAGCGGCAACAACCCCCAGACCGAATATTTTCTTCCAGGAGAATCTGTGAACGGCGTTTCTTCTGATAAGAATAAGGATTCCCATAATAAGCACTATGGAACCAATAATTGATCTCAGATAAACTTTCGGGATGTGGAACGCGAGAATTACCGCCGCAACCGCACCAAAAACACTGCATGCGGCCAGCACAAACGCTATTTTCGAATCGTTTGACTTCGGAATGTATCCAAGGTTTTTCATCTTCTTCAGTATCCGGTGGTTACTGTCTCTTCTGAAGTCGAAATCAACATTACCCATCCTGTGATGCATAAATGCCGCAAATCCGCCCGTAAGCAGTTCTGACAGAAGTATCGCAGGTACTACGGCAAGCGGATCGTAACCCATAAGAAGAAGAATCGGAGTCATGGTTGTTCCGTAGCCCATACCAAGAGTTGAATCAACATACTCGCAGATGAACGCCATAAAGAACAGTATGCCGACGAGTGGAATCGGATCCATTAAGGCTTACCCTCTCTTATCCGTTATTGCTCTTCTGTTCTTTTTTGCTGCAGTTTATCAGCTTTTGACAGATAGAGCCGACCGTCTTTGAAGAGAATCCACCTGATCCTGTCGCTGTCGAGCAGTTCCAGCTGTTCCGCAACTTCTTTTGGAACGGTAATCCGTCTTCTGCTTTTTCTGATTGTAATAGAGGTCTCACCAACATATTCAATATCATCCAGGTTTATTTCCATAATATATTCCTCCAAGTCAGACCAAAATACTTTGGATTAATTCCAAAGTCAATTGATTCAGTCAGAAAAATTTCGGATTGTCATGAAGAATAAAATGATTTATGAATCATTGATAAATTACATTCTTTGAAAGAGGAGAAAAAAAATATGGAATATCCTGTCATTCACAATCCAGGCTCAATCGAGATGCTTCTTGATAAACTCCGCATCACCAAATCTCCCAGAGTAGTTGACTACGACTTTCTCGCTACTCTCGGGTTCAAGAGGGAAGTTGATGAATCGCTTCTCATGCTTCTCGGGTTTCTTGGTTTCATCGATGACAATAATCAGCCGACCATCCTGTGGGAAAAATCTTATGATCCTGATAAAGCTAAGGTTCTGCTCGGTAAAGCAGTAAAAGCTGCATACAGCAGCCTCTTCAAGGCTCATCCTGACGCTGTAACTGAAGAGGGCTCCGTTCTGATGGAATTTTTCAGGTCCAGCACAGGCGCATCCGATCCAGACGCTGCCTATATGATTCTCTCTTTTAAAGTCCTATGTGACCTTGCCGAGTTCTCCGAAAAAGCTCCGATTGCGCAGAAAAAACCTGAAAAGAAACCTAAAGAACTTAAAGAAACTAAAGAAACTAAAAATACTTTAACCGAGAAATCCCCTGAAGCAAAACCGGCGACTGATAAAGCTGTTTCAACGGATTCCTTACCGGTTATCAGATTGTCTATTAATATTGATATTGATGAATCCGATCCTGAACTGAGGGAGCTGGCTCTGAAACTAATCAGGAAGCAGCTTGAACTATAAATCAGCTTTTAACTTATATATAATAAAGCACCCTTTGAAAGGAGCAATTTTTGCTATGAAGAATTCTAAATGGATTATACCTCTGATAATGTTTACAGCAGTAATCCTTGCAGTTTCCTGCGGTGATGACGAGACTCCAGCAGGACCTGGCACATATCCTACAGCGTCAATCCTTAGCGCATCGTCCGGAGCCAGCAATTCCGTTTCCACTTCCTGGACTATGTGTACTGACGAGAATTTCTCCGAATACAGCCTTTACAGGTCACTGACTGATGGAATTTCCACCAATACACCGGACAGCCCCGTAAGAGTCTCCACAAATGCATCGGATACCACCTTTGTAGATACAGGCCTGGAGTGGAGCACAGAGTACTTTTACGCAGTACGTACCAAAAATACTGACAATCTTAATTCCTGGAGTAACGAAGTATCGGTAACCACACCTGACTCCGGCAGTACCGGGGACTATCTGACCTGCTACCAGATCCAGGGACAGCAGTCATCTTCCCCATACGAAAATCTGATCGTCTCAGTAACAGGAATCGTAACTACAGGCGGAGATGAATTATACAATTCTTCGGGTCCTGTCGCGGTACTGGGTGATCCTGAGGGAGGTCCCTGGTCGGGACTGGTTCTCTTCGGTGACGATATTGCTTCTCTGGCCAGAGGCGACAGCATTCTTATCACAGGGACCATTCAGGAATTCTACGGTCTGACTGAAATGGGATCCATTTCCTCTGTTGAGGTCGTTTCAACCGGGAACGAACTGCCGCCTGCTACAGGTGTTTTAACCACCGACATATCCGGTTCACCGGATCCCGAGCAGTGGGAATCCGTTCTTCTGACCTTCAGCAATGCGATTGTAACCGAAGTCCAGGGATACGGTCAATTCCTTGTTGATGACGGCTCAGGCAACTGCATGGTGGACGACATGGGTTCTTATTCATACAGCCCCGCTGTAGGTGATACGATCATCACAGGAACCGGGATTCTCTGGTACTCCTTCGAAGAATGGAAACTCGAACCGAGAGACAATAATGATCTTGTAACTTCAGGCGGCAGCGGAGATACCTACACCTGCTACGAGATCCAGGGGCAGCAGTCTTCCTCTCCCTTTGATGGACAGACTGTCAGCGTCACAGGGATCATAACCGCTGACCCTGATGATTATACCGCTACATCTTCAACCTACTCCGCCATGGCAGATGCCGCTGGAGGACCCTGGAGCGGTCTGCTATTATATGGCGATGATCTCGAAGGTCTTCAGAGAGGTGACAGTGTAACGATAACCGGAGTTGTGGATGAGTACTACGAAATGACTGAGGTCAAGTACCCGATATCCTACGTAGTACATTCGAGCGGACATGCTCTTCCGGATCCAATTCAGTTCTCCACCGGTGATCTCTCACCTTCTCTTGACCTTGAGCAATGGGAATCCGTATTTGTGACCGTATCCGATATCGATGTAACACAGATTGGTCTACCTTATTACACATGGGCTGTCGATGACGGAAGCGGAGAGTGCTACGCCGGCACAATGGGTGACTTCACCTACGACCCGGCTGTAGGCGATAACCTGTCAAGCATGACAGGATTGCTCTGGTACTCCTACGATTTCAAGATTCAACCCAGAGACGACAACGATATAGTCCAGTAACTGTATAGGGGACATGCAGGCTCTGCTGCGTGTCCCCAAAAAACATGACGCTCTGCTGCGTGTCCCCATTCCTTTACCTGTTTACAAAATTCCACAGGCATATGTACAATTTATTTCACTTATTGCTATTGGGTAAGTGTACGTTGTTATGTCCGACCCTGCGACCCTAGTCGCCGCTTTCTTCTGAAATGCCCCAGCTGACCGTGTTTACACCTACCTGTAGCAGGTACCTCAGATTATCTTTTTGTACGGCGGGAGGAAGGAATTTCCCTCCAAACGGTGCCAGGCACAGAAGTTCCTCGGGGTTCGGAAGTTCATCAACCTGAAGGTCAATGTGAGGTATGGGTACCGGATCAACCGGATATTCAGCCATTCTCGACAGCAGCAATTCTCTGAGCTGATCCCATTTCTTCCCCTCACAGCTGAATCCAGCTGCCATTTTGTGCCCTCCCGCATTGGTGAACACATCTCCCATGCTTATGAGAAAACCTGCCATATCCCAATCACCGAATGAACGGGCTTCTCCAACGAGTTTTCCGCCCTCCCTCGGAGATACTATCAGTGTCCCTCTACGGGTAACTCTGCTTAGTTTGCTGGCCAGAGTTCCCCCCATGCCGTCAGGAATTTTATCCATATATACAAGTGTCATTCCATATGCGGATGCCTGGTCATCTCTGTTTTTAAGAGCCTGTGAAAATATGTCTGAGAGCTGATACGCTCTATACCGGCTTTCCTTTTTCATGAGATTCCAGATCGACATGCAGCTTCCGTAGTCTTCATCCATCATGAAATCAAGCATGATCCCGATTCCTGAGCCCTTCCCTTTTCCAACTGTTGATGTGATCTCGTGACGGATCATGGATCCTGTCCAGGCCGACTCTCTTGCGGGCCACCTCTCGGCAAGTATCTTCATGCCGCCTTTGAGCATATCGATATCGATCTTTCCGAACTCCTCAAGGAGATACCTGTTCCAGCCCAGCAGAGGGACTCTGTCTGAAACAGTTCCAAGAGCGACAGCTGTAAGAAGTCCAGGATCGTTTTCCCATTCGGGGTAGATTGATATCAGGGCAGCGTACAGGACTCCGCAGCCGGCCAGATAAGTAGCAGGGGGCCCGGTTCTCTGTGGATTGATCATTCCGTGTGCATCAGGTAAAGGGGGGTTAAGCATATGATGATCGGTAATAACTACCCTTGCTCCCTGATCCAGAGCCCACCGGACTCCCGCCACTGAAGAACATCCGTAATCAACTGTAAGGAGCAGGTCACCTGACAGAAGAGACCCTTCCATCAGTCTGGGGATAAGGCCGTAATCATCTGTTGAACGTTCAGGCGTGATTGGAATGACTTCAAAACCCTCTCCCTCAAGAATTCTGATTCCGACATAAAGCCCGGTAATGCCATCCATGTCATCGTGCCCGTAGAGAACGATCTTTCCTCTGCGAGCTCGAAGATCCTCGAGTTCACGGCGGAGAATATCAATATCGGGAATTCCGCTGGACCATTCAGGCTTATCGGGCAGCCACTCTTTAATGGGATCGGGTGATTCGGGAAAGCGGCGAAGGAGAATAGAATATGCCTGAGGCGTAATCTTACACCTGCCCCGTTGCGTGTCGGGACCTTCTTCAATGTGACGCATCAATTCTCTCCAACAACCAGAATTATATCGGTAAGACCGACTTATTTACAAATACAACAACATAGCCTTATCCCTTAAAGATGTTTTGTCAACCTTCGGAATTATTTAAAATGATATCACCGCCTGAGCTGAGCTGAAATGACATGTCCTCTCCGTTTAATACTGTGAGATGTCCAGTGCAACACGGAGAAAACCGGCCAATTCCAGGGTATGAACCGGTACATCTGCAGAGCCTGTTTTTGTCTATTATCATAATATACCTTTAAACATTACATTCGCGGTTCTACACTGCACTTATCCAGTTCAACGATTAATTTTCCAGTTCGCTTCTGCCATATACTCCTGACTGCTTTAAGCCCAATGCTCGAACGAATATCTCTCATTTTTCATTCATGCCTGAACAGCCGGCACTTGAAACATCTCGGATATATTCGTAAACTCAGTGTATGAAGATTGAATCAACACTTCGCAGATTTGTCATCGTGTTCCTTCTGCTGATTTCCCCGTCCCCTGCTGAAACAGCCTTTGAGCCTGTTTCGGAATCTCCATGGCTTCAGGGTGGAACAGCCTCCAGTCTTTTCCCCACAACACCGCTGGTCATAATGGTTAACCCTGCCTGCCTCGGGCTTCTTGAAGGGCACGGAGTCGCGGCTTCAGCATCTCGTCCTTTCGGATTACACACCCTTGACCGAACGGCAATAGCGGGAGACTGGATGTTCAGAAAATTCGCTGTGGGTGCTGCTCTTTCAATATCAGGCGATCAAAGCTATACCGAGGGAACCGCTGTTGCCGCGGCTGCTTTTCGAATCATGAACGGCGTCGTTTTCGGAGCGGATATCGCGTTCAGGAATCTCCAGATAAGCGGTTACGGCAGGGCAACAGGGGTCTCGGCGGACATCGGCGCGGTCTGGTCTCCCATTTCAGGTATTTATTCTACAGCGGTTTTCCGGAGTGTCATTCGCAGTGATCTGGGTGATTCCGGCGATCCGGTTTCTCCCCGATCACTTGAGCTTGGCCTCGGAGTCGTCCCTGTAGACAGAGTATCCCTCGCTATAGGTGCCGGCAGACAGGAAAGCCTCGATACTGAATTCAGTTTTCATACAGCGTTCTCCCCCGCATCCAGTATTACCCTCGGGGCGGGAATGATTACGAACCCCGCGAGATTCTGGGCTGCCCTGTCCATTTCAGTATCCCTGATCAATGTTGAATACGGTTATGGAGAGCATTCAACTCTTCCCGGAACCCATTCTGTTGCCCTGTGCTGGGGCGCGTGTTCAGCTGATCC
>JAUVEU010000102.1 GCA_030594645.1 Candidatus Aegiribacteria sp.
AGAAACAGAAGCACCAGATAGAGTAGTGTATGGTTCTTCGTTTTCTCAATTTTCTCTTTCAGCCTGGCTTCCCTGGTGGCGATTTCGTCTCTCAGTTCACTGAGAGCTTCCTCCTTATCCGTTTCGCTTTTGGTCAAATAATCTCTGATTCGGAGCGATTCAGGTGGTTTCACGATAGCCTCCAGTCTATCACTTCATGAATAATGGACTAACTGCCGGTGATTCTAATGTTTCATATACATGAATTCATTATAAATTAACTATGTTGCTCGTGGGGTGTCAAGTTAATAGCACCTTCTTGAAATTCCTATTGCTCAGATGAACCAGCTGTCCCTGTTCCAATGCGGTTCCGGTTATGCTCATTTATTCAATCACATTCTTTTTATGAAGGATTCTTGTTAAATAGAACAAGATTGAATACTCATACATAATTCAAGTATGTAATTTCGGTTATTCAAACCCAGGCTGAAGAAACGTCTCTCCTTTAGTCCTTTCAATCCATTCACGTATTGCTGAAGATTGTCCACTACTTGACATTTTGTAGCGTTATGGGTAATATTTTTACCATTATGGAAACAAAACTTAAACCGAATCCCGAAGAATTCTTCAGCACTACACCTGTTTTTACTCTTCAGTCCTTTGCCGATTATTACGGTAAGAACAGGCTTTCAGACGCTTCCAATATATTAAAGTATCATCGGAGAAAAGGCCGCATAGTAAACATTTCCAGGACGGTGTATGCAGTTGTACCTTACGGGGCGAAGGTTGGGGCATTTGAACCTGACAGATATCTGATTGCAGCGGCTGTAAGAGATAAAGGGATATTCTGCTACCACGCTGCTCTTGAGCTAATGGGATTCAGCCATTCCATCTGGAACGACTGCACTGTCTTCTGTTCATCAAGGCACAAAAATATCAACATGAGGAATGCGACCATCAGGTTCCTGGGTACACCAGCGCCTCTGAAAGCCTGCCCTGATATCGGAACAAGCACAATCATAAGGAAAAATGTCAACCTGCTGGTTACCGGTCGGGAGAGAACACTGATTGAGGGATTCCGTAAACCATATCATTCAGGTGGCCTTGAAGAGCTTGTAGTATCAGCTTCAGGCTTTGGGGTACTGGATCTCGATCTTCTTGTGCGAGTACTCGAGGTTTACAATCAGAAGAATCTCTGGGCTGCTGTCGGTTGGTTTCTGAACCAGAACATGGAGCAATTCGGAGTTGCGAGCAGTTATCTCAATCAATTTGAGCAGAAGAAACCGATCAGCCCTCAATATCTTCCGGGAACATATGGTAACGGCTCACTTGTTAAGAGATGGAATATAATCCTTCCTGACGACCTGCTTGGAAAGTTTGAAGGCCATGCAACCTGACAGAGAAAGAATCGAACATCTCTCAGTAGAAACCGGCTTCAGGAATAACGCACTGGAGAAAGTTATTCGTCTTACAGATATCCTGAATGACATATTCAAACACCCTTTCCTGTCAGATGTTTTCGTACTGAAAGGCGGAACCGCGCTTAATCTATTTTTCGGACCTCCATCCAGATTATCAGTGGACCTTGATTTCAATTACATCGGGTCAACCGATAGAGCAGAAATGCTGAATAATCGAGAAAGGGTGGAGAATACGGTTGCCAGTATCTGCAAATCATCGGGGTATCTCGTTCAAAAGTCCGCATACGCACACGCAGGCCGTAAGTTCTATCTGGGATTTGTGAACATAGACGGTATCTGTGATAGAATTGAAGTAGATATCAATTACCTTCATAGACAGCTGCTACTTCCATACTGCACACGATCCGCCTGGACTGCGGATAATTCACAAAACTGCAGTGGAAAACTGATATCAATTGAAGAACTGTGTGCAGGCAAGATATGTGCCTGTTTTGACAGAACATCTCCAAGAGATATTTACGATGTAGTCAAACTCCCATTAATTGCAGGGCGAAACTGGAGCTCTTCCATAATGAGGAGCATCATCATCGCTTACACCGGACTGCTTCCAAAACCTGTATCGGATTATTCAATAGAAATTGTCATGAGGAGGTTAACCAGGGAACATTTCCTGAAAACACTCATTCCCATGCTTCTAGTAGATGATCATCCTGAGTTTGACTCGTTGAGATCAGAAGCATGGAAGATCCTTGAGTCATTTACCATCCTGAATGATAATGAACAGGAATTTGTCAACAGGCTCCAGAGGGGAGAACTGCTGCCTGAACTTCTTTTCCCGGATAATAAAAGATTACAGGAATTGATGAGAACTCATCCACCGCTGCTCTGGAAGGTGCAAAACGCAAGAGAACACTTCAGATAGCCACCTTCCTTATCAACTATGAGATACCTGTTGCACAGCAGAACAAGCTGTCTCTGTTAAGGCGCGGTTCCGGTTATGGTCATTTGTTCAATCACGTTCTTTTTGTGAAGGATTCCTTGCAAGATGGAACAATATCGGAATTTTATCCTTAGTCCAAGTAAGTTGTCCCAACAATTTATAATCATGCAATGGATACGAATCCGATAAACTAAATGCTTTCTGAAAGATAGTGATGAGTGTATAACTCGTTCTCGTTAGTAATACCGGTGAGGTCTATCATTATTGCTCCGCTAAGCCTTCTATTTCACGCCATGCCCCATCCTGAATCCATATTGACCTGAAATCCATGCTCTTCTGTATAGCTTTCTGAACAGGCATGATAAATTCCATTATTTCACCAAGAGTGTCATCGAGGTTTCCCGGTAAGACTTGTGGTTCTGATTTTCTGAGGAAAGCACTCCATTGAATCTGTTTTCCTGTATCTTTTCGGAATTCATTCGTGAATGCTACAGGCATTCCTTCAGGCAGTTTAGTTGAGCGACGATTGAAGGTATTGTTCACAGCATCTTTGAGTGTCTGACCATCAAAATCATGAAGTTTCTTTATGAGCCAGAGATCGTAGATATCTTTCATTCGGCTGTTTATCATTCCAAATCGCACCAAGGTTTCGAATTTTTCAGCAACCATCGTATATCTGGGATATGTACGAAGTACAGGTGCAGGTATATCAAGAAGCGTCGGGTAATTTTTCATTTCAGGTTCAGGTGTAACTGCATCGCCGAATCCAATATCTATCTGAATGTGAATTCTAGCATTATCAAGTTTTCCTACCAATGTTACTCTGATACCATCGTATTCCTGGTCTTCTCGTATAGGAACTGCCTTTATCGTATCGGCGAGGAATTTCATACCGTCAACATCGTACGAAGCGATTTCACACAGCCTGCTGAAAACCTCAATAAGAGATTCTACATCTGACGGCCCGTAACCGAGTAGATCAGCATCCCTGGTAACTCTGTAATTCTGACCCATCCATACAAGGAACAGACTTCCACCCTTCAATATGAACCTGTCAGTGTATTCAGATAAACTGAGGCGGTATAGAAGACGTTCGATGCCATAACGGGTAAGAATCAGATTAAAATCTACTTCTTCAGCATGTGACAGGTTAAGGAGCCTCTGGAATATAGATTTACCGATATTCCGAATTTTATCTCTACTCATATTATTGCTTCCAGATATGGGCGCATTACATTCGTCATTTTACATACCTTCGCTGCTTCCCATAGTTCATCAACGGTTGCTTTTCGGTTACCTTTTGTTTCTCTGAGAGCTTCCAGGGCAATATCCAGACCGATTTTGTTACGGAACTTGAAGCAGTCGGCAACCGTTTTTGCGGGACTATAGATCTTCGTCGGAACATTGTTCACATAATGAATCTCAACGCCGAAACTGAAAGCTGAACCAGTAAGTCGAACAAGCTCGATGGGAGGGTATCGGAATTCCGGTTCCCATTTCTTATTCTCTATGGCAACCCATACCTTGTGTGGAACTTGAGTAGTCAGATTATTAAAATGAAGTGCGGAGATCAGGCAAATAACTCCATCCGGAATTTGCTTGGCAACCTCAGCGAGCGAGAAGGATTCACTATTCATAGACTCTGGAAGTGCATATAGCCCACGTCCTATTCTCTCAATTTCACCTCTTTGATACATGCGATGCAGATACATACGCGAGATACCCTCTGCTTCTACATCCCTGGGTCTTATTATGCCCATCTTCTTCGCAAGTTCGAGGATTTTCTGTTTTCTGTTCATGTTTGCCTCCTGTTACGTTACCTCGGTAAATATATACGATTACCGAGGTATTGTAACAGTATGTCTCGAACAGCAGTTTCAGCTCTCAAATGTTTGCTCCGGTTCGAGGATGGTGATTGGTTGCTCAAGCTCCTCCAGGAAAACAGCGTCTTTATCCCTGACAAGTTCCGAGATACCGATAACGGAAAGAGCTTGTCTGCCCTGTTGAAGTCCTATCAACTCTTCTTACTAGCCATTCAGCATCTCTGATGACTATTCGTGCGCCCGGGGCGATGGTTTGACTAGTTATTTCCATATGTAGCTTTCATACGCACTCCGCTCTGAATGTTGTGGCTGCAAGTCTGAAGTTGTTCTCCAGATAACCCTGGAGTGTAAAGAGCTTTGGCTCTTTTCTGAATTGAAACAATCTGTACAGATGGTACTTTTCGCTGTTCTGTTTTGAGAAATCCAATTCATTCGATGATACGAAGAAAGGAGTTTGCTTACCATATTTCGTTGTTTTCACTTCTATGTATCTGTCTTTTCCTGTTTCATCAAATGATAGAATATCAAAGCCTGCCTGATCTCCTTTGGTTTCTGAGATTCTTTCGACCCGGTCGGCAAGATTATCTCTTCCAAGATAAATCAATCTTGCGTGTTCATAATTAAGGATGAAACACTCTCCAGCCGAACCAAGAGCTGCGTTCGCAGCTTCGCGTGCGAGGTAATTCACTTTGCTTTTGTATTGTCGTCTTTCCAGTGCAATTTGCTTTTCTTGATGTGTAAACGGTTCTGGTGGATTAACCAGAACATCTAGAATATTGTCTATAGTGGGGATATCAACTGCTGAATCGGCATCTGCAGCAATACTGTCAAGCAGTGGAACATATTCTCCAAGCATCTCAGCTATGACATCAGGGAAAAGTTTTCTCTGGTAATTCCTAAGCGGTTTGTAACCGGAAATGTATGGGCATCCCATGTCGATAAGAACCGCGCTGATATTCTGATGCTTTCTCTCAATGGAACCATGGGATCTGTTGATGAGTTGTTGGATCAGTATTTTTCTGTGAGCTGTCTTGTTGTAATCAATGCCCTTCATCTCAGCCTGAAGCATGGCAAAATAGTCCTCGACAATCGCTCTGATCTCAACTTCCGACCAGGCATCAGACATCAAATACTCTCCAAATATTCAAGCTTATAGTTTAGTGCATAATTATACGTGTACTAGGCACATACACTGAATCCTGGTACGAGTATTTGATTGTCAGTTCTTCAAGAACAGGGGAACAAGTTGGAAGATCTGTTCGCAAGATTACTTCATATTGGACGAACCTTGGAAAGTCATTCAGATAGGATATGAGATCTACGGGGCTGTGTATCTCTTCCGACCATTCCCCCATATCTCTTGGATCAAATGAACTTCTTAATCTTAGTGAAACGCTTGTACACTCATCAGATCTCGGCTCTCCAGTGACTGATGAAACCCAGTCGATATGAGCCTCACACGGAAAACCTTTAAATCGAATAACTCCTGAAATATACCTTCCTTCGGAGACGTAATGGTTCTGACACAATTCCAACCCTCCAGATACCAGTGAATCATTATCAAGATTATATTCATTGCTGATATCAACCAGTCTCAAGTCTCCTGGATGGCCGTGACAGTCAACATCGATAACTTCTGGAAATGCTTGTACAGTATGTCTGTGATGATGATCTGGCTGGTAAAAAACATATGCCCATTCAGTATTCAATATTTCTGCCGTGAGAACTGTATCTATCCTTGGGGAAGTGAATCCCACACTAACTGAATGTAGATAATAATCTAAAGAAACGTTTTCATCCCCTACGAGGATGTTTGTCACAGTATCTTGGTTCGTACAAACCATGTTGGCTATAACAGTATATGTTCCTGGAGGCAATTCGGTGATCTCGTAACATCCCAATGCATCTGTCATATCACCGAATAAAAAGTCGTTTTCATTAAAAGCCCTTACTGTTGCACCGATTATAATAGAACTATCTTCATAGCTTATTATCCCGGAAATACCACCGGAAAAGACAGGCTCCACTTCCTTAATAGGTGCAATCTTAGGGGATAATAGGAAAAATTGAATTAGCAAAAGGTGTATCATATTCATGATTATAAAAATAGTATGGGGAATATCATAAAACAAGTGACCAATCAACCAGATTGTCCGGTATCCTGATTACATCAAGCGATTCTCCGAGCCTGTCATCATCAATGCATTCAAGGCTTACTCCTGTTATCGGAGATACCGCCGGGCGTATCATGCGGGATAACATCCTTAACGATGAAATACCTGTTGCGCAGGCGGACGAGCTGTCCCTGTTCAGACGCTGTTCCGGTTATGCTCAATTATTATCACATTCGATTGCGTGAAGGATTTCTTGTCGAACAGAACAATATCGGAATTCTATCCTTAATCCAAATACGTAATTTCGGTTATTCAAACTATGTAAATGAATATTCCACAAGAATGCCAGGGAGATTCGGTATCGTACTCAAGTGATTTGCTGATCCTCCATGATCTTCATGAAATCGGAGGGCGCGAGGATGTGAATGTCTCTCCAATTCCGAAGATGAAGCAGGTGGGAATCCCCTGAGACAATAAAGTCGGCATCGGCAGTTGATGCACATTCGAGAATGATATTGTCATCAGGATCATCGACCACGGCCAGGACTCTTTCCTCTGGCGAAACAACCTGGCACAGATCGTGCAACTCTTCAATCAAAGTAAGGGCCTGGTCGGATGAAAGGCCAAACTTCGGTCTCATCAAAACATCGCGTATCTCATCCAAGATTTGAAGCGATGTGAAACACTCAATAGAACCATCCAGTGCAAGCTCAAGGAGGCGAGCTGGAACCCCTCCGAAGAGAAACGCGGAAATAACGACATTTGAATCAAGAACGATGCGCGGAGTGCTCAACGACGGGAGCCCCTGGCCCTGCGATATGCTTTAATCTCAGTCGCTATGTCTTCCGGAGTCAGCCCCTTGCTCCTGGCAATCTCTCGTCCCATTGCGAATACACTGGCCCAGCGCTTCTTGCGTTCAATGTATGCCCGAGCTGCTTCACGCAGGAACTCTGAGCGACTGCGCGATTCCATTTTAGCAACTCTGTCAATCTCGCGAAGTAAACTCTCCTGAAACGCTATGTTAACAGTTTTCGTACCCATCCTGTTCCTCCCTCTGCAGTAAATATACAATGATTGTATATCACATGGCAAGTGGATAGATGCGAAGATGTACGAGCTGTCCCTGTTCCAGCGCGATCCCGGTTATGCTAATTTGTTCAATCACATTCGTCTGTGTAAAGGATTTCTTATCAAATAGCAATAACGGATTATGACCGGAAAGACACCTGATAAGGGGCCAGGTACTGATTGATGAGAACCTTATCAGTATCCCTTCCATATCAGCCATGAGCCGAAGAAGGGATTCGCAAACCTGTAGGCTCCTTTATGCTGATAGATGATCTTCAGTTTGACGAGACGTTTGAGAGCTGCCTGAACCGATGAAGCGGTTCTTATCCCCGATTCCTCAAGGAACTCAGCTGACAACGGTTTCATACCACCAGTTTTCGCAAGGGTAACAAGACATCGCAGGTGCTGTCCGGTAAGCCGGACGAGTGCAGCTTCGTATGCTTTGTTCTCGCGGGCGAATATCATGCTCAGAGCAGGGGCCAGATGCTTCTCCGTTACCTGTTCACCTTCCGAGGTCACATCCCATATGCACGCACAGATCTCCTGCACATCACCCGGTATGCCTCCTGCCTTCCGGATGATAGAGCGGATAGTATCCTTTGAAATGCCCCTCTTGCCTGACGCGAATTTTCTTTTGAGGAAAGGTACGAAAGTATCATCATCAATATAACCCACCTCCAGTGATGCAGCTGACTTGAAGAAGGGGCTCTCCGGGTCTGTGAAGATGCCGTTCATTCGATTCCTGATACTGCCGGCGAAGAGATAAGTGATATTATCGTGGAACTGTATCCGGCTTCTCAGCAATGCAAGGGCCTCAGCTGATTCCTTTATGTTGAGAACATCCTGGAACTCATCGAAGGAGACGACCAGCTTCCCTCTCCGCCCGAGCCCTGCAATGAGGTCGAGGATTCCTTCTATAGAGTCCGGTCTCATCGCGATCCTCGGATCAAGCGATATGGTTGGAAATCCTGTGACAGGATCTATCGACAGTGATGGTTTCAGATGGGCAAGTGTCTGCATCAGCTTTCTCTGAAGGCCGGTTTTGCGTTCCGCC
>JAUVEU010000039.1 GCA_030594645.1 Candidatus Aegiribacteria sp.
GGTGATATGCCGGCTTGTTCCATCTGCAAGGAAGCAGAACAATTGTTTGAAGATATCGGAAATCTCATTACCCTTCCTGTTCTTCCTTAAGGATTTGAACAATTCTTCAAGCGCAGGATAAATACCTATCTTCTTGTCGAGCGACATTTTCCTCTCCGAACCGGAATAGTAATTGTCGCTGATCAATCTCAGCAAGTCAGAAGAGGCTCTGGCGGACTTCGATACCTTATGAACAAGTTATGCGATTACGGAAAATCGATTGTCCTATTGCTTATCTACTTAATAGCTTAAAGATTGATTTGCCGAAAAAAAGTAATGTATCAAGAGGGTCTTCATTTTGGATTATGAAACTCAATACATTTAAGTATCTACCATCAAAATATATCAACTCTACCCAACGATTTGAAGCCATTGACTTTATGAAAAGAGTCCTTGTCCTTCGACGGGGACTTATCCAGAGGGGGTCTCCCACCGGAGACGCAAGCATGAATCTTCTATCGCAGGAAAGAAGAGAGAAACCTTCATCGGTGATAATACTTGGCAACCAATCTGTGTTCTGCACTGAATAGAGTAAAGTACCATTTGTGGACTCACGAATTTCAAAACTCCCTGTAAATCGGTCTGATGATGATATGGCAACAAAAGCACCTGTTTCTGAGAAGATCACTTTAGTTGGTCTATTCTCAAACATCACTTTCCATAGAGTATTAGCCGTTGCGCCATCATGCATGGAGAATACGCCCGAAAGGTTCCAACACGCTATCCTCTCGAAATTCGGAGAGGAAACCCACCTTGATCTTCTTCCGAGGATGCTCCACATCCTGCTTCCGGAGGAATCCACGCAGACCAAGAGTTCCGAAGGTTGAGACTCAACCATTCTGTATTGCAGCGCTATAAGTACATGGGATCCATCTCTTGATCGGGTTACGTGGTCATAATCAACAGTCGGTCTGAAGGCTGCATATGGTTCCGGAACAAGTTCCGATATTCTGAACAATCGTTCCGGCTCATTAATGTATTTAAAGACTAGGATAGTATCACTCAGAATGGACATCAATGAACCATCGTCCGCAAGGTAATCAATCCGATTCGGTCGAACTGTAATCACAGTAGACCCAGATGATGATCCTATTACAGTATTTCCACCAACTTGGAAGGGCTGGTGATTAACAATGTCTCCAGTTGTCGTATGATAAAGGAGAGGTGGAATGTCTTCTCCAGATGGACTCTCATACGGTGTTCCAAGGATATACTCACCGTCAGGAGAGAACAGTATTTTCCTGAGGGGATGACTTGGATAGAATAATTCAGGTTCCATGTCATTTTCAAGTAAAGCAATCGAACGGCAGTATCCAACAACTGCCTTCCAGCTTCCATCCTGATGAATAATTGTCTGACACCCAAGAAAACCGAAGTTCACTAGACTGTCCTGCCCGAAAAGAGCAGTGTCATAGATCTTTCGATCGAAAGTAACTTCCTGTGCAACCCACTCATCTGGAGTTGCATCAGCGATCTGAAAGGGGTGCTCGATCAAATTGAAAACAAGACTGTCAAAGTATACATCAGTATCAATCTCGACTAGATTCACACTGTTTGGATAGAAAACAACTTGCTCGATAGCACGTTCTCCAAGGTGGGGAAGGCTCCACATCGCCATATATCGCCTCCAGCGAGAGGTGTAGAACCTGACAATCCCGTTCCCTATAATGTAAAGACGCATCTGAATCCTTCGATTCTCCCCATCGAATACTGCAAATGCCTGCAGGCTGCTGTCATCAAGCCCGGTGATCATATCTACGACAATCGAGGTGTCCTGAAAAAATTCCCGCCCGGTGCTGGTGTGAAAACCGCCTGTATCTACTCGTAATACTACTTCACCGACATCAAGTGTATCTCCAGAGATAATCCATTCAGTGAGAATATACCTATTAGCTTGACCCACCATACTGAAAACGAGCTGGTATTCACCTGGTGGCGTGGTAATCGTGAATCTACCTTCTGAATCAGTCATTGCTCCTATTACAGTGCCCTGAACCATAACCGTAGCGCCAACGAGAGGATCATATCCGGAAGATATTACTCCAATAATGTAGCATGAATCCTCAACAGCCACAGCATCTGCAAACAAAGTGCTGCAAAAGACCAGAAGTATCACACAAAGCAATTCAGCTCTATTTCTTTTAGATGACAGCTTATGCCTGCTGTTAAATACTCTTTGAATTACTGTGGAGTAATACTTGGATTGGACGTATGCTTCTTTTGTATTTTCAAGAATAAGAGCCACAGGAAATATCATTGATAACCTCATAATCTTTCCACTTTTTAGCACGAGTTGTTGGCTCTTGAATTAACGTAGTTTGAACATGAGCTATATCCGAATAGGTGTCAATGCAACCAGAAGGCTTTTCCCGTTCCGTGGTTGTTAAAAGAGATTAACTGGTAAAGCAGAGACAAACGGTCAAGTTGAAGAAGTCATGATTTGAAAAGGGTTTTCTTGATCTGGCAATCTTCCTTGAGGAAGAACTATTCAGGCTGGTTAATCACCTGCACTGGGTGTGGAGTGTTCCGAAAATTCTCAGGCTGCACTTTCTGCATCACAGGAATCTTCTGCCAATGCTCTGCAGATGCGCCTGGGACGCTCTCACGATATCTCTTCATGAAGCCCTTGATCGCAGGGATGTTTTCCCAGGCGGCATCCTCATACTCCAGGCTTTTTCAGCGTTCACTGTGGCAAGCCCATAAAAACTGATGATATAAACGGTCGAAAGACTCTGAGCGAATACATATCAAGGGCTCTCTTTTCATTGGAAAGGATGAGCTTCAATGAAGATTAGGACACGGTTTTATACAGGGGAGAACATTTTCACCCCACCCTTGCCAGAAACTTCGATGTAAAAGACCTGCTGGAGTGGATAACCCGCATCACATCCCACATACCACGGAAGGGAGCGAAGCAGGTTATCTATTACGGGTCCTACAGCCAGGCATGGCGTGGCCGTGAGCGCCGCCAGGGCATCTTACCGACAGCAGCAACCGAAGAGGAACCTGCTTCGATGAAAGACCGTTCCTCATGTTCCAGACGGAGAAGGCAGCTGTGGGCTGTGCTTCTGAAAAAAGTCTGGGATATTGACGCCCTGAAGTGTCCGAAGTGCGGAGGACAGATGAAAGTTATTTCCGTCATCGATCAGGCTTCTTGGGTGAGGTATGTCCTGTTGCTGGATTCCCAGAGACTATCTTCTGCTTTTTCTGCTGACATGGGGTGGTTTCGGTAAGTATGGTCAGTTTCAGGCAGGAATCGGAGTTTTTGTTGGGACGAATATGCTGTTTCTCGGGAAAATTCCGGAACGGTTTTAAATCAAAATTCCTATTGTTAAAGTGGTTGACAGGGAGATTGCGAATCCGATCAAAAGAACAGTTTTTAGCATGGTACACCCCTTTTCTTAGATTGAGATTCCATTGACATTGAGCAATGGTATTGAAACATTGAAAATAAATGCTCCTCCATTCTAAAATTAATCTTTCTAATTTATAATAGATACGACAAAATGAAATATCAAACCACACATATTTGACAAGCTTCTCCATCGATGCTAAAATATATACTGTACGTTCCAAGGAGGACTATGAAAGGGCTGAGAGTTCTATCCGATCACAAGGATCTTCTGCTGTTGGGGAACAAGAATGCATACGCCATTCTGAATCTTCTCAGAGAACAGGAGTATTCCGGTACAGGCGTTGCCAAGGTTCTGGGGATCAAGGCACAGCTGGCTACGTATTACCTCAATAAGCTCGAGAAACGCGGTCTTGCCGAGATCGTACGCACTGAACAGGTACACGGAATTATGAAGAAGTTCTTTCGTGCAACGGCCGAGCATTTTCTGATCCTTAGTAATGTAGGAGAAGAAAATGATGAACTGGATCTTTCTTTCAGCTGTGCTTATCTTGAAAAGCTTCAGTTCACGAAAATGGAAGACAAGATAAATGATTGTATTGACATGATCGTGGATGATTGCCTGAAAGTCACCCAGAACGATAAGGTACTGCTGCAATACCGGGATAATACCTCGAAATATCTCGAGAAATTCGTAACCAAATTACGTAATATCGGCGCGGATTACCGGTCCGAATTAGTAAGTAGTGATCTTGTCCAGTATTTCTGGTCCTCTCTACCCACTGACAGGATACAGCTTATTCAGCAGTACAAGTCCGAAAAGCTCAAGTGGCTGACTGTATTCATAGTAATCGGAAAGCATGGAAGGCCCAATCTAGCGGAAATTCCCGAGGAGAGGGTCAAGGCCGTAAACGATACCATTTTCAATACTAAGCGTGCGTTTATGATGAATGACAAAATGAGATACGCCCACTTTCAGATATTTCAGTTCGAAGAGGACTTCTTCACGGATTCGAAGATAATTGAAAGGCTGCAGATGTATTGGAACGCTGCATCACTGAAAAACGAAGATTACTCTGTAATGAAGCATACTGCGGATTATCTTTTGAAGAATAATTCCCTGAGGATATTCAGTAGCCATCACAACGAGCTAAGCGTTAAACTGAACAGAGACAAGTTCATTATCAATGCCGGTCCATTTTCATCGGCTTCAGGCGGCAATGAACAAGTCGATTTCAGCATACCAAGCGGTTGCCTCGCCGTGATTCCGGAAGACAACAGCATCAATGGTGATATCTTCTGTGATGTGGCGGTTGTCGATGGTATAAAGGGAGTAAGACTTAGAATAGAAAACAACATTGTAACGGAAGCCAAGGCTGACGAAGGGCTTGAGGAGCTTCAATCGAAACTGAATAAATTCGGTGTTGATGGAAGGACTGTCGGCATGGTCTTTTTCGGCTTGAACAGCGGAATCAGGAACGGAGAAATATTGCCGGAGCTGGTTACTGATATGAACGGTTCTTTTTCATTGTGCTTCGGTCACAACGAATATATGGGGGGTAAGATCAAGAATATCCCCACATGGGATCTTACATGCATGTCACCGGAGATAAATGAAGGAGGCAGGCTTATCCTGAAGGACAACAATTACAGAGTTTAACTGCAATGCCCACTGAGCACCAGTCGGTATCGACATCAAGCCAGATGACATCAATTTGATATGTAAAGGGTCAAGGGATGCTGAGCGTCCCTTGACTGATCCTGATCAATAGATGAATCATTTTCTTCTGCTCATTCGGTAAATCCGGTCCGAAATACGCGAAGATTTCGGTGAAACATCCTGCCTGAATTAATCTTTTCAGCACAACGAACCTTCCCACGGCACTTCTGCCATCTGAAAGAACTCTTGCGAAGTATACTCCAGAGCCCATTTCTGTTGTATTCAGGTTGACTGAATGGTTTCCTGCAGTCATCTGAGTTCAGAATGGTTTCAACCGATCTTCCAGAAATATCGTAAATTGTAATAATTGTTCTTCCAGGCTCATTCAGCGTGAAATTCACCACACCCCCTGCGGTCATCCGCAGGCCATCAAGGCCTCTGCCGGCAACCCAGACATCAAGGAGCCTCCAGCCCACGTAACCGTTGCATATTACAGGTAGCAGTGGTTCTCATGAATCATCCTCAGTGGAACCAGGACTGTCACTGTCCCACATGTAGCTGAGGTTCCGTGGCACAACCAGATAAGTGGTATCACCGACCGTATGTTCGAAGTGGTAATAAGGCATTCCTTCGTTGAAAAGAGTAACACCGGACTCTGGATATTCACTGTACAGGTGACACGAAAGGAGTGCTGAAGATGTAAAAATTCAGCATGACTATGCTGCATAGAAGATGAGGTCAAAACCGGGGGATGTTTGTTACCCCGGGACAAGTCTGGCGGGAACCTGATGCAGACTTCTATGCGGAACTTGTGAACATGTCACTCTGATGTAAAGGAAAAATCCCTTCAGAAATGCTCTGTAAACAGTATCAGGTCAGTCCATCCGGCTCAGCTGGTAAGCTATTCCTCCACCGATGATCCCCGCAGATGAGAGCCCCATACCACCATACGAGCCGAAGCGCAGGCCAATATGAAGTACTTGATCCTGACCAGAAAAGGTATCGACAATATCCATTCTAGCTGCCAGGCCCACCCAATCTTTCCAGCCGACAGAAAGCTCGACGGTGTAACCTGGAAAACCATCCTGATATGGACTGTCGGTCAGGATCAAACCTGGTGAAAAATCAAGATTGAATTCATCGTTAAGGTGATATCTGAGATTTGCCCTGATCCCCAGCTGGCTGTGCCAGCCACAATTCCTGTAAGCACTGAAGAACAGCGAAGGGCCAAGATCAAAACTCCCGTCAAGAGCGAACATCCATCCAAGACTTGTGGTCAAATCCAGATCGCGGATGATAATGCTATCGGACTGGCTGATCGGCAGACTGAAATAGAAATCGGTTATTGGGTAAGATGTGCAAGTGCTGCTCTGATCATAGCGCATGCAAACCTCTGCGGACAGAACGGATAGAACGAACAATGGTATAAAAAGGAATAATCCAGATACAGTTTTCATTAAGGTTCCTTCCATGAAATGGGTTCCAACCACAAATATAGTTAGTTCACTTTACTGAACAAAAACGACAGTATACTTTACTCCCACTTCTCGTTTAAAGTTATAGATCTCTTATAGACATGCTCACACATATTACATCCTAAGAAACAAGTACCATATTATCTTTTGCAATCTAAAAATAGAATTTTACGTAAAGGAAAAATAGGAACAGCAAAATGAGATGTCAAGTCCGCCAGATAATACCCTTTGGAATGGATAGCCCGAATAGCATCCCACATACCACGGAAGGGAGCGAAGCAGGTTATTTATTTGCTACGGGGCGTACAGGCCAGGCATGGCGTGGCCGTGAACGCCGCCAGGGAATCTTACCGACAGCAGCAACCGAAGAGGAACCTGCTTCGATGAAAGACCGTTTCTCATACTCCCGCCGCATTCGACAGCTGTGGGCTGTGCTTCTGAAGAAGGTCTGGGATATTGACGCCCTGAAGTGTCCGAAGTGCGGAGGGCAGATGAAAGTTATTTCCGTCATCGAGCAGCCTTCTGTCATCATGCGTATCCTGAAACACCTTGATCTCTGGGAAGATCCCAGACCTCCACCGCAGCCGCCCGAAATGGTATGTGAACCTGATGCGGATTACATTCCGTGGCAAGACGATGTACCGGAAATAGAGGTCGGTTAGGAACTCTGCAATCGGACTTCATGGGTGAGGTTTGTACCAATGTGGGTTTTTCGCAGTGATCAGAGGGTTTCTTCATTGACGGCTACGGAGTTCGGGTAGTATGGTCAGTTTCGGGTAGCGAAATTGGATGATTTTGGGTCGGATATGCTGTTTTGATTGGGGTGTTTTTGTATTGGGAACGATTGAGCAAGTTAAAGATATTCTCTGGTCATCTTGGTATACAAATGGATTATCAGATGATGATTATAGTAGGTATAAGCAAGAGATGATTGAAGGTTTTAATTCAACGAATGATCCAGAATATCTATTTGTATTATCTGAATTAGATGTTCATTGGATGAACCATAAAAGAAGAGAAATTATCCCTACTTTAGTAGATGGACTTAAGTTGGATGATGAACATTCAGGGTTACATGATAATCTAGTAGTTGCTATGAGCGGGATTCAAGCTGATTTCAAAAAACAGAATAAATATAAGTTGATTGATTTTTACTACAGATTTATTGATGAACACCCTAATAGTCTTATTGCTAGAAGGATATTGATTGAGAACCTAATATCTAATTATAGATTTACTGAAGCTGAGGTACAGATAGATTATGCTTTGCCACTTGCTAAAGACAAATCATTCTACCTACTGATTCATATAGGTGAGATTAAGTATATGAGTGGGAATCATGATGAAGCTTTTAGTATATGGAATGATATCATACAGAAGTTTCCTGATGACTTCAGATGTGTTTTTGCTATTGCAGATTTATACGCTAGCTTTGCTTTGTATGATAGGGCTATAGATTTATATAAGAAGTCCTTTGAATTGCAGGCAGCACCTCGTAAGATAGATTCACTACAATCTTTGGTTCAGATCTATGAGATTGAGAAGGATTTTGGGAATGCTTTGAATATTACTCATTTAATACTTAAGGTTTATGAAGAAGACTACAACCTGATTGACGGTGAAGAAGTGCAGATTTATAGAGATGATAAGTTGAGGTTTGAATCGTTACAACTATAGCGTATGCGGATTTAACACAACATGTTACATAACAACAGGTTAACGCAAGGGTCGTCCTAAGGAACGTCGTTGGAGACTAAGGTGACCACATTCAGCCACCTAAGCCCGTCGGGACGTATGATTGCATTAGACGAAGCAAGTTCGCCATGAGCAACCACACTCTAAGGTGCCAGAACGTCGTGAACCCGGAACGTCTACAGCGTTCACTGCGGCAAACCCATAAAAGCTGATGACGTGGATTCCCGCAAGAGCCTAAGGGAATCTTACCGACAGCAGCAACCGAAGAGGAACCTGCTTCGATGAAAGACCGTTCCTCATGTTCCAGACGGAGAAGACAGCTGTGGGCTGTGCTTCTGATGAAAGTCTGGGATGTTGACGCTCTGAAGTGTCCGAAGTGCAAAGCACTTCGATAAATCGTTAATATTGGTTGCAGGTATGTTTACTTTCAGGTACTAATAGTTCGTAGAGTAAGATCTACTCCTGGTTTTCGATGAATTCTATATCGGCTAAATCTCTGTGTCGCCCTGAAGCTTTCTTATTTTTTATTAGATCATCTCTGGATATAGTAGCAATATCGATATTATCAATTCTTATGATATTTCTGTGCTCATAGCATTCGTTGAAACTGATTCCATCTGCTTCATTTATTATGTCAATCTGTATTGGAGTTCTACCCATTCGGAACACATTGCCTTTTTCCTGGAAAACTTTGTTTTCCACAGTTGGTGCCCCAAATGCAAGGAGTGCTTGCTGCAATTTTCTGATATTCTCGTCATCTGTTGCTATCAGGAAATCAATATCTTTTGTCGCTCTTGGATTTCCATAGAGTCCAACAGCCCACCCGCCCAGAAGCAGGTAATGAACTTTATGATCGTTTAAAAACTGTATAAACTCTTTGAAGTCTTCCGGTAGTTGCTTCATGCCCATAAAAGCATTCCCTTAGATATGTAATTGTTTCAAACTTTTCTGCTGCGGTTGCCTTTGATAAATATCGTATATCCTCTTCTTCCAATTCTTTGAAAGTTCCTATGCTGATATCTTCTTTATCTATTCCTGCATGCATAAATGACCTTTGTTTCTCGCACATTAAAGGAGCAATGTGAAACACACATTACTGCATTCACAACAACAATAACATCCAACCTGCTTTGTTGCAAGATCTTTATTACGTTGATCAGAGGGTTCCAGACAGCCGGTAATCATTCAGTTGCCTGGAATGTAACGTGCTATTTTTCTTTGGTTCGTTTCGGTACGAATCCCGGTGAAGCAGAAAAAACCCCTGGGGCAAGGACCTGCGTAATAGGAACCTGATTTAACCTGATCGAGAATGATCTCTTTCCTGACTTCGCGTTTCTCCTCAGCGATTTTTCTGATCCTGTAATAGGTTGATCGGGAACCGCCCCCCGCGATAAAACACTCCTTATACTCTTTCCATGAGCGTTTTTCTTCCTCCTCATCATCCTTTTCTTCAAGATGCTCAAGCATTTTTTCCAGCGAGTACTTCTGGGCTTCAGTTTCGTAGGGAGGCTGGATGAACCCTGGTATGTCATTGCATCTGCAGTCGATTCCGACCAGCCCGGCGTCAGCCATCATCTTAGGGACCTTTGAGGCGATACCGTAATCTCCCTTCCCGAGACGCTTCCTCCCTTCAGCCCAGATAATCGAGACTTTGAACCAGAACATTCGCTCTTTCAGTGTAATTGATGGGCGGGAGGAGAAGGGTATAGCCAGAGAAGAGGAGAGGTTGTCAGGCTCCATGCACATGACAGCACCACCCGGTTTTGTTACCCGGACCATCTCTGAAAGTGCAGTTTCCGGTTTCTCGAGGTGCATGAGGAGGGTCTGGCACATGGTAAAGTCCGAACATGCATCTTGAAGTGGTATATCGAAGGCTGCCCCTTGAAGGAAACAGGCATTCCCTCCGTTTGACCAGTCTTCGGACATTTTTCGCGCATCTGTAAGCAGCTTTTCCGAGCAGTCCACTCCTATGTAGGTTCCGCCTTCTCCGAAGTGTCTCCAGAAGGTCCAGCCCAGGTAACCGAGTCCGCAGCCGACGTCAACTGCTGTAATGCCATGTTTGAGGTTCAGGGAGGATGATATCCGATCTATCATGTCATCACGCCACAGGAATCGCCTCTGGTCAACTATCATCTTCCTGAGGTCCTTTTCCGACCAGTCCCGTTTAACCTTCTCAGTCATTCGGCTTCACCTTTCATCAAAGGTTCGGGACCTTCCCAGCCATAAATATCCAGGTTTATCCGACCCTTCTCATTGAAGAGAATCCCTTCACCCTCAAGAAGCTGACGCTGAGCGGAGCACTCTCCTCCACCGCTCCTGATGCTGACCATACCTCTGCTGTTGATGACCCTGTGCCAGGGGATGTCGCTTCCGAACGGGACTGATGACATTGCATAACCCACGTTCCTCGCGGAGCACCTGCCTGCAATCCTTGATATCTGACCGTAGGTTGCTGCTTTCCCTGGCGGTATCATCCTCACCACGTTGAATATTCTTGTGTACATCGATTCATTTTTCATTTCGTATGTATGGCCATGATGTTTCTGAAACGCTGACGATCGCCCTTGCTGATTTTTGAAGAGAAATCCAGTCCGATACCGTTTCCGGTTCGCAATCCCCAGATCCATCCACTCTGAATCTTTCTACTCCGGGCTATTTCGTCGCAATCCCGGAGGAAAGCCAGGGAAGCTTTTCCGCCAGTAAGCACAGCCCTGTAGTTGCTGATTCTGATCGTATACAGTGGAGTAGAAAACTTACGCAGCAGTACTTTCAGAAAATCAATCCGCATATATCACCAGCATTCGTCAGGGTTCAACAGGTCTGCCGACAGGCATGAGATAGAGAGGAGTTTCATCTTCTGAGAGGCCGAGAATCTCCATGACCGTATTATCTGTGAACGCTCCGATTGCTACTGTGCCGAGATCCATTGCGGTACACTGGAGATAGATATTCTGTGAAACATGCCCCGCTTCCATGTAGGCGTACCTTCTGCCGCGATTCCCGTAGACAGAAGTTATGATGCCGTACTCCGCAGTAATGGCTATAACCGCAGGGACATCTCTTACGCATGTCTGTCCGAGTGCCGCATCGGAAAGCTCAGCGAGAAAATATCCCATTCTGACTGATGTAAGGCTTTTATTCGCAGGCTCGTACACGTAAATCCCTGCTTCCAGAGAGTCGACGTTTTCTATAATGACAAAAACTGAAAGGGGGAAAGTGGCGCCCGCTGAGGGCGCTGCTCTGTATCCATATTCTGAAGTGATACCCTGTGCCGAGTGGAGCAGCCGCGAAAGGTCTGTCAACGAGATACTCTCTGAGCCAAACGTGCGAATAGACCGTCTTGATTCTATTGCTTCCTCAACAGAGATATCGCTGTCCGGAGCAGGCTCAGGAAGCTGGATTACATAAGAGTGAGAGCTGCCGGCGCAGAAAGAAACGGAGAAAAAGAAATAGAGCAACATGATGATTAATGTTTTCATATTGTTAAAACAATCCTATCATTTTTGCAGCCATCCCAAGAATAGCAACCGCAAGGATGACCCTGATCCATTTGTCACCTTTCCTGATGGCAAAAGTCGATCCGAACCAGCCACCAAGAGATGTTCCTGCTGTAAGAATAAGAGCGGGAAACCATTTAACTTCACCATTCGCGATGAAGACTGCCAGAGAAGGAACAAGATAAGCCGCGATGATGATGATCTTGAGGCTGTTCGTCTTAACCAGTGAGAGCCCTCCGATAACTGAGAGCGAGAAGATTATCAGATAGCCGGTGCCTGCCTGTATGAATCCTCCGTAAATACCTATGAAAAAGAAAGCGATAATCTGGAGTACCGGATGCCTGAGAATCCCGGAACTGTCATTTTGCGTGTTCTTTCTTCCCGGACGCAGTACAGTTACAAGCGCCAGAACCATTATGATGGACAGTACCGTTCGGAAAGTGCCTTCCGGTATATCAAGAGCTATGAATGACCCTATAACAGCACCGGCCATTGCTGAAATCCCGAGCTTCAGTCCCTGCCTGATGTCCTTGAAGCCGTGCTTTCGAAAATTCCTGACGGCAACCAGGTTCTGGATGAGTACTGCTACTCTGTTCGTACCGTTTGCCGCGGCTGCGGGGAGACCGCCGAGGATCATGAGGAGGGGGATTGTTAGAAATGAACCACCGCCGGCGTTAACGTTTACGAAGCCGGCAGCGATGCCTGCAAGAAACAAGAGCATTGCGTTCAGAGGCGTCATTACTTAATTTCCTCCCTGTGCCGTTAATCACTAGGCCTGCATATTTACCAGGTTTCTTAACGAAACGGTGTAGAAGCGCTTGCAGACAAGGCATACGAACGAGGTCGACGCAGATGTATTGTGTATATACTTCAAGGAAGGCCGAGTGAGTATAACGCAGTATGCGGGTGTCTTATGCGCCGTTGCAGTAGAAACCTGGTGAGATATGCAGGCAAACTAACAGGGATAATATGTTTCGCCAAGCGTAATACATGTTTATTCCTGAACACATGCTGCCTGAGAGGGGCTTGAGAATGCCTGTTGCCATTTACTTTGCTGCAGGAGCTCTGTTTCTTGCTGTGGTGCTTGTTCTTCTTCTGAAACGTCTTCAGAGCGGAGTTATGGAGGAGATTCTTCGTGAGTATCCGGCTCATACACATGTGATCATTTCCCCCATGGCCAACATGTTTGGATTGAAATCGAAAGGAGTGAAACAGATTCGAGGGAATGGAGTGCTTGTGCTGACATCATCCTTTCTTTACTTCCGGATGCTTGTTCCCGCAAAGAAATTCCTTATTCCTGTTTCCAGCATCACAGGCGTTGAGACTCCGAAGAGTTTTGCCGGAAAAACAAAGGGTGTTAAACTACTGAAAGTTGATTTCAGAAATGACGACGGAAAGACAGAATCAGCTGCCTGGCTTGTGGACAGACTGGAAGAATGGGTTTCAAGCTTGCATGAATTGATCGGCAGCTGAATTCTTTAACACATTTCTGTTATCCTGTCATTTTTTCAGTTTCTGATGATTGTTCTATCAATTCAAGTTTTTCAAGCCTCAGGGTTATTGCGTAACTGCTTCTCTGCAATTTCTCAGAAAGCTCTTCAATCGGGGTGTTCTTGCTGAACTCTTTCTTCAGCAGTATTTCATCTTCTTCAGTCCACAATTTGCCCGTTCGTGCATGCTTTTGCGATGAATCCGGTTCAGGCAGCTCCCCTCTGTTCAGAACAGCCTGTTCCAGTTCAGAGAATACCTTTTCAAAAGCTTTTCTGAATTCATCAAGGTTTTCTTCGAACAGGAAAATTCTATTCTGGTCGAAACCGGTGTCCGATATTCTTCTTGATTCCGTTATACAAAGATAGAATCTGTCATTCACCGCCTGTCGTACATCGATGAAGTATGTCGTTCTGCCGGCTGCGACTCTTTCCGAGGAAAGCGTTCCGTTCTCAGTATTCATATTTGTCTCCTTCCAATTGTAATGTAAACAACCGTTCACTATTAGTGTCCGCTTTTTCAGGGGACTTGTCAACCCCCAGGAGCTTGTCCGATAATGTGCATTGAGCAGAAGAGCCTCACAGTTGAGATAGAATGCTCGTAGATTTGAGGAGTATACTAGGAAGTATTTGACGATAATATATGGGCATTATAGCCAGCTGTGTGGGTTTTATGCCGATGCTTCATTGTCGGACATGCTCCTGGTGTACGTCTGTAGCTTCTCAGTCAGCTGAATCGGAAAATGGAGGTATTATGAGAAAGCCTGTTCAAATTCTTCCCATTTCGCGGATGGAAATGGACGACCTTGGCTGGGAAGCCTGTGATATCATTCTGATTACAGGGGATGCGTACGTTGATCACCCTTCTTTCGGAACCGCGCTGATAGGAAGGTACCTGGAAGGTCTTGGATACAGGGTTGGAATAATACCTCAGCCGGATATCAGTACTACGGAAGATTTTCTCCGCCTTGGAGTTCCCAGGCTGTTTGTCGGGATATCTTCCGGGGCGATGGATTCGATGGTGAACCATTACACATCCCTGAAGCGGATTCGATCGGACGATGCTTATTCAGAGGGGGGAAAACCGGGGAAAAGGCCTGACAGAGCTGTTCTGAAGTATGTGAATATGGTGCAGAAGACAATGCCTGGAGTTCCAGTTGTAATTGGCGGGATAGAAGCCAGCATGAGAAGATTAAGTCATTTTGATTTCTGGAGTGAAAAAGTCAGAAAGTCGATTCTTCTCGATTCGAAAGCTCAAATCCTGATCTACGGGATGGGAGAAAAAGCCGTCGGGGAGATAGCGGACAGGATTTCAGCAGGCAGTGATCTCAGGGGAATACATGGTACCGCTATATATATGAGCAGCAAAGCATTGGACGATTCAGATATCAGTGATTACCTGGAACTGCCGTCGCATGAGGAAGTAATCCGGTCACCTCAGGCTTTCATGGAGATGACGAAGCTGATCGAAAGAGAAAGCAACCCATGGTCCGGCTCCACGCTTGTTCAGAAGGCTGACAGCCGTGTAATCGTTGTTTATCCACCGCAGCATCCACTCAGCACTGTAGAAATGGACAGGATATACGATCTCCCGTTCTCCAGAAAACCTCATCCGGTTTACAGGGCTGAAATACCTGCTTCCAGGATGATCAGAAATTCGATAACGGTTGTCAGAGGGTGCGCGGGTGGATGCAGTTTCTGTGCTCTTGGGCTTCATCAGGGAAGAGCGATAAGCAGCAGAAGCATCGAGTCTGTTCTCAGAGAGGTGCAAAAACTGAAGCTGGAGGGGTATTTCAGGGGAACAGTTACAGACCTGGGAGGCCCCACTGCGAATCTTTACGGTCTGGGCTGCACCGATGCTGACGCCGAAAAGAAGTGCAAAAGAAGCTCCTGCCTCTATCCCGAAATCTGTCAAAATTTCAAAACTGATCATGACCAGTATCTGACTTTGCTTGATTCTGTTTCGCAAGTTAATGGAATCAACAATGTTTTTGTATCCAGCGGGATACGCTTTGATGTCGCGCTTCGGGACCACCGATTCATAGAAACACTTGCCGCACATCATGTTTCAGGTTTACTGAAGATAGCTCCGGAACATTTTTCACGGGAAGTGCTCAAGCTCATGCGGAAACCGGATCCGGACCTCTTTCGGAATTTCAAGGATCTGTTTGAGAAATATTCGAAAAAAGCCGGAAAGAAACAATATATTGAGCCTTACATACTTGCGGCGTTTCCGGGATGTGGTATGAACCAGATGCATGCGACAGAGAGCGAGTTAAACCGGCAGAATATGCGGCCTGAAAAAGTCCAGATCTTTCTTCCGACACCAATGACCATGGCAACTGCAATGTACTTCACCTGTCTTCATCCGGATACAGGAGAGAGTATTTATGTGGCTCTAAAACCATCGAGCAGGAAACGTCAGCTTGCCTGTCTGCCTGGACATTCACGATAAATTAATATCAAATTCGACAATAACAGCGGATTAGTAGCGAATATTTCTATAAGTACTTTTTCTACCTTTCATAGTGTTCAAATATCGAGTATTCCGTTATGTTTATTGTATACAACGCTGATATTTGTAGGATGGTGAGATATCAAGGTTAAACAGCAGCGCCAGATAGTGATCAGTTCTGAAGGGAGAAAACTGGGGAAAACACTTCTGGCCTGTGAACTGATTGAGAAATTCAGTTCGATCGGGCTGTCAGTCTCCTGTATAAAATTATCAAGAGGTACACACGGACGGAGTGGTATTCAAACCGGTCGTGGGCCTGAGGGATCTGACACAGATCGATATTCGGAAGCGGGAGCTGCAAATGCAGTCTTCTTCCGATACTCCCGTATGCAGGAACTAATTGAAGCTGTGGATGAAATATACTCTGACGCTGATATCCAGATATGGGAAAGTAATTCCATTCTAAAACTGAAAAAACCTGATTATCATATACATCTCATATCTGATTCCAGTAGAAAGCCGGGTGCCGATGAGCTGTCCAGGAAAGCTGACCTGACTGCCTTCAGCCCACTGTCAGCAATTGAGGCTGAAAAGATCTCCGCTATTGTACCTGCTCTTATGAATATCAAGGGTATTTCCTCCCTTTCGATAAATGGCAAACATTGGATAGAACTGGATGGTGAATCGCTCTTCGGTCAGGGTCGAATTGATCTTCTGAAAGCGGTTAGGAGTACCGGGTCCATCCTTCAGGCTGCCAAGGAAACCGGAGTTCCATATAAGAGGGTATGGCTCCTGCTTCGGGATGCTGAAAACAGACTTGGCGCAGAACTGATAACCAGTGATCGTGGCGGTTCGAAAGGTGGAGGAAGTAATCTCACCAGGCTGGCCGAGAGAATCATTGAAATTTGGGACAGATCTGAATCGGATTTCAGAGATCTGTTGAATCAACTGGAGGTATGATGATCTCTACTGCAGATGCTCTCCAAATAGTACTTGAAAATTCAGGACAACCGTTTGTTATTCAAGTACCTATTGATAATGCGGATGGTTTTGTGCTGGCAACTGATATCCGTTCCGATATAGACATGCCGCCATTCAATCGCTCAGCCATGGATGGTTTTGCGATTACTGGAAACGGTCTGAGATATGAGCTTATTGAAGAGATTGTTGCGGGCGATTCAGTTGAGGTAACTCTTAAACCGGGTATGGCTGCTCCGATCATGACCGGTGCTCCGGTTCCCGAAGGTGCCGACAGAATTGTGATTGTTGAGAATTCCAGAGTTGAGGAATCCGTTCTTTACCTCGATGAAGTACCGGATCCGGGAGCCAATATCTGCTGGAGGGGTCAGGATATCAAGGAGGGTCAGACGGTATTGGAGCATGGCACCAGGCTGGCCAGCCAGCATCTTGGTATAGCTGCCGCTGCAGGCAGGGGCATTCTGGACGTGTACAGTAAACCGCGGATTGTGCTTGTTACAACCGGAACAGAAGTCATTCCACCAACATGGATACCATCTCCCGGTACTGTCAGAAACGCGAATATGCCTATTATGAATGCACAGTTATCATTGGGTGGATTTCCTGTGGATCTATCTGTTCATTCCGCGGATGATCCCGAATCGCTGAAGGCGACTTTTGAGCAGCTTCTGAGTAGCACCGATGTGCTTATCGTGGCAGGAGGTGTATCAAAGGGTACAAGGGATTTTGTCCCTTCAGTTCTTGAATCTCTCAGAGTGGAGTTACATTTCAGAGCTGTAGCGCAGAAACCTGGCAAACCTCTGCTGTTCGGAAGCGATCCGGAAGGAAGACCTGTTTTCGGGCTTCCTGGCAATCCTGTTTCAGTGATGGTTTCCATAGAGGAATATGTACTTCCCCTTCTCAGAAAGAGAGCCGGCTGCAAAGGATACCATAAACGTATATATCATGGAGAACTGACGTCTGATTACCGCAAAAAACCAGGCAGACTACATTTTCTCAGGGTTATAGCTTACCGTGAAAGTCATACCTGGAAACTGCATCATCCTGAGAGTTCCGGTTCAGGTGATCTGATGAGTACAGTGAACGTAAACGCTCTTGCACTTGCAGGTGAAGATGTGCTGAGTCTTAGATCCGGAGACATCCTCCCTTTCCATTTCTTCTACTCAACTGCCGGGGAACTATCCTTCGCGTGAAAGATCGGAACGGAAGGGAAATTAATTATCTGAGACTTTCCGTGACTGACAGGTGCAATCTCAGGTGTGTCTATTGTATGCCGGAATCAGGCGTTCCTCTAATTGATCATGCCGATATCCTGAGTGTTGAAGAGGTCGTGCGCGTGGTTCGGATTATCAACGATACGCTTAACCTGTCGAAAGTGAGAATAACCGGAGGTGAACCCCTTGTGCGAAGAGGGGTGCTGCAGATAATAAAAGGGATTTCCCTTTTCGGAATTGAAGAGCTTACCCTGACAACCAATGGATTACTTCTGCAGCAGATGTCGAATCAGCTTGCTGAAGCTGGAATACAGAGAGTGAATATCAGTCTGGACAGCCTGCGGGATCACAGACTGAAAAAGATCACACGGAGAGACATCTCCCTGCATGACATAGAGGAATCGATTCATGCATCGCTTGATGCAGGACTGAAACCTGTCAGGATAAACTGCGTCCTTATGCGTGGAGTCAACGATGACGAAATAAATGAATTCCTCGAATGGGGAAACAGAATAGGTGTCACTGTCCGTTTCATCGAGCACATGTCTTCCAGGCTCAACCAGAGCATTTTCGTTTCAAGGGATGAGATCATTGAACACGCTTCGCATTCTGGAATCATTCGTCGTCGGAAAGATGATGGTGGTACATCTGGAATCTATACAGTTGGAGACGGTGCGGATACATTCGGGATCATTGCACCTTTCTCTGATCCTATGTGCAAAAACTGCAACAGAATAAGGCTTTCTGCCAGTGGCATGCTTGTACCCTGTCTTGCATCATCAGAAGAAGTTTCTATCAGGGAACCTGTGCGTAACGGAGCTGATGATGAAAGCATCTCCAGGCTGGTACAGCAAATGGTAATCAACAAGCCGGATTCACATGGCGGCTGTGTTAGCGCTGCAATGTGGAAGATTGGTGGGTAGATATGAATAGTATGAGTCACATCGATGATAAGGGTAAAGCAAGAATGGTTGATGTTTCCGGCAAGGAACCATCTGACAGGTATGCCAGAGCATCAGGTCGTATCCTGCTGGGAGATAACGCTTCGGGAGCAATTGACGATGATTCGGTTCCCAAGGGTGACGTATTCGCTGCCGCCAGAATAGCTGCAATTCAGGCGGTGAAGAAAACATGGGAAACCATACCGCTTTGTCATCCAATAAGGATCGGCGGGACCGAGGTTGAACTGACGAAAGACGGAACTGCAGTTACCGCAGTCTGCACTGTGAAGGGCAGAGAGTCTACCGGATTCGAAATGGAAGCTCTTATTGGAGTAATGGCTGCTCTTCTGACTATCTACGATATGACCAAAGCACTTGATCGCGCGATGGAAATAACCGATGTGAGACTCCTTCAGAAAAGCGGGGGGAAATCAGGAGAGTATTTATGGCAAGGGTAGCAGCAGTCTGTCTGTCTGTAAGAAGACAGGTTAAAAAGATAAAACAGGATTCAGTCATACTGATTGAGAATCATGGAATTGAAGGTGATGCGCACGCCGGTCCGGGTTCGCGTCAGATCTCGATTCTATCCGAACTATCTCTCGCCAGAATGGAATCGGAAGGGATCAGCACCTTCCCCGGATGCTGTGGTGAGAATATCGATGTCGGCGGAGCGGTTGAACTTCATACACTGCTTCCCGGAGTAAAGATCAAACTTGGCGATTCAGCAATTGTAAAGGTTACTGAAATAGGGAAGGATAACTCCGACGGTCACGCTGACAATGTCATTCAAAAGAACATCTTTCCAGTTGAAGGTGTTTTTGCGGAGGTGCTCACAGGCGGAACTGTAAAACCGGGCGATACGATTGAAGTGCTTAGAAATTCCGGTTTCACCGCAGGAGTACTTACGGTAAGTGATTCAGCATCCAGAGGGGATTATTCTGACCTGAGCGGCCCCGCATTGATAGAATTACTCAGCATTAACGGATTTCTTCCCGCAAGGTATGCAGTAGTTCCTGATGAGGTGACTGAAATATCGGCAGAATTGACAAAGTGGTGCGATGATGGTTTCCTGGATGTGCTGTTCACAGCAGGCGGAACCGGATTTTCGATAAGGGACGTTACTCCTGAAGCGACTATAATGGTCTGCGAAAGGAATGTTCCCGGTATTCCTGAAATGATAAGACAGAAATCAGCGGAAACAGTCAATTCAGCCTGGCTGTCCAGAGCAGTTGCAGGCATAAGAAAAAAGACACTTGTCATTAATCTGCCTGGAAGTGAGAAAGCAGCCGTAGAATGTGCTGAATTCGCTTTTACTGTAATTGATCACGGTCTTGAGGTTCTAAGGGGAGACATAAAACACTGCGGCACTCAGCGGCGGGGGTCAGACCTTGTATTTTGACATTTAGTATATGATTTATTAAGACATGGAATGTAAAGTGTTATAACGAAGATATCGGGAAACCGGAAGTCCATTCAAGCTTCCGGTTTTCGCAGATATACCTCTTGCTAATTTGGAAGAACTGTCCCAAGTATCTGTTCGGTCTCAGACGTAGCGTCAGCCATAAGTCTTTCGATATCACCGCCGAAGAGCTTGCTCATCATACCTGTGTTCATTCTCGAAACGATTACGTCGCCCTCAGATGTTTCGTATACTGCTACCCGGCAGGGCATCATGGAAGACACCACGCGGGATTCATCATCCGAGAGTATCTGTCCTGCGAGATCTACCTTGCATAATTCGATTACGGTGACAGGAGCCACATCATATCCGCCACCAGCAACCGAGTTGCTGATTACGTGAACCGCAGGGATTTTCCAGCCAAGCGCTTCTGCCTCTGCCTGGATTATTTCAACGGTATCATCATATGAATAAAGACTTTCACTTTCATTGATCATCATACCAGGGGCAACGGAAATCCCGACGATTCCCACAAGAGCGGCTCCGGCAATGAAACTGATCAGCCCGGTTATTACATATTTAGCATTCATTCTACTTACCTTTCTCTATATGGAGGGTTTCAGAAACCTGACTTCTCCATGATTTTTGAGAGATTCTACCGGTGACACTGTCTTCCAATCTGAAAGCAGTTAAACCGGCTTTTCTCATCTGTGTGACAGCTCTGTCAGCGAGATCGCAGAAAATGTCACTGCAATACGCAAGAACTGTCCGGGTGTCTTTGAATTCGGAGATGAAATTTTCAAGTTCATTGATAGGAACAGAGACAGCAGCAGGGAGATGCGCGGAATTGAATTCTTCGGTATCCCGGACGTCGATTATTATTACTTTTCCGGATTTGACTAAGTCGGTCAGATTCGAGTCATCGGGGCATTGAAACTTATGCCGGGCAGTTTCAAGTTCCTTCATATGGAGTTTCATGTCCGGAAGTAACTCAATTGACAGGTTCTTGAGATTACTCATTATAGTTATGATGCCGGTGCAGGAGACAGAGTAAAGAGAATGTCTGCCTTTCTTCTGAAATGTTACAAAACCTGAAGGTCTCAGCTTCTGCAGGTGATGGGAAACAGTCTTCACCGGTAAATCAAGTACACTTGCAAGATCCTCAACAGTTCTATCAGCCTGGCAGAGACTGTCGAGTATTCGCAGCCGTTCCGGTGAATCCAGTGCTTTACCAAGAACTGAGATTTTGCTGAAGAAATCAGGTTTGTTCATTTGTTCCCTTCATATACTAACATTCCAACGAACGTTAGAATAATATATTTCAGGTATTTTGTCAACACGGTCTGATAAGCATGAAGAGTATAGCTGAAAACTATTAAAATAGAAAAGGAATTTGACAATATATAAAGTAGTATTTATATATAGGCCTGAAAATATGAAACCCTAGAAAGGAGTAGTCATGAGTGAGGAACAGAAAGAAATTCTTCAGATGGTTTCTGAAGGTAAGATAACTGCTGACGATGGTGTAAAATTACTTACTGCGCTGGAGGAAGGAGAGCGGAAAAGACGAGAGCATGATTCACCTGCGCAAAGAATGAAGAAGCAGAAAAAAATGATACTCGAATCAATGAGGGGTCACGGCATGGGTCTTGATGACATGCGCGAAATCGGGCACATGGTCAAGAATATTGTTGGCGATGCTGTATCAGGTATCAATGAGAACTTTTCAACAGAGATGTTTAATATCGACAAGGATCGATTCAAGTATTCCGGGAAACTCGATGGTGAAATTGAGTTAAATGAAGGAACAGAATTATACATATCAAATAAGCGATCAAGGAGCGGAGCTGACATAAATCTTGAAGGTGTTGATGGTTCATCATGCGCAGTTATCGGTGAAGATGCGCCCGAAGTATCTATATTGCGAGATGGCGAATCTGTCTGGCTGAAGTGGGATGAGGGTGATATTACACTGAGTATACCGGAGACTGTTCGACAACTGAGTACCAGCACAAATGGCGGTGATATTACCGTTACAAGAGTAAAAACTCCCGTGAATGTGAAGACCGCAGGAGGAGATATCAGCATTCTGGAAGCATCACATGGTTTCAATGCAAAAACAATGGGAGGTGACATTATCATTTCACTGACTGATCTGTGGGATGAGGATTCCGCTGCTGTGACAATGGGTGGCGATATCAACGTAGGTTTACGTAAGGACACAAAAGCCGTTATTTCTGCAAAGACCTACGGAGGTGATATCAATGTTCAGGAAGGTGTTGGCGAGATAAGCAGGTCTGGACAATTCGGTGCTTCCAGAGTAAGAGTATGTTTGTCAGGAGATGAAGATGCTCCTGGTATCAGATTGAAAACCATGGGTGGAGACATCTCGATCAGTGATCGGGAAATAGTAGAGGAAGGTGGGGAGACAGAAGACGATGACTGACAGTATCATGCCCCCTAAGTGTCCGTCATGCGGTGACAAATTGATTGTTGTTAAACTTCAGTGCAGTTCGTGTGATACAGAAGTTAATGGCGAATTTGATCTGTGCCCTGTATGTAGTCTGGAGGGAGATCATCGTGAACTATTTGATCTTTTCCTTGAGGCCAGGGGTAATCTCAAACAGGTTCAGAGAAAACTGGGTGTATCATACCCGACTGTTCGACTGAGGATAGAGGATATGTTCAGTGAATTAAGTGGAGATAAGCCGCCACAGGATCCATCTGAGGTTCTCAAGAAGCTTAGTAATGGTGAGATAGACGTGGATACCGCACAAAAACTGCTTTCAGGGGAGTGAATCCTTCATTATAGGTTCAGGGTTTGAAAGTTAGCATTTAGCAAACAGGGTCAGGGCTTATAAATTAGCATTGGAAACGCTGATTTATTAAGACCTGACCCTTACGCTAACTTTCAAGCCCTGACCCTTAACAATGTATTTCACATATATTGGCAGATAGTTCCTGGATTCGAAACTTGTCAAATGGAGAATATAATGCCGCAGGAATTAGCTTCACTGCTTCAGAAATTGCATATCCGGAGCCATGGAGCCGATACTACTGGAAACTATGAAACTGCTGAGCTCAAGCCTGGAGAGAGAAGGAATACAGCGATACTTTATCTTGATCTGGGCGGGTTCACTTCCATCTCCGAAAAGCTGGATCATGAGGATGTTCATGATATCGCCAAGGGTATCATGGATGCTCTTGTAGATATCTCCTGCCACTATGGTGGTTACGTAGACAAGATCGAAGGCGACAGGATAATGGTTATTTTCGGAGCAAGGAAAGCCGGGGAGAATGACAGCATGCGAGCTGTTACCTGCGGCCTGAGGATGCTCGACGCTATCCGGACTGCAAGTGATATACTGTCTGAGATCGGGATTTCCGTAACAGCAAGGATCGGGATTAATACAGGCTCGGTTACTGTTGCCCCCGATGCTATAGGGCATCTCACGGCAATGGGAAATGCAGTAAACCTGGCATCCAGAATGGAGGAAGCCGCTGATATCAACACTATTCTGGTGACCAGATCTGTTCAGGAGAAATGTGGTGATATGGTGCTTTGGGAGGATATGGGTGACATTTCTCTCAAAGGGATTTCGAATCCCGTATACGCCTTCCAGCCAACGGGACTTGGGGATATTTCTGGAACGCGGTGGGAACGAATTGTTAGAGTCACAACTTCCACCTTTGTTGGCAGGACGGATGAGCTTTTTGTTCTTGAGAAGAAACTCAGAATGCAAACTTGCGGTGAAACCGGAAAAAATCCTGCGGGAGGTCCAAGGCATATTGTTCTGGGTATTAAGGGTGAGGCTGGTATTGGAAAATCCCGCCTGGTCTGGGAATTCTCAAAACGGGAATGCTGCATGAACAGGGATATTCTGGTGCTCAACGGACATACATTGTCATTCGCTCAGCCTGCCTACTGGCTCTGGACGACCCTTCTTCGAGATTTCTTCGGTATCGAGCACGGCAGTAAACCTGATTACAGAGAGCTTAAGGATAAGATACTTGCACTCAGTGATGATGCTGCACTGCTTTCCTCACTTCCCTTCCTTGCTGATCTTCTCTCGATAAAGTCCGATGATCATAGGCTGGAGGAACTCGATGTACGAACCAGGGCACTGGAGACCAGAATAGCATTCTGCAACCTTTTCAGGATGCTTTCAAAGGAAAAACGTCTACTGATAATACTCGATGATCTTCACTGGATCGACAGTACCTGCCGCAAAATTCTGGAATTCGTTATCGCTAATTGTTCCACCGACTCAGCGATGATGTTTATTCTTCTTTACCGACCGGAGAGGGAGAATGGTGAAGCCGTCGAGTTCGATATAAAGCCGAGTTCAGCAGACATTGAAGAAATAACGATTTCAGAAGTTGATGATCAAGCCTGCCGTGAACTCCTGGATAAGATACTTTCCGGAATAAGTGAGAGCGGCAGTGGAAATGTAGCAGGGGTAGTTGAAAGCTTCCTTCTTGAACACGCGGAGGGAAATCCATTCTTCCTTGAGGAGCTTATTCTGGATCTTGTGGAATCGGACGTGCTAAAGGAGACCGATGGTCATTGGGATTTCAGCAGCCCTGTCGGTGAGATCTACATCCCATCTTCACTTGCGGGCCTTCTCCAATCCCGTCTGGATCATCTTCCCTTGGAGTGGAAGAGTGTACTTCAGAAATCATCCGTTCTGGGTGTTGAGTTTCAGCTGAAGCTATACAGCAGTATGGTGGAAAAGCTGTCCCTTGATTTTAACAGGAGCGTATTCAGGAATCTAGAACTGAAGAAGTTTCTTATCGGTAAGGGAACCGCCTTCGAGCAGAAGTACTTTTTTAGAAACATTCTCATACATGACACCGCCTACAACAGCATACTTGAGAGTAACAGAAAACTTCTGCACCGGACAGCTGCTGAATCAATGTTAAGCCTGTACGTTGAAGAAGAAGAAAAGATTGCAGGCATACTTGTGTACCATTGGGAAATGGCAGGCGACATTGATCAGGCTATCCTTTGGGGAATGAAGGCACTGAATCATGCAGCCGCAAGCTATCAGCACAGTGTTATTCTTGATTTGTCCCGCAAACTCCAGAAATGGCTGCAGGAGCTTCCTGAACAGCCGGAGCGTAATCAGCAGCTTCTTGAGGTGTTGATAAAGAGACATGTAACTCTTGGCCTTCTCGGCAGAAGGGAAGAGCAGGAAAAACTTCTTTTCCGTATGTACGGTATTGCTGAAGAGAACCTGCTTCAGGACTGGTTTATGGAGATACAGAGAGATCTGGGCGATCTCTACATGGAAACAGGGAGAATGACAGAGGCGAGGGAGTACTACGAAAAAGCCAGGGACAATGCACATGAAGCCTGTGACAAAAGCGGTGAAGGTAAAACACTTTCCAATCTTGGTAATCTGAATTACAAGCAGAAAAGGCTGGCGGAAGCACAGGAGTGCTATGAGAAGGCGCTGGAGCTTCATCGTGAAGTCGGGAACCGCAGAAGTGAAGGGAAGACCCTTGGTAATCTGGGTATTCTGTTCAATAGTCAGGGAAGAACATCTGACGCATTTGAATGCTACATGAAAGCTCTGGAGATACACCAGGAACTCGGGAATCGCCGAAGCGAGGGTATTGTATATGCGAACCTTGGAAATCTGCATTTCAACCAGAATGCACTGGATGAATCAAGAATGTGTTATGAGAACGCCCTCAGAATAGCAATGGATGTGGGCGATACCATTAATCAGGGGATAACCTTTGGGAATCTGGGTAACCTGCACAGGATTCAGAATCGACCTGAAAAATCCCTTGAATGCTACAACAGTGCCATCAGGATATCACTTGAGATTGGAGATGTGGTTAACGAATGTCTCAATCTTGGGAACCTTGGAATCCTTTTCTTCGATCAGGGCAGAACTGAGGAAGCCCTTTCCTGCTACGCTCAGGCGTATTCAAAAATCATTAAACTTGAGCTGGGGATGAACGGTTTGAACGAGTTCACTGAACTCCGCAGTAAGTTGCTTTCATCAGATGCTGTTAAAGAAGACATTCCCTGGCCGATCCACTGGGACCTTCCGGAGAATGATCTAACCTCGTAAGTATTTCACAACATAATTAACTCAATAGTATTCGTATGTTATCTATCAATAAGCTCATATGGAAATCATAAGCCCGCTCAGGAATTTCTCCATGTAGGTCTCATCTTCTTGATATAGGCTTATCACTAAATAATTGAAGCTGCCTGTTCCTCTGGATTTAATGCATTCTACAATTGTTCTTTTGAGAGCACTTGATTTAATAAAACAGGGAATTATAATCTTCCAATGAAACTATATGATTTGTATTCACGATTCAATCAGAAACAGATCAATAATGCCTACCATATCTGCTAACAGTTCAAATCAATGTAACCTGTCTGATATAGAAGAATCCAATCAATTCAATGAAAATCAGAATATAGAAAACACTGTTTATTGTTACTGGGGGGGGGTAACCCTACACTACTCACCCATCCGCCCTCCACCGTAGTTCTTTCCAAGTCGATTAAAATCATGAATTAAGATAGG
>JAUVEU010000125.1 GCA_030594645.1 Candidatus Aegiribacteria sp.
GAGATTTCACATTCGACTTACTTAACCGCCTACGTGCCCTTTACGCCCAATGATTCCGGACAACGCTTGCTCCCTCCGTATTACCGCGGCTGCTGGCACGGAGTTAGCCGGAGCTTCCTCTGAGGGTACGTCAGAGCGTATGTGTATTGTACATACGCTTTTTCTTCCCCTCTGACAGTGTTTTACAACTCATAAAGCCTTCATCACACACGCGGCGTCGCTCCATCATACTTTCGTACATTGTGGAAGATTCTCGACTGCTGCCTCCCGAAGGAGTCTGGGCAGTATCTCAATCCCAGTGTGGCCGGACACCCTCTCAGGCCGGCTACCCATCATCGCCTTGGTAGGCCATTACCCCACCAACCAGCTAATGGGACGCGGACCAATCAATCAGCGAAAGGTCCCGAAGGAGCCCCCCCTTTCATCATATCAAATTAATCGAAATGACATATGCGGTATTAGCATCAGTTTCCCGATGTTATTCCCCACTGAATGGTATGTTATCCACGTGTTACTCACCCGTTCGCCACTTTACTAGGAACTACTAACGAATTAGCTGTTCCGTTCTCGTTCGACTTGCATGCCTTATCCACGCCGCCAGCGTTCGTCCTGAGCCAGGATCAAACTCTCCGTATATATTTATATAGGATTATTTACCTGTATAGTTTGCTATTCATTTTTATATGGTCCGATCTGCTATAGCTCGCAGATCCGCTCGTTATGAGCCAAGTGCCAGTCCCAAATGGGACTGACTCAAGGAACCGACACAGACCATGCTCTTGCGATGCTGTCTTCTCACAGATTTCAAAGATCTTGCGCTCCGCAGCGCGAACTTATAACCTAGAACGTACCACTATCCTTGTCAACCCTTTTTCCGACGTACTGCATCAGTAAGAGTTAACTCGCTGAATCAGTTCAATTCAAAGTGGAACCGATATATGCATACATCGCAGAAAGATGTCAAGGACGCATCTATCATATTGGTATTACGGCAATTAGGCTTACGCATCCTGATTCGTCACCTTTCTGTATGTTTAACACTGTATTCCTCCGGGAGTTCCCATAATAGTCGGGAAGAAGTATTGTTATATTGTAGTATGTAAAAAATGGAGGTAAACCCTGAATTCGACGGAAATGCTCCTGCGAATTTCGCTCTCCGGAGAGATAATCGAAGAGGCAACAGGCACCGGATCTGATGGATCGGTAAAGGAGATACCTGACCTGAAGGGGAAGGATATTTCCTCCCTTTTCAGCAGATGGCCTTTGACAGACGAGTTCAGTATGGTCTGGTTCTCTCCTGGTTTAACCCCACTGTTTACGGCAGCAAGGATGGATAGTGAGTCATCCCTTCTTGTTTATTACCTTGAAACAGAAGAAAATACTCTATCTAATCCAGCTATTCCTTTTATCAGAGTAATCCCTGAAAGACATTTACCAATTGTGTCTCCTGGTTTTCTATGCCTTCTCGGATATACACCATGGGAACTCTCGCAAAGCGAGTTGATCTCATCACTGCTTGACAATTCCGATCAGGACCAGGGATATGTGACTTTCCTGGACAAGAAAGGCAAAGGATACAGGCTGATCTTCTCCAGAACAGCTAATAACTTCGGCGGAATGGACTACAGCTTTATTCAGCAGCCCAGGGGACTGAATTTCCCCGTTGAGGAGCTTGATCGCCTTGCAAGCATGAATGTTCAGGGAACGGATGATCTTCTGGCCTACCTCATTGATGTACTCGAACTCGAAGCTGCAGTTCTAATGGTCAGGTCGGTACAGGGGTATGTTCCAGTAAGTATGATTAACGTTGAAATAGATACAGAACATTTCGAAACTACCAGCGCTTTCGAATCAGAAAATCTCCAGTATCCTGTCTGGGTCGACTCCGGCGGTGAGGATTCTCCACTGGGTTTCACCGGACAGTGCCTCGTCTACCCGTATGGGAATATTCTTCTTGTTGCTCCCTGGAGAGGTGATGCTGACAGATTGCAGCGCAAAGCGGACGCGCTGATGCCTGCTGTTTCAATGAGGTATGAACAATTCAGAGTTGCTTATGGAGAACATAAACTACAGGCACTGCTTCATGAACTGGACTTTCAACCCTCAGGTCTGCAGGACACAGAAGCTCTCGAAAAGGTTCTTGACACTGCAGCAACAGGTTTTGGTGCTTCTGTAATAGCGATATTCGGACCAGAGGAGTCAGCCAGCCCGATAGCGAACAGCAGAGCTGACAGCGAAATCAGAGATCTGCTTATCTCCGACCGTCCTCTGGAGGAATGTTTCAAAGACACACATATCACCGTCTTGAAAGACGGCTATATTCTGCTCACTGCCTGGGATGATGAAAGAGAAGTCCCTTACTCAACCGTAGACGCCTTCGGAAAGATTCTCAGAAAATACGATCTTGCGTCAATGAATATTCCTGAGAAAATACTCCCTGATTTTTCATCATTGCAGGCTGTGCTGATGAAGGATACTCATGTTCTTTGGCAGGGGCGGTCACTGGGTATTTCTCACTGCTATCAGTTTTACGGATACTCTAGACAATGCGCTGATTGCCCTGTTGACCATCTTTCCGCTACCGGGAAGAAAAGCGCAAAACTTGAAAATCACCAGGGATTCATCGAGGAAATTCATCCTTCACGTAATGGATTCCTTGTAACCTGGACAAAACTGCCTGAGAACAAAAATACCGCTGAAGAAAGCGATAGCCGGAGTGAACGCTTTCCAGGTGGAACTGCGACGTATACATCCACAGGTGAAATCATATCATGGAATGGATGGTTTCAGGAAGCAACCGGGATTGGCACAGATCAAGCATGTGAGCAGAATGCTGCGAGAATACTGGACAGGATTGATTGCCCGTCCGTACTCTCGCAATTCAGATCTGCGCTGACCGGTATTTTCATCCCTGAGCCTGTCGAATTCATTTGGAAAAGTATGAAATGTTTCAGCAGAATCAGTCGGATTGAATCGGGAAATCTGATCCATCATACAGTCCTTGATTCAAACAGAGCTGGAATTGCGGTTATTGCTCCTCTTGGCCCCGGCACAATGTCAGCCTCTTCTGAACCTGGTTCCCTTGCGGAGTATCTCTCTACAGCGTGCAGAAGGGAAGGATGGGAGTTCGATATTTCCAGCAATACTACCAGCGATGGGGCTCCCGTATGGTTCTCCCGTGAAGTTACAACTGATCTGCTTTCAGGTCTCCTGCACATACTTGCTCCCATGTGTCCGGACAGGTGGACAGGTCTCGAAACCGGATGGCTTGATAATACACCGGAAACCGGAGCTTTTTCATTTCTTCCGGGTCGGTATCATGTTCTCCGTTTCAGATTGCATGGATTGCATTTCACTGAACACTCATCCGCTCTTGAAAAATTGAGCATTCTATTCCAGGGTTTCGGCGGCTGGCTGGCCGGGTCTCCCGGGGAAGAGGTTCTGCAGGTTGCTCTTCCTGCAGCAGGAAAAAACGAAAGGGAATTCGATGCAATTATCTACTCACCTCTTCAAGCATTCACTGAACTCTGCCGCGATGTACTTTCGGATGTTGGCTCAAAAAGCTTTCTCTATACAGAATCCGCCAGAGAAATGGCTGTAAAGCAGGAGAATGCAGGAGCGATTATCTGCAGACTGGATCAGAGCAACCTTCATTATGCCAATGCACTTACTGCAAGAATTCCGGGACAGCCTGTACTTGTAGCCTCCGGTCTGTCCACAGGCATTCCCTCTGTAACAACCCGTGTTACGCATCTTCAGCTTCCAATAGACCCTGATAAACTCTTCTCCGCTATCAGGAAAGCGACCAGGGGTTAAATATGTGGACAAGTCTGTTGATTGTATTTCTGCTTTCCGCTTCCACTCCTGAGGAATTCCTTCTTGAACTCTGTGATCACCGAACCGGAACAGATGGATCAACCTTCTGGTCAACTCATGCATCAGCCGAGGTTCCCAACAGGTATTCCAATCCGGATTCCCTCCTGCTGCTCCTTGCTGACAAGGAAGGGCTTTCGGTTAATTCGGGACCGCGAACGAGCTTCCAGAGCATCAATGAAACATTCAGAATTGAATTCGGAGAATCATACTGGACATGGACTGATCACGAAGGTGCTCGGTGCAGAACAGAAGGGCTTTCAGTCATTGAGTGCACAGGGGGGCGCTATACCTGGGTTCAGATACCTGTTTTAACTTCCAGATCAGTAAGTGCGGGAAAAACGGAAAAGCTCGTATCCGGACTTCTGATTACGATTCTGGTTCTGTTATTCACAGCGATTGCTGTAGGATGGGCAAAACGACGATACCTTAGTTGAACCGTTCCCATTCTGAAGAAAAATCCAGAACCTGAACAGGCATTTCCTGCATTGAAAGTTCAAGGGTTACAGCATTCTCTATAAAATCCTCAAGATCTCTCTGAAGCAGAATCAGCTGCGACATGAAAACCTGATAGGCATCCAGATTCTCAATATTGTTTGAAGGCAGCTCAGAACCCGAATCAAGTTCCTCCTGCAGGTCCTTCAGTAACGAGGAAAATGCAAGCAGCATCTCCGTCGCCTGATTGATATTTGTCATTTGTCTTCCTTCAGTTGATTTCAAGTATGATAGGAAAATCATGGATAAATCCCGATTCGTCAACTACCACAGGTGTGGTTTGTCTTCCTCTGATGTATTCCAAAGACAGTCTGAAGGCGGCTTCAATCTGCGGCTGGCTCCATCTATCTGCATTCCAGACAGGATGCCGGGCTTCATTAAGCGCTATGAAAAGACCACCATACTCGGAAGCGAGCTGAACGCCTACTGAAGGAGGCGATATTCTATCACAGGTACCATTGATAAATACGTATCTGGTTGAAGTATAATCATTAACGTAATCATCGGATTGAAATATTTCAAGCCCTCTTCTTGCGCCTGCAGGAATCAGTTGCTTCAGAATCTTCTTCCTCAAGCTTCCCAGTTTCCTTTGCGCCGCAGTAAAGAAGTTCCTGTAAGCTCCATGACATATGATCCCGGCAACGGGCTCTCCAAGGATAAAGGACATCTTCAGCGCAGTTATGCTGCCCATTGATGAACCGTAAAGTATCGTTCGGCTCGTTGAAAATCCCATTTCCCCCCTCAGGTGAGAGATAGCTCCTGCAAGGTCGTATACTTCAGCAGGTCCTCCGGAAGTAACTGCAACGGGATGTCCATCATGCCCTCTGAGTGGAACGAGAAATACCGAAAATCCCATACGGCTGAAGATTATGCCGGGTTTTGCAATCGATGCAATATTGCCGTGAAGTCCGTGAACCATGATGATTAAATCCTTACCGGAGTCCAGGAAATATCCTGTCATGTGGCAGCCATCCAGTGAACTGATATCAACCGGTTTCCATGGTGATCCGGGAAAGGGATGTGGAACGGGCTG
>JAUVEU010000154.1 GCA_030594645.1 Candidatus Aegiribacteria sp.
AGTCTGGATTGCGAGACTTGGAGGATTCCTTGCTCGAAAAGGGGATGGATTCCCCGGAACAATTACTTTATGGAGAGGCTGGAAACGATTGGCTGATCTGACTGAAGGCTGGCAATTGGCTAACGGGGATACTTGTGGGTAATAGAAAGGATACAGGCCAGAGCGTAACGCAGCCCGTAACAGGGCACAGTTCAGGCTGGCACGATGGCGGCAGTGCTGAGGAAATCTGTCATGAATATCTGGAATTGCTTGGAGACGCTCAGACAATGCACTATGCGTGGCATAATGAATATACGGATAATATTGCAGATCTTCAGGAGTTTCTTCCCATTCCGGTCGAATCAATTTACTGTCCTGTAAACGGAGAATACATATTTTCAGGAAATTTCAGTTATGAATACTACATAGAATGTCCCTCAGGCGCAGAGATGTCTCATGGTCATATATGGAATGGATATACAAGCTGGCCTCCCGATCCTTCCGAGTATACCGAAGTATGTCATGAACGAATGCTAAGCCTCGAAGCAGCATGTTCCATGTATTATGGACTGTACAATTGCTATCCTGACAGCATTGAAGATCTTCAGCAGTTCTTCTGCATTCCTGTTGATTCCATATATTGTCCTGTGAACGGTGATTATATTATTTCATGCGACGATGAGAATTGTTATATAGCCTGCCCTTCAAACGTGATTCCATCACACGGAAATATCCTGAATGGAGAGCAAAGCTGGCCCTACGATCCTTCCAATTATCTCGACTATTGTCGGGGTCATTTGATGTCTCTTGCTACAGGATGTTCTATGTACTTTGCAGAAAATAACCGCTTTCCTGAAGTACTTAGTGATCTTGAGGAAGTCATGGGTAACTGGGATGTGGAATGCCCCGCCTGTGACACTATGTATCTGTATGAAACGAATCCGGAAGGTGATACGTATGCTATCACCTGCCCATTGCCTGAAGGACATAACCACGGAAGTATCGTAGACGGCTGTACCAGCTGGTAGTACAGGTCAATCCCTCGTCAGCAGAAGCGGAGTTCTAAGGTTTCCCTGAATGAGTAATCTCAGACTGGCGAAAGTAACGTAATCTTACGTGAGTAATCAGTAGATTCGTTTAGAGCCCCGTTTCCCGGAATGGGGGCGGGGTTTAATCGGTTCATGAACCAAAGAAATATTGTTCATATCAGATACATGACACCTTAATAGCCTCTTCACATATTTCAGCAGGAGGTATGTAATGGGAATACCGGATTCAATTATCAGAGAGGTCAGGATATACTGCAAAGAACATGGCGTGAAGAATCTGTTCCTTTTCGGCTCATATGCAAGAGGTGATGCAACACAATCAAGTGATATAGACCTCCTCATCGAGTTCCAAACTGACACACAGATAAGCTACCTGGATTTATTAATTATAAAATCAGATCTTGAGAAAATAATGGGAACCCAGGTGGATCTGATAGAAAAAGATTCTCTGGTCAACCCTATCCGTCGTAAGAGGATATTAGCGGAGAGGGTACCCCTCTATGCATCCTGAGGATAGAGATGCCGCCCTCATTTTCGACATAATTTCAGCTGCTCATGATATTGAACGATTTGTAGCCGGTATTGACTTGCACCGCTTCAAGGCGGACAAGATGTTGCGATATGCAGTGGAAAGACAGTTACTTGTGATCGGTGAGGCTGCAAAACGTCTTTCAGAGGATTTTAGAAAGAAAGTGTCTTCAGTTCCCTGGAATGCAATCATCGGTTTGAGAAATATCTTGGCTCATGAATATGGAGAGGTTCTCACAGAGCGGATCTGGTTAGTGGCCACAAGGGATTTAAGAGGACTTGTCGAAGAATTGCTTCCTCATCTTCGCAAGCAAGGGTATAACGAAGACATCCCTTAAGTTCCAATCGGATATTAACAGGTATTGCATAAAACCCCGTCTTCCGGAAGGGGGGCGGGGTTCAAGCGGAGGAGGTACTCTGCTGTTATCATCAACTGGCAGATACCTTCTTCAATTGTTTTTTAATCATACTCTTTTCTCTTATATGATTAATAATTAATTCTTTGTGACTTGACTTTATGGATGTATAGCAAACATAATTAAAATATGAGGGGAGAGAGGCTTAGACCAATAGCTTCAATATCTGCGGATAATGCAAATCACCTCGAGCTGTCTAATAAAAGAGAATCCAATCAATTCAATGAAAATCAGAATATAGAAAACACTGTTTATTGTTACTGGGGGGGGGTAACCCTACACTACTCACCCATCCGCCCTCCACCGTAGTTCTTTCCAAGTCGATTAAAATCATGAATTAAGATAGG
>JAUVEU010000096.1 GCA_030594645.1 Candidatus Aegiribacteria sp.
TAAATTCATTCCCGGTTTCGAAGTTACTTATGAACCTGATTTCAGGCAGGGCATAGCGGATACATGGCCGAGCAGCATAGATGATTCCCTGGCAAGGAAAGAATGGGGCTGGGAACCTGACTGGGACCTTGATTCCATGACTGCCGATATGCTCGAAAAACTTAAACAAAAACTTTAATAGACATCAGAGCGTATATTAGAGCAATAAATTGACGAAACAGACTACGTCCCTGAAGGGCACAAGTTGAAGAAGTGTGGTACGTCCCCTTATAGAGGTCGGGCCAGGATAACTACTTCACAGGCTTCGCTGAATTCGCCAGTAGCTTTTGCTCTTGAACCAAGAAAGATAATGTAACGACCAACTACGAGCCTCCGACCGTCCTCGCCGGTTCCATCCCATATGATAACTCTTGAGCTGCCGCAGGTCTCTCTGTTCAGGAGCTTCAGAATCAATCGACCCTGTACATTGTAGATTTCAAGTGTGACTTCGTTTTCAGGGCTGTTGAAGTTCATTTCAATTGTGAGCAGATCGTCACGGCCATCACCATCAGGAGAGAAGGGATTGGGATGGAATTCAAGGAACTCACCTCCGCTGCTTTCCGAGGTACAGCTGTTTTCATTCCCGGGTGTGCCTCCTGACATACATCCGCTCCAGCTTGACGAGTCGTATCCATTGAACTCCGGATTCAGCTTTTCAAGGCTTATTCCAGCCCCCCCGCCCCAGTCATCGTCGTATGGTACATAATCTGTTGCCTGGCCTGCTATATCCCTCAGAATCAGTTGGTCTGCCCATTCTTCACCCTGTTGAGTGCTGTTATTCAGTGTGGGCCAGCTTGACGGTTGTAGAACTGGGCATTCAACATTTGCCCATAATTCCCTGAACTCGGAAGAATCAGAGACTATCACGGCAAAGCTGTCCGGCTGGAGAAACAGAGTATCAGCGCAGAAAACAACCTGATCACGGGAATCTTCGAATGTCCATCCTGATAACTGAACAGCGCTTCCCGATCTGTTAACAATCTCAACCCACTCTGGTTCTCCTGGTGCAGGACTGTACATTATCTCGTTGAGTACTATGGAACCGTGTATGTTCCAGATGCATGATGTCGTATCATCAGAGGGGAAGGAATCTGAGGTACAGATGGCTAAAGCGAACAGAAGCATTTCTTCAGGACATGACATCCACTGGCAGTTTGCTTCAATTGAATCACCAGGGGTAACCGTACCGCAAACATAACTGTCGATAAGTTCGTTCTCTGATGGGGCTCCGCTCTGATCATCGTCATTGTAAAAAGCTATAGAGAGTACACCTGAAGGAATAGTATCGGTTCCGGAGTTGATGAAAAGTGCCGAAAGAACCACATTCTCATCAGCAGGTCCCATTGGAGGATTGCAGATCATACCCAGAGATGTCGCATTCATTCCCTCTACAATGAATGGGGGAGGGGCTCCAGGAGTCGGGCCATCGCTGGATATAATCCAGTTATCAAAAACGTCTGGTGCGTTCAAATCTTTGCGCTGGGCGCTGTTGTCCTCGCCTGGATCAAAAGGTATTTCATCCAGACCGTCATCGTCTCTGAGTAAAGGTTCATCGGAATCCACCGGGGTGCCATAAGTTGACATGACATCTGAAGAAGCTGTACCGCTGGATGCATAAAGTGAAACAGGATCATTCTGTGAGAGACCGTCTCCGAGAGTGGTATTACCTGTGGTGAGGATAACAGTCCCGGTAGGGAAGTCATACGGCTGGACACCGTCGCAATATTCCAGATCAAGGATAACAGCGAAACAATTTGCGGGAAGGAGCTGGCTGCATACCACATCGGGATCCTGAAGGATGCCGTATTCGCTGTTCCATGGAACCAGCACATCCAGGGCGTCACCGTCGGTGAAGCTGCATCCGGAAACGTTGAATACACCCGGGCCGGGGAACCATATTTCAATGAATTCATCGTGATCTTCGCTGGATGGATTGCAGAGAACTTCTGAAATGACCAGAGGAACACCGCCTCCTGTAGTGAAACTTTCATATAAGAAATCATTTTCCGGTACAGGATCACCCTCAAGTGATATCCGTGCGGCACAAGGATAACAGCCGGTTTCCGGCGCGCTGATGGTTATGGAGATACTGCTGTCTTCTCCAGGGTAGAGAGAATCAGAAAGCTCTGTAATGAGGATTTCATCAGCTTGCGCGACGGAATCAGCGTTCATATCCAGAAAAATGGTTACTTCAGCGTCTGTAAAGGGTATTGTCCCTCTGTTTGAAAAGAAAGCTGTAATGAGAAGCGAATTACCCGGCTCAGGATCCGGAGGAGTTATAATCAGAGAATCAACAGCAGCATCCGTTGTATCGGAGCATTCTGCCGGAGCGCCAGGAGTTCCACCCTCAGGTGAAGTTACCCATGAAAACTCTTCATCCGGATAATTGAACAGTCTTCGCTGCACGCTGAAGTGCTCTCCAGGATCGTATGGGATGCCATCAAGGCCGTCATCATCACAAAGGAGTGGATCATCGAACAGCAGTGGTGTTCCATAGGTGGATAAAGCGTTTATTTGAGCGGTTCCATACAGGTCGTATAATGTGATTGGATCCGTTCCGGTAAGCCCGTTGCCGATTGTTGTGTTCTCAACTGTGAAAACATAAGTTGATTCTGCAAGGTTGTATGGCTGCGTTCCGATAATGTATTCCGGATCAAGTACAAGAGCATATCCATCCGCTGGTAAGTATGCCCCATAGACGGCATCAGGATCAGTGAGCTGAGTTTCAGACCATGTCGCGATTACGTCCAGTGCGTCTCCGTCGGTGAAGGAGCATCCGACGAGAGGGAAGATGCCTGGACCGGGGTAGTATATCTCGATGAATTCGCCATAATCCTCTTCAATGGGATTGCATAACACTTCTGTTATAACAGGATCTATGCCTCCTCCTACTGCAGTTGCGACGGATCTGAAATCATCGGAAGGGTACTCGTCCTGTGGTACTTCCGAAAGAGCTGATGGAAGGTACCAGCCCTGGTCAAGTGTAGTCATTACAATGAATGTATCTGTTGATCCTGGTTCAAGCGCTGTTGCAGAGAATTCAGCAATAATCTCGTCAGGAGTCGCTATAGAATCCCCCTGACTGTCAAGAAAAAGGATCAGAGTACCGCTCGATGGAGATACATTACCCCAGCAGGTGAAGGAAGCAAGTATATCAAATGGAGTTCCTGCAGAGGGTTCGATCGGATCAGTCCATATACTGTCACAGGATATATTCAGAGTGTCAGGCGGAGCTTCCGCATGGGTACCGGGCGTACCTCCTTCAGGTCCTGCAAGCCAGAATCCTTCCCCGTCAGGAGATGACCATGGGAATCGTTCAACTGTGCAGCCTTCACCGGGATCGAAGGGTATTCCGTCAAGGCCGTCATCGTCCCTTTCCTGCCATATATCCGAGTTGAGAGGTGTACCGTATGTGCTGACGGCATTGCTGTCAGCAGTACCACCGGAATTAAAGAGAGTGAGAGGGTCGGAGGATGCCGCCAGACCGTTGCAGATAGCGTAGTCCGCTGTTGTGAGAATGAGCGTTCCGGGTGGTATCTCATATATCGGGTTATCCGGATAATCAAGTTCAAAAACGAGGGCGAATCCTTCTGCAGGAATGGTATCGATTCCGAGAAGCATTCCGGGATGCGGAAAAGGGCCATAGACGGTTTCATCCCAGGGGACGAGTTCATCGAGCGCATCTCCGTCTGTAATACTGAAATTACTCAAGCATATGGGTTGGGATGAGGGATTGAATATCTCAACGAATTCACCGGAGATCTCCACAAGAGGATTGGCTGCAATCTCAGTAATTACCGGTGACTGCGATAACAGAACAAGCTGGATAACAGCAAGTATTTCCATTGTACTATAAGTTTATCTCGGAAATACGCTGTTTGTCAAGTTTCTTATCGAGTAATAATGGATTCCAGAACGGACGAAACAATCGGATTAATCCCTGTAACCTGCCAGCCAGCGGTTGTAGAGGTAACAGGGATTTCCAGAATTGTATTTCCGATCCCGCTGATGTCCAGAGAAACATATGCTATACCAGTGCTGGCCCCACTCTGAAGACTGTCTATTAGCAGAATACTCTTTTCAAGGATATATACCTGCTCCGGAGCAGACAGAATCATCTCAAGAACTGCGGTGTTGTCCCAGTACTCGATTTCTCCAGGAGCTGCTTCCAGTCGCAATTTCGCGAATATCATTCCCAGTTCTTCATAAGACATTGTCTGCATCAGATGAAGATATTCAGTGCATTCCTGCATGATCTGTGAAGCGCAACCGCTTTCCAGAGTCATGAGAAATTCTTGCGGGGAGCCGTTCAGAACAGCATTCCAGGTATTCAGTACCGCTGAATCCGGTGTTGTACTGTGCATCTGTGCGCCGGCGCCGGTAGCAAGCAGAAGTAACAGCGGAATAACGACTCCCCGTGTCACGACTACTCTTCTATCTTGAAGCTAACAGATACCTCTACTGAAATAGAGTAAGCTCCAGGAGTAATTGATGGAGATTGAGCATAAGAACCCAGCCCGCCGCCGTAGTTATCATAAGCTCCGTAATCGCCGTAATAGTAGTTGTTTGTCCATTCGCTGACACTGGAAACATCACCCAGTGATACTCCGAAACAGTCAGCCAGCTGTTCAGCTTTATCGTTAGCGTGTTCTGCTGCGCGCTGTCTTGCTTCCTCGTAAAGTGCGGAAGTATCTTCAACGAAGAAACTGACTCCGTTTATGGAATTGGCTCCCTCGCTTACAACAGCAGCGAGAACGTCTCCAACCGATTCAATGTCACGAATGTCCGCCTTTATGTAGTGTATCACGTGATATTCCATTTCCCCTGTGTACTCGTAGTCGTAGTCATCCCAGACCTGTTCTACCCAGAGGTTGTAGCTTGTAGTCTGCATATCTTCTCCAGCTACTCCTTCTGCTCTTGCCGCAGCCATAGCCGAATGGATCATCTGTGCTGCGTCATCAACTGCTGCATCGGGTTCAGATCTGGTGATGTCCACACCGAAAACAATAGAAGCCACGTCCGGTTCCGCACTTGCGGTACCCATTCCTGTAGTCGTAATCATTGGCGGGTAATCGTAGTATTGCTGGCTAAATGCGATACCTGCAAACATCAGCATAACCAGGAGAATTGTCAGTCCGGTATATTTCATAAAGAACTCCCTTTCAGATGTTAGAACCAATCGAATATTGTAATCCCATGATAATACAGCGGCGGTGAAAGATTATTCCTACTCGCCTATTATCTTAACCATCACTCTTTTTTTTCTTCTTCCATCGAATTCTCCATAGAATATCTGCTCCCACGGACCGAGATCAAGTTTTCCATCAGTGACGGCAACAACCACTTCTCGTCCCATAATCTGGCGCTTGTGGTGCGCGTCTCCGTTATCTTCACCTGTTCTGTTATGTCTGTATCGGGATATTGGTTCGTGTGGTGCGAGCCCCTCGAGCCACTCGTCGTAATCCTGAAGTAAACCCTGTTCGTCATCATTAATGTAGACGCTTGCGGTGATATGCATCGCGTTTACAAGGCAAAACCCCTCTTTTATACCGCTCTCTCGGAGTTCAAGATCTACAGAGGGTGTGATGTTAATGTAGTCTCGACGGTGTGGTGTATTGAACCAGAGGTACTTTCTGTGCGATTTCAATGATGTTCCTCCATTTCAGATATTTCGCCATCAGTAATTATATCTTTATTGATGCTTATTAGTTCCCATTCAGGATTGTACATGAGCTTTTCTGCACGATCCAACATTCGCGATGCACCGGTTTCAGTTCCAGAGACACAGACAGCTGCGATCCAGGCTCTATGGATAATGTCAGCAGGGCCAACCTGCGCTACTGAAAAACCCATATTCAAAAGATGATCTTTCAGGGAGCGGAGGAATCCTCTTCTGTCCTTGAGTGTTCTACACCCCCTGAAGTAGAGTTCCACTCTGACAAGACCGATTATCGTAGCAGCTCTTTCCTTTTTCATAAGTGCAATATAGCTGTTCTGTTAGTGGTAAACGAAGTTGGTGTGTACACTCTGCCAGCTGCTTAAGGATATTTCAATCCTGTTTACAGTGTATTTCGAAACTTGTTCTCCAATCACCTGTTTATACAAGTAGTTGTTAAACATTTCCTTATGTAAGTAGTTTTCCCATGCTGATTCGATCTTCGGTTGAAAATCCCAGTGATTTGTAGAACGCTACTACCTCGGTATTGGTCGATCGTACCTGAAGATTTACTTTCGGGCAACCGAGGTAAGAGAGTGATGTGACCGCATGAATAACGAGTTTACGTCCAATACCTTTGCGCCTGCATTCCGGTTTGACAGCGACAGCGTACAGCCAACCGCGATGGCCATCGTAACCGGACATGACAGTACCGATGATTGAACCGCCATCTTCTGCAACAAATAGCAGCTCCTTCTGAACGGACATCTTGGCATGAATAACCTTTTGTGGTGCATTATGAGGTGGATCATCGGGAAAGACTTCTTTCCAGAGCTGCTCAACTGCATTACTGTCTTTGATTTCAAAAGGTCGAATATTCATATTATCTCTAACATACTCTCAGCAGCACCTGGTGATTAAAACAGAGAACAACATATCGTAACTAACTTTATCAGCGCCCTTGATCAACAATCTCTGTTCTTTCTGCAATTCCAGATTGTTTTCACTAAGCAGCTGCATAATGTATTGTGAAGAATGTTTGAATATTGACACTCCCCATGCAGTCGGCTCCTTGATGTAATCGGCTGATGTTTCCTGGGGAGCAATCGTAAAGGCGAATATTCCGCCCTTTTTAATTACTCGTTTTACATCAGTGAAGAGATCTGACAGATCACCAACAAAATGGAATACTCCGCAGGAGATAACATGATTGAAATAATGATCCTTATATGGAATTGTATCCCGGTTAATATCGTACCGATTCAGTTCTTCCGCGAATGATTTTGATTGGCATGCATTCAGCATTTCCTGTGATTCATCAAGTCCATATATTTTCAAACCTGTTCTGGAAAACTTTATGGAAGCCAAACCGGTACCTATACCGATATCAAGCAGCTTTTCACCTGAACTGACGTAATCATAGCACATCCCGAAAAGTACATCATTACCGTAACTGTCATACTCTTTAACCTGATCGTCATAATTAGCTGCCGTTTCTCTGTAATCAGATTCATTCACATCTTGAATCTTTCTCATCTCCTATCTATTTAATATCTAGAACACTGCCTGCTCTGTAAATTTAGTTGATAAGACAACTTATAACCAATACAATCATAATGCGGATCCATAACAAATGCTATGAAAACCAGTGAAATACGAGGGTTAACCTGATGGTATGATTTAAGCATTTTCCAGTTATCCCCTTAAGATCCTGATTGCTCCCATATGATCTTTTAAATCAAATCATCTTTCGATGCATGTGTAATCCTCTGCAAATTCGATGACACACACATTTCCATATGCAGGATGCTCTTCTATTGCAATACCAACCAGTCTGAAACTCGGGTTGAGAACGGACGTTCGATGTCCCCTGTCAGCGACTCCATCATCAATCAGAAGACCAATTACTATCTCTCTTCCGGTAGTCGGGCCATATGAGATGACTTCTCCAATTGAAATCAGCCATTGCCCATATCGCTCGATCCTGGTAGAAAACACCGATCCGTCGCTTCCGATGTGACCAGTTTTTCCTGTAAGTGATAGATCCAGAGCATGATCTAAAGCAGCAAGACTTATACACTCCGATGGAACCAGAGGGTTCATCAGTTCGGTATTCTCCATATCCGAAACGCATTCATCAACTGCCTGTGCGCCCTCCAGGGTAATAAGTGATAATTCTTCCAATTCCCGGTACACTGTCCCGGAAAAGTATTCAATCCTTGGTTCGATGAAATCGCGTGAGTAACGAGTCGGATCAGTCCGCGCCATATTCAGGTGCAGGATTACGTCTTTCTCAAGATCGTCAAGGAATTCTGCGTCTGCCGCTGTTGAAAGCTCCTGAAGAGCCCAGTCCGTCAGGGGCCAGAGGTCCGGTTTACAATAGCCAGAGGGTGAATGGATTTTGGAATTTTTGAGTATATCTGTCCTAACACTTAGCTGTTCCGATATGGATCCGCAGCTGGAAATAGAAAGGATCAGTATTGTCAGTAAGGCCAGCTTTAGTTTTTGCATTTTCCCAGACTATCTTCAGCACACCCAAACTTGTTAATCAGGAATACCTCTATACTAATCATGCATAAATCAAACTGGTTTGAACACCAGTTATGTGTCTTAACGCAGAGTCGCCCCGAAGGGATTCATGATTCTCAGTCTACGATGATCTGTTCCCAATCAATATTCATATCTAAACATTCAACGAAATTCAACAAGTTTATCAGTTTGTTAGCCTCCATCAATGTTGACCAGTTTATCTCCGTCGAATGTCAATATGAGGATTCTCCCAAGGGTTATGGTGTAAATCCATCTCTCGGAACGCCCATCACGGGTAATTCCATCGTTTGGTCGAGAGGGACGTTCAAGAATGGATGCCACCTGGTCTTTAGTCATCCCTTCCTTCAATAGAGTAACGAGATTGGTAGTAACATTGGCCCGTTGGCCATTTGTCCAGTCACTTCGAAAAAGGACAGTCTCCGGACTAACAGATTTCCCGTGAGTGCAGCTACACCCAACAAGTAGCAGCGCGCAAGCAAGGCAAATAATCCTTCTCATCCGTTTTCTCCTGGGGGTAACGCTTCGGCTCAGTGGCTTTCACGCACCTGGAAAGTATCTCTGTATGTGTAATTCCACTGCAGCCGTTTGCAGTCAGTGGGCTCGTATTCCCTGCAACTCTTCTTCCAGCTTCTCGGCAAGATATACCTTGAGTAGTGA
>JAUVEU010000137.1 GCA_030594645.1 Candidatus Aegiribacteria sp.
ACCGCTGACCTGACAGTTGAAGGTTCCCGGAATCTGACTTCCCTTTTTGCGGGATGCACATTCACATCCACGCAGTCCGGCGGGACCACACCGCTGCAGAACAGTAGCGGATATCCGGCAGGTCCCGCAAGCACGGAATCAAGCGGCCCGGATATCAGACCCGCATAAACAAGCCTTCCGTTTACAAGGATGTACTGGTGCGTTTTTCTGTTCCATCTGTTATCCGGAAACCAGATCAGCTCAACTTCGGTTTTTCCGGATATGCCCTTTGATTCAACGTAGCGATTCTCACCCGGAATACTGTATCTTGCGCGCAGTCTTTCTGGAACTGATTGCCCTGCTACAAGATAAAACAGTTCTTTTCCATTATTAATAAACCTGAATGAGACGTCCGTTCTTGCCAGTGAGCAACCTGTAAGGTACTTCTCCACCCAGGACAGTTCAGTAGACTGTCTTCTGAGGAATCGCCTTCTTGCCGGTTGATTATAAAAGAGTCCTGAGGCTGTAACAGTCGTTCCTCTGGTTCTTGCAGCAGGAGATACATCACGAAGCTCCCCGCCGTCCATTATAAGCTTCCAGCCTTCAGATCCATCAGATGTAAGTATTGAGAAATGAGTTACGGCCGCAATGCTTGGTAGAGCTTCACCCCTGAAGCCCAATGTCATTAAACCGGCAAGATCACTCTGCTGGGTAATTTTACTGGTAGCATGTCGTTGAACGGACAGCAGAAGATCATGCCTGCTCATCCCGGAGCCGTTATCTCGAACGGTGATCGATTTTCTTCCACCCTGTTCAAGTTCAACTGTTATATCAGTCGCTCCTGCATCCAGCGCGTTCTCAAGAAGCTCCTTGACTACAGAGGCAGGACGCTCTACAACTTCCCCGGCTGATATCAGGTTGATAACGGTATCACTGAGAACACGAATACTGGCCAAAAGGATCCTCTCGGAAAATATGGTGCCGGGAGAGGGACTTGAACCCTCACGCCCCTAAGGAGCAACGGATTTTAAGTCCGTTGTGTCTGCCAATTCCACCACCCCGGCAACATAGTCTGTTTGTTAACGCAGAATATACGCATGCATATCCGGTAATACAAGCAACGGATAAGATCCTTCGGGAAATATGTCTATTCTGTGATAATCAAGCACTTTCCGATCACAGTTGAACTGCCGGCCTGAATGCTGTAGAAATACATTCCGGAATCAATACCGCCCGGATTCCAGTCCACGGAATAACTTCCCTGTATCTGCTCTCCCTGTGTCAGTACTGAAATCAGTCTTCCTCTTATATCGAATATTCTGATGGAGACTTCACATGGACCGGACAGTGAATAGACAAATGCGGTCTGAGAACTGAACGGGTTAGGATAATTCCGGATCGAACTGATAAATCCGTAACCGCAATCACCTGTCTCGATTCCTGTACCTGGATAATCAAATTCGTAGAGATCAACTCCGGTATCTCCAGCTGAATTGGATCCGGATACCTGTACGGAATAGGCTCCATCACCGGAAGCCGCAAAAGTTCCCTCCCAGTCGGTTCCGCTGCCGGTCATCTCTACAAAAGCTACGGATTCATCGGGAAACACTACTCTCAGCATAGGTATGGAGTTCCTTTTTATGTAGTACATAGCTTTCGGTACATGGCGGCCATATTCGCCTCGCTCGAAAATAACATGAACATTCATGTATCCATCAACTGTGCATTTTACATATCTGATATTCTGACTCGACAGGAAAGCGGCTTCCGGGATCAGGGTCAGATCATCATCACTCACCGGCTGACCTGAACCATCAATATTACCGTTTATCTTAGTGTAATAGGCTGATGTGACCGACTGGGAACTTTTTGCCCAGACTATATGGATGTTGTCTTCCTCATCGATATCCATTTGCGGTGCCCAGACCTGATTGCTGGAGGATGTTAGATAACTCTCGTCAATGCAGATACTTCCATCGGGATATAGCTTCATGTAGGAAAGAAGATTTGAGGCCCCTGTCCAATGCTGCCAGATGATGTGCGCGTTTCCGTTGCTGTCACAGCATATCTGTGGTTTGTTCAGTTGATCAGAACCATTGTAGCAAAGGGAGATCGGAGTTGCCCAGGATGTTCCGCCATCATCGCTGTATGAAATCGTTATATCATGCATGTCACAGGACCAGACAATATAGATTCTTCCATCCGGTGTGACAGCGGTGCGTATTTCGTTAGTCCATGCTCCGGCTCCGGTAATGATGGTCTCCCCACTTACGAGTATTGTACCGTCCGCGCCAATCTTTGTAAACGAAATACTGGAACTGCCTGAGAAGATGTACGTGATATTATCTTCATCGACAATACCTTCCTTATCAATTGTAGGACGCCTGAGAAAAATATTCCTGAAAGGATTATTGATGATAAGAGGGTTACTACCCGGTCCATTCCAGTTAAGATTTTCTTCGCTGACATCTCCGTTGTTTTCAAGAACGTACATGTCAAAATTGCTGTTTGGATCGCAATACTGATAGAGTTTAACCCCGGCGTAGATCATGTTGTCAATACCGCTGCTGATCCTTGTGTTAAGCCACCAGTAGTCCCAGTTGGAATGATTCCAGATCCCCTTGTCATTAACCCAGCCCTCAAAGAGATCTTCAGTAGAAGTTACTTGAACTGTTATATCCCCGCCCGATTCTGTATGACTTATTGTGAAGACCGGCGGATCGGAGCGATCAGATACAATTCTTACTGATGATATTTCTTCCGATAAATCGGGGGCTTCTGAAAACCCGATATGATCTGGAATCATGGGGTCTCCGGAGATCGCAAAACAGGGCACCACGGACAGAGCAACCAGGCATATACCGAATCTTACAGCGGACATTCGAACCCTCCTTGAGTTTCCTGTGAGTTTTCGCGAAAAGATGGAAATTAATTACCACTAGTATTAAACATTCATCAATCCATGTCATGTCCAAAAATAAGAAAACCATGCACCTCAACCGTATCCATGGTGCTGGTTCACCACCGATCAAAAATCCAACACCAAAACAGTGCCACCCACCATTAAAAACGACAAATGAAGGCTCTACCCCACCGATGGAACCACTTACCCAATCTAACTTCTAGTCTGAATGCTACAAGTTCGAAGATCGGATTAGTGAGTTTACCCTGAGCGAACGAAGTGAGTCGAAGGGAATCCTGTTTGGGGTACCATTTGAGATAATGGAATCAAGCTCAATCTTGGCAAAGAGCCATATGTATGGTATTCTACAATTATGGGTAATAACGAGAAACTATACGAACATATTATGCTACGTCGATCAGATGCTAATGTTGCTTTTGACAGACTTTGTACTCTTCTTGATCGACTGGGATTCAGAGAGCGAATCAAAGGAGATCATCACATATTTACAATGGAGAATGTGGAAGAAATTCTAAATCTCCAGCCCAGAGATGGGAAGGCAAAATCCTATCAGGTTAAGCAGGTAAGGGATGTAATCCTGAAGTATGACCTTCGAATTGGAGTGTAGACATGGATACTAGATACGAAATCATCATTTTCTGGAGCAAGGAAGATCAGGTATATTTGGCCGAAGTTCCTGAGCTATCAGGTTGCATGGCAGATGGTGAAACCTACCAGGAAGCATTGTCCAATGCTGAGCAAATCATCCAGGAGTGGATTGAAACTGCTCAGGAACTCGGGCGTTCTATTCCTGAGCCCAAAGGCCGTTTAGTTTACGCATAATCCTGTTGCTATTCCCTATTGAGTGAACTTCCTTTCCAAATTTAGAAAGGTTCTAAAAGCGTTCATCAAGGAGTACCATATTTCAAAATTTAGAACTTATTACGAGCCATCTCAACGGTTCTGAATGCCTCAACCACGAGGTACCATATAACCCTGTAAAGAATGCTTTCAGATGTATCGAAATACAAGAATATTCGGTCCATCCACCGGATACCAGGTAGTGTAACTCCGTTTGTATGCTTCTTCAATTATCGAACCATACGATTCATGAACGAATATCTGCAAATCGCTCTTACCAAGTCTTGAAGCAACTGTTTCCGCTCCTGCAAGGAAACGCTCCGGATTATCGGATGATCCATTTAGTGGCGTGAACTCACCTGAATCATTCTTCATCATGAATGAGACATCCCTTGTACTGTAGATCTTTGCACGGGTGCGTACCCATTCCATTCCCTTTAAACATGTCCTGGGAAATTTCCACCCGCACGGAATGTGACCCGGACAGTTTTCGAAATCCTTCCATGAAACATCGATATTTTTCGTTGAAGCGCTGTTTTCCGGGTTTTCTTTTGTCAAAAGCATAAAGCCGTTTACTCTTCTGAACCCCTGCGATTCCGATATTATGATGCTCTCAGTATTCAGGAAGTATGTGGAGAACTCCACGCATTCAGCTTCTCCGTTCCTGATTCTCTCCTTTGCAATCTCCAGCGCGGCATCGGCCAGCAATCTTCCATATCCCTTTCCCCGAAAATCCATATGAACGCGGAGAGCTTCAAACCAGAGAACACTCTCAGGCATCAGGGTTATTCGAAATGTTCCAATACCTCTATTGTTAAGCAGGCCT
>JAUVEU010000044.1 GCA_030594645.1 Candidatus Aegiribacteria sp.
AGTATCACCGTACCAGATGACAACTGCACTGTGACAATAGTAAGCAGTATGATCAGTAACCCTCAACCGCCAATTGGAATAGCAGGGACCGGAAATGGATCACTGCTTATGGAAAACTGTCTGCCGAATGCGGTAATCACTGGGCTCCATCTAATACCCCGGAATGGTTCGGATGGAATTTTCCTGGACAGCATTACTCTGCAGCCGGGGGTAAGCGTTGTTCTGAAGCTGAATCCGGGGAATTATTCTATAGCGGCAACAGACGAGTTTGGCGCCGAGTACCATATTTCCTTTGAGCAGCAGGGTACCGATATTGTAAGGCTGCCGATAACAAATGAATTTCTGCAGTACGATTTCAGATTTCCAGACAGTAATCAGGAACAATGATGGGCAGTACCGCTCTTACTGATTGGCTCAGCATCGATTCTCTCGCTTATTCAGTTCTAAGAGTAGCAATGGTCTGGCTGGCATTTCATGGTTCAGGCTTCCTGATCATGAAAATCCGCGGAATCAGAAGGCTTTTCCCGGCCATGCCATCCATCATTCCAGGAATGCTTTTCTACCTTTCTGTTGTTATTCTGCTTTCTTTAACAGGTCTGCTGACGCGGCAGATTACATTCTTTTTCATTCTGCCCTGCTCAACAGTAAGTGTGTACGTACTATACCTTCGACTGAGAAAGAAAATATTGAATCTCAGATTGCGGAAATTTCCAGCATTACAGCTCATTACATGGATTATTGCCGTATTTATACTGATCACGAACACAATGATGGCAGGACGTCCGGATCTATATCAGGATGATCCACATATAACATATATGGTTCAGCCGGACAGATGGTTGAACGATGGGCGGATGAGCTTTCTCGATGAAACTATTTTTTCCGGTCTCCCTCTGACTTCGGAAATGATGACGGTTCTCCCTTCATCCATGGCAGAAAACCGTCTTGACCAACTGATACTCAGCCAGATGTTTCAGATGTCCATGCTGCTCGCTCTGATCATCTGCAGTTTCAGCATACTGGGTACAGATAGAAAATATCTGCCCATTGCGATCATAAGCATTGCAGGATGTAACATACTGCTGATATGGGCTCAGCTTGCAAAGCCGGATATCACAGCTCTCTTTTTCACGACAGTCGCGCTGTGCCTGCTGTTCAGAACGTTATTCACACATGCGGATACGGCAAAAAGGGACTTTTCAGCCTTTATCGTAATGGGGCTGGCTATTGCGACTAAACTCACTGCCGCCCTGGCGCTGATCCCGTTCTTCGCAATGCTGTTCGTATTAGAAAAACGCCGAAAGATCAGCATCCGTCAACTGGTCCTTGAATTCATTCTTCTTGCTGCTGTTCCCGCAGCATTTGCGATTAGAACGATGATTCACACCGGAAGCCCCTTCTTTTCCGCTATACAGATGAAATTCCTCCTGAAACCGGAATGGGTGATGCCGGAAATCAATTCGTACTTCATAACGATACAGAACAGAGCCTCCGATTTCTTTCGGTCTGTATCTTTATTTGAAAATGTATGGCACTATTTCAGAACATGGGGATCAACCCTCTTCCTTCTGGCATTCGGATTTGTATTCGCCTGGAAAAGTAATGAACGAAAATCATCAGCATATGTCATTGCAGGGATTTCCGCTTATTCACTTGCAGCACTGTTATTGTTTCATCCTGCATGGTGGGGGGCAAAATACGGGATTCTCGTCATTCCATTTGCGGGTCTTGCCGGACTTCAATGGCTGAATCGGACAAAGCACGGTCTTCTGACTGCTTCCATTATCGTTCCTGTTCTGTTCATCCTGTACAGTTCTCCCCTCTCGCCGACCGAACATCACAGTACCGGATACAGACTCAGCCTTATCCAATCATATTTCAGCAGAGAATGGAACTATACCTCTTACCCCGCCATGGACATCGCGCCCGAATTACCCGCTCAAATGTGGATGAACACCAATCTGCCTGAAAGGTCAACCGTTCTTTCACTGTTCGATAAGAAACGGTACTTCTGCAATCACAGATATATAGTCGCCTGGAGGCATCCGGTGGCAGCGCGTATCTTCCTCGACAATACGATTGAAGATGAAATTGAAATACTCAATTATCTTGAAATTGATTTTATTATAGCAAGACTTTCCGATCCTGTGCCCTATGATGGTGAAAACAGAGTGGAAATTCTGTCACGAACCGGTCTAAACGATATTCTTGTGCCGATTGCTTTGATCAATGGATATGTGGTCTACAGATATATATCTGATACAGGAAGATGACTCCCATAAGTAATTGACTGATAAAATCTTTTTGCTATTTCCTGTTACATATGGAACGGCGGCATGATTGAAATCATGCCGCCATTCTCAATCAGAATCTGATCAGGAAACTACTGCCAGGAAGTTATTCCGTCTTCCACGCTTCCATGACCACTGGAAGCACAATCAATACGATAGTGTGAAGCGGTGACTACGGCATAGTTGTATGCATCCTCGCCTGTAGGGCACCGAAGAGCATCTGCATTACCCATAACATCGCTGGCTACAAGTCCGGCATCATCAGAGAAAGCGTTGTAGATACCGTAGTACATGGATTCGCCTGTTGCAAGGGAACGCATGTTGCTTTTGCAGGAGACTTCCTCCGCCTGATCCTTGACACTGGAGAACTTCGGTATCGCTATTGCAGCAAGGATACCGATGATGACCACAACGATCATCAGCTCAATGAGCGTAAATCCTTTTTTCATGTTTGATCCTTTCTGTTCGAGTTAATAAGTACATTCAAATTATATGCTAACACCTTATTTGAAGCAATATCCTTACCAGCTAACATATACTACTGTTTATATTATATATTCAATATATATGTGCTATATACAATTAACCGGCACGATTCTATCAAACCTTTTCTATTGCATTTTGCACGGTGCAAGACAGATATTTCTGTTTTTTTCAGGGTGATTATTCAGTGACAGTCAACTAAGTGACAGTCACTATTTAATCGGTGAGAACGGGGTGGTCGGGGTTGTCCTGAACTGTGGCATTGATGAGCCTGTTCGCAAGCTCTTCACGGGACATGCTGTAATCGCCGACATCAAGAACGGTTCTTGAAAGGTTAACTTCAGGGTTGAACCAGGTTGCCATCCTTTCAAACCATCCGGAGAAATTCCCTGTAGAGAGCAGAACCATATCAGGCCTTCTGTCATCAACGTATTTCATCACCCAGCCGCCATAGAGCAGGTCGTTGCTGCTGAAAAATATGATGGATTCAAGAGGAGCGGAAGCAAAACACCCGGTAATATCATCGGACTGATCAGGAAGAGGATTCCAGTTGATAATACCGGCCGCGAGAATAGCTCCGGCTGCCACTATACCTGCACTTCTTCGCCATTTCTCAATAACGGAAATCCCTGTTATTGAAAGCATAAGTATTGCGAGAAGTGACAGGATCGCGGTCTGAGAAGTTCCGGCTGCCATCGGATTGACAAGCACCACAAATATCAAATCTGCCATAAGCAGAATTCCCGGCTTCAGCAGAAGTTTCCTGTTCTCTCTGAACAGTTGGATCGTTCCAATTGCCGCTGGAAGCAGAAGAACCGGCCAGAACATGTTCCATAATTCAGTCAGGTGGCGTATGACTGTTCGAAAGGAAAAGCTTCCCATTCTGCTGCCATACACTTCTCTGTATCCTCCTGCTGTTATCTGCCTGAGAAAATTGACAGGAGAACCAGGATTGCCCCAGTCAACGATTGCTCCTGAAGCCGAATAGACCGGCAGCGCCAGGTAAAGGCTGGATCCAAGAATCAACCCTGCAAAAAATCGTGGAATTGAATCCTTCTTCCAGCAGAACAGTACTGGCAAAAAAATCCCCTGCGGGTGGATAGCCAGTGCAAGCCCCATCAGATAGCCCCCTTCAAGACCGACAGCGGGCTTTCTGTACAGAGTAATCGCGAATATGAGAAATAGTGGTCCGTAAGCGTCCCAGGCCAGAAGCCTTTCAGAAAGGGATGGGAGCAGAAGTATGCCTGCGGTGAACAGTATTAATGGAATTGATGTTTTCCTGTTAATCAGTTTCAGCGCCAGTGCTGCGAATAATGCGAATAATACGCGAAGTCCTTCCCTGCCGAAAAGAATCAAGGATACTCTTGATGACAGGCTGAGCAATGGAAGCCCCGGAGGATGATTTGTGCCGCCCAGACGGGCAACTGTAAGGAACTCCCCTCCGTCCTCAACAGGAATTCCGGTCTGTCCCGCAATGAATGCTATGAAAAAGAGCAGAAGAAATATGGCTGCTGGTGTGAGGGGTTTATGCATCAGAACATATCAAGTACAGGGGACACGCATAGAGTTGCATGTCCCCGACCTCTGTCATTGGTTTTCCCGATCTTTCGCGTATCTTTCCAGTCTTCTGTAGAGTGTGCTCTCGTTAATACCGAGCAATTTCGCTGCAAGCCGTTTCTGACCTTCCGCGCGGTGTTCCAGTATATACAGGGTATACGCTTTCTCAATAACGTCGAGAGTCGGAGTAGCTCCCACTTTAGAAACAGTTGATTCAATTTCTGAATTCATTTCAGCGAAAACCCCTCCGTCTGTAACTGACGGCTCCTTGATGAAATCGGGAAGATCAGCAAAAGTGATCTCGCTCCCGCTTGTCATAACGCAGACACGTTCAACTACATTTTCGAGTTCTCTGACATTGCCTGGCCAGCTGTACTTCATAAGAGCTTCACTTGCCTCCCTGGTGATTACTCTTGTGGCTTCACCGGTTTCTTCGGAGTAATTTTTAATAAACCTGTCAAGCAGAATTGGTATATCCGATGATCTGTCCCGAAGAGCGGGAACATGAAGAGGAATCACATTGAGCCGGTAATAAAGATCGGGTCTGAAATCATCTCTGCTGACCATTTCTTTCAGATTGGCGTTAGTTGCAGCTATGATCCTGGCATCGAAGGGTATGTGTTTCGTGCCTCCTACCGGAAGTACCTGATGTTCCTGCAGGGCTCTAAGCAGTTTAACCTGCAGCTCCCTGTCAAGCTCTCCAACTTCATCAAGGAAGAATGTTCCGCCCTTTGCCGCAACCAGCAGCCCCTCCTTGTCTCTGTGAGCACCTGTAAAAGAACCCTTCAGGTGGCCGAACAGTTCGCTTTCAAGAAGGCTGTGAGAAAAACTGCCGCAGTTGACACCGAGAAATGGATTTTCAGCTCTTGGGCTTATTGAATGAATTGCTCTGGCTATTAATTCCTTGCCTGTACCACTCTCTCCTGTTATTAAAATCGTGCTGTCTTTATCGGCGACCATCCGGACTTCATCAAGAAGATCGATTATCGGCTTTGATTTTCCTATTATTCCTTCTATGCTGAAACGTGAGCGGATTTTTTTCCTCAGTTCTCTGTTCTCTTTCCTGATCTTCTGTTCACCAAGAGCTTTCTCAATTGCTACAAGAAGCTGATCAACTTCAAAAGGTTTTATCAGATAGTCTGTGGCTCCTTTGCGCATTGCCTGGACCGCTGAATCAACGCTGGAAAAAGCCGTTATTACAATACCTATCAATTCAGGAGATATTTCACGAAGTCTGGACAGAACCTCGAGTCCGCTGATGCCCGGCATCTTGACATCAACAACAAGAATGTCCGGCATGTTCTTCCTCCCTTCGGTTACCGCTTTCCTGCCGTCGGAGAAGCACATAACCGAATAACCCTGCTGTTCGAGAAGAATCGAGAGCCATTCAAGCATCGGTTTTTCATCATCCACGATCATGACTGAAAGCTGATTATCCATGCTCGATGCCTCCTGTTTCATATGTAACAACATCAGGTGGAGCTATAGGAATTATGACTCTCACCGTTGTTCCCTTTCCAGGAACAGACTCTATATCCATTCTCCCATTATGATCCCGAGCGACTCTTCTCGCAACATACAGCCCAAGACCGGTTCCCTCATCTTTCGTAGTGAAGAACGGATCATAAATATCATTCATAACCGTATCCTTGATGCCGGGACCGTTATCTGTCACGATCAATTCAGCCATTCCCTGCATCTGTGATTTCATGAGGGAAATACCTATCCTGCCATCAGGCTTATTATCCAGAACTTCAACACTGTTACGGATTATATTCGTTAATAACTGAACAAGACGTGATTGATTCCCGAATACGATGAAATTGCCTTCTATATCCAATTCGATCTCCGTCTGCCATCCAAAGCCCTGTTTTGCTACGTCAAGTGCTTCCATTGCTACAGCTTCGAGCGAAACCGGATTGGTGTAGAGGACATTACTCTTTCTGGAGAGTTCGAGGTATCCCTCGATTATTTCCGAGATTCTCTTTGCCTGACTGCTTATGAGTTCGGTCATTCTATCCGTCTTTTCCCAGTCAATTGATCCCATTTTCAGTATATGAGCTGCACCGCTCATTGAGGCCAGAGGATTCCTGATTTCATGTGCGAGGGTGCTGGACAGCTTGCCTATCGCCGCAAGTTTTTCCCGTTCCTGCAGTTGTTTCTTCAATTCAATTGTTTCAGTTATATCGGTCAGTGCGGCGAGGGCTCCGGCAGACTTGCCGTAATGGTCAAGAAGTGTACCCATTCTGCATTCAAGGACTCTGCTTCCCAGGCTGATCTCGATAATCGAGGGCATTCCTTCAGATATCTGGTACTCTCTGAGCATTGTATAGAGATCCGTATTACAGATAGTATCACGCCAATTCTCATCAAGGGAAAGAATCCGGATACCAGAACGATTAATACTGATTGGAGAACCGGAGTTATCAATCACAAGGACTCCGTCCGAAAGGCTTTCCAGTACCTCCCTGGCCATACTCCTTGCTTCCCTGAGTTCGCGAAGGATACCTTCAACTCTCCCTTTTTCAAAAAGAAGGTGCTCCGAGAGATACCCTGTGACAAGCCCTGTTATCATCAGGAGGCCTGCGTAGATCATTACAAATAGAATCGCGTATTGAAAAGATACATCGGGTGGAATGACTTCTATCAATTCCTCCAGAGAACCCCCCGCAGGACCGATACTCAATACTCCTGAAATTGTGATGTAAGCTAGCACCGCTATCATCAGGGAATCGAGAATCGCCATGATCGCCCCGCCCCTGATACCCAGATATATACCCGCTCCAAATGTATGAATGAAGAAAAAGACCGTAAAAGGACCATCGAAATTGCCGGCCATCCGGATAAGAATCGCGGCCAGAATTGAATCGAGAGTGAAGACGACCCAGATTTGCCATTCCTGGTCTTTCCAGATATTTCTGAACAGCATATCCATTGATATTGACAGAATCACCGCAATACCGACAGAGACATAGACTCCGCCGACTCTTGCCCATCCGAGGAACAGAATGCCCAGCAGAACAAAGAGACCAAACACAATGAAGCGCCCCACCTGAAGCCAGGCGCGGCGCCCCATTCTTAGAATTCCATTACGCATTTAATGTTATCCCTGCATCGCGAAAACCGGGTACTGTCTTCTCAGCAGCAGTTATTATGCTCCAACTGTACCGATGAGGTCGAAAATCGGGAGATACATGGCTATCACGATACCACCCACGATTATACCCAGGACTACGATCATTATGGGCTCGAGGGTTGCTGTAAGACCCGCAACCGCTGTGTCCACCTCTTCCTCGTAGAAGTCGGCGACTTTCAGGAGCATCGTATCAAGCCCGCCGGTTTCTTCTCCAACAGCTATCATCTGCGTAACCATTCCTGGAAATACACCGGAAGCTTCAAGAGGATTAGAGATGTTCTCTCCTCCGGAAATACTTTGCCTTGCTTCCATAATGGCATCCGCTACGATTCGGTTACCCGAGGTCTTTGAGGTGATACTCAGACCGTCAAGAATTGACACTCCGCTTGATATCAGAGTACCCAGAGTTCTTGTGAACCTGGCAATGGACATTTTTCTGAGGAGCATTCCGAAGATAGGCATCTTGAGTTTGACCGCATCAATTACTTTCTCGCCGTTCTTGGTCCTGTAGTACATTTTGTACCCGGTGATCATAGCCACGGCTCCAATGATAATGAATAACAGGTTTCCCTGTACGAACTCCGACGCTCCTACGACAATCCTGGTCGGGGCCGGAAGCTGACCGCCCATCTCAGCGAACATCTGCTCAAATATCGGTATGACAAACAGAAGAAGCGCCATCACAACCACGATAACCACGATGAGTACGACGAGGGGATACATCATGGCGGATTTGATCTTCCCTTTCAGTGCCGCTGCTTTCTCCAGATGCGTGGAAAGCCTGTTCAGGATTGTATCAAGAATACCTCCCTGCTCACCCGCGGCAACCATATTGACGTACAGATCACTGAAAATCTTGTTATGCTTACCGAGGGATTCAGCCAGTGTTCCGCCCTTTTCCACATCAGCTGTCACTTCCTCGATAGCATCTGCGAAAATCCTGTTTTCCTGCTGACCGCTAAGTATCTGAAGACACTTGACCAGCGGGAGACCGGCATTGATCATTACTGCGAACTGACGGGTGAATGCGGCGAGATCCTTGTCTTTAATACCCGTGCCGATTGAACCAAAGGTGGCCAGATCAAATCCTTTGCCGGTTACCTTTATATTGCTGACACCTCTTTGAACAAGAATTTCCTGTGCTTCCGCCTTCTTTGCGGCAGAAATCTTTCCCGACATCTTCCTGCCGGCCCTATTTGTTCCTTCCCATTTGAACTCAGGCATTTCCGCCTCCTGTCATTATAAGATATCCCGCCCCGTTGCGATCATCTGTTCAAGTTCAGCAACATCATTTGAACGCTCAAGAGCAACTTCTCTGGTTATTTCCTTCTTCTTATACATGATAAGCAAAGCCTGGTTCATTGTCTGCATGCCATGTTTGTGTCCGGCCTGCATCATCCCGTATATCTGATGAAGTTTGTCCTGCCTGATCGTGGCTTTTACAGCGGGAGTGCAAACAAGAACTTCCGCGCAAAGAACCCTTCCGTGTCCCCTGGCTTTCGGCACAAGCTGCTGTGTCAGGACACCGAGAGTCACAAACGAGAGCTGACTCCTGACCTGATCCTGACTCTGGGCTGGAAATGAATCAATTATTCTGTTAATCGATTCATAAGTTGAATTGGTGTGCAACGTAGCCATTGTAAGGTGCCCTGTTTCGGCAATGTTAAGCGCAACCTGCATTGTCTCCATGTCTCTCATTTCACCTATCAGAACAACATCGGGATCCTGCCGGAGAACGTATCGAAGCGAATTGCCGAAGGATGTTGTGTCCTGTCCTATCTCGCGCTGGTTGATAATACCCTTATCATGATGATGAACATATTCTATAGGGTCTTCAATTGTAATTATGTGACAATGCCTTGATGTATTGATCTTACGGATAATAGAGGCCAGTGTAGTTGACTTGCCGCATCCGGTTGGACCTGTCACCAGTATAAGTCCCTGACGTTTCTCAGCGAGAACACTGACTATCGGAGGGAGGCCGAGTTCTTCAAAACCGAGTATTTCATGCGGAATAGACCTTATGGCGCATGCCACGCAGCCGCGTTGAAGAAATACATTAGCCCTGAATCTGGAAAGCCCTTTGATACCGAAAGCAAAATCCAGCTCCTTCTCGAGTTCAAACCTTTTTTTCTGCTCATCTTTCAGGAGGCTGTAAACAAGATTCTGAGTATCCTGGGCAGTGAGGGGATCGTACTCCATTCTGTCAAGTTCCCCGTCTATTCTGACAACAGGGGGAGTTCCTACAGTAAGATGAAGGTCTGTAGCGCGTCTTTCCATCATTTCTTTTAAAAGAGTCTTTATAATCATATCAGGCCGAATGTCCTTCCATCTTCTGCCGCTTGGTCATGGCTTTATTCACCTCGGCTGCCTTGAGAACCCCGGGGTCATCTTCCGTGGTTACTCGCATTACTTCTTCAAGAGAAGTAATACCGGCTTTCAGTTTTTCGACTGCATCCATTCTGAGTGTTCTCATTCCGTTTTCAACACCCATTGTTCTCAATTCTCCAGCAGTAACTTTATCAATGATAGACTGTTTTATTGTCTTGTCAATCGATAGAACTTCGTAAAGCCCTATCCTTCCCCGGTAACCCGTGCCGCTGCATCTGTTGCAGCCTTTCCCCATATACGTTGTATAACCCTTCATCTCCTCTGGATCAATACCAGCAGCCATATACTCCTCATCAGTGTGCTCATGAGGTATTTTGCATTGCTTGCATATTTTCTTGACCAGCCTTTGAGCCATGATGGTCCTTACTGCGGAAGCCACAAGAAATGGTTTTATACCAATATCAACAAGCCTGTTAACAGTACTCGGAGCATCATTCGTATGAATGGTGGAAAAAACCAGGTGTCCTGTCAGTGCAGCTTTTATTGCGATCGAAGCCGTCTCCAGGTCTCTTATCTCACCGACCATGATGATATTAGGATCCTGCCTTAAAATCGCGCGGAGAGCGGTGGCGAAATCATACCCCATACTGAAATCTATCTGTGTCTGGGTAAGACCTTCAATACTATATTCAACAGGTTCTTCTGCTGTATGGATATTTCTATTATCCGTGTTCAGCGAACTGAGCGCTGAATACAGCGTAGTGGTTTTCCCGCTTCCGGTAGGTCCGGTAACAAGAACAATTCCAAAGGGGGAATTGACTCCCTGCATAAAAACCTTAAGAGCTTCTTCAGGAAAACCAAGCTCTCTGAGATCGAACTCCAGGCTTCCTCGATCAAGTATCCTGAGAACTATTTTTTCTCCGTTTACTGTCGGAACAGCGCTTACTCTGAAATCAATCCATCTTCCATCGATTCTGGCCTTTATTCGACCGTCCTGGGTCTTTCTACGTTCGGCAATATTCATATTGGCCATAATCTTAAAACGGCTGAGAATCTGTGGCTGTATTTTCTTGGGGAGCTTTCGCACAACAAAGCAGGCTCCATCCCGTCTGTATCTTATCTGGAGGAAGTTCTCGTAGGGTTCAATATGAATGTCGCTGACCTCTGTCCGGACAGCTTTTGCTATGATTTCGTTAACAAACCCGACAATAGGACCGTCTACCGCTCCTGCATACTCTTCTTCCAGATCCGATTCAAAATCCTCTTCTTCTTCCGGGTCAAGGGAATTAACAATTTCCAGTTCATCAAGTTCACTGCTGTAATCGTCAATCTGATCCTTTACTGAAACAAGCGCGTCTGCTTTTCCATAGAGTTCGTCCTGTGCTCTTCTTACAGCAGGCGGCGCGGAAGCATAAACGATAACTTCCTTCCCGGTTGCGAATTTAACTTCATCAACTGCGTACAGATCCCCAGGGGAGGCCATTGCTATATAAAAGTAGTCTCTATCCACTTTAATGGGTGTAATCAGGTATTTTCTGGCTATATCTTCGCGAAGTGATTCAGCAAGCCGGGAATCAACTTCTATTTCATTGAGATATATAGGCTTAACAGTGTATATTTCAGAAAGGAACTCGGTAACAAGATCCTCCGGCACAATTCCCGTTGAAATCAACTGATCTGCGAGTTCAATTTCACCAGGACCATGTTCCCTGACTATCTGATCAATCTCATCCTGGCTGACCATTCCTGATTCAAGCAGCATTATTCCCAGTCTGCTTAACACTTATTCCTCCATCAGAAACTCGAAATCGTTTCTCTTATTACTTCATCGTATGTAGTCTCTCCGCGCTCAAGCTTTCGAAGAGCAGATTCTCTCAGATTTATCATACCCTTTGATAATGCGGCTTTTTCTATTTCAAGACTATTGGCATCACCCTCAATAAGCTGCCTTATTTCTTCATCGATGCTCATAACTTCAAAAATCCCTATTCTGCCCTTGTATCCGGTATTGTTGCAGTACGAACATCCTGTACCTTCATACAGTTTTACTTTTCGGAATCGTTCAGGGTCAATCCCCGCGTCCGTAAGCACTTCATCAGGAACATGGATCTCAGCTTTGCATTTAGAACAGATCTTCCTGATCAATCGCTGCGAAGCGATGCATGCCAGTGAAGTGCTGAGCATGAACGGCTCGGTTCCAATATCTATAAGCCTGTTAATTGTGCTTGGAGCATCATTTGTGTGAGTTGTTGAAAGAACGAGGTGCCCTGTCAATGCTGCTCTGATGGAAATCTCAGCTGTTTCCTTATCCCGGATTTCTCCAACCATGATAATATCGGGATCCTGTCTTAGATAAGCTCTGAGAGCATTGGCGAATGTTAATCCGACATCGGTGTTCATCTGAACCTGATTAATTCCCTTCAGATTGAACTCCACCGGATTCTCAGCGGTCATGATATTAACCTCAACGTCATTCCGCTCGGTAAGGGCGGAATAGAGTGTTGTTGTTTTTCCGCATCCTGTAGGGCCTGTCACAAGAACGATGCCGAAAGGTCTTCTGATAGCCTTTCTGAATATTTTAAGGGGTTCTTCCTCGAAGCCAAGTTTCTCCAGATCAAGAACGACCTTGGATCGATCAAGAAGCCTGACTTCGACTTTTTCCCCAAACAGAGTGGGAAGTGTAGCAAGCCGCAAATCAACAAATCTGTCTCCAACCAGGATTTTCTGCCGTCCATCCTGTGGAAGATGATGATCCGCGATATTCATGCCGCCAAGAATTTTCAACCGGCTGACCATGGCTGAGCGGTATTTTCTGCTTGGACGCATCACTTCATGCAATACTCCGTCAATTCTGAATCTAACCCTGATATACCGCTCAAATGGTTCAAAATGAATATCACTGGCTCCTCTTCGGACCGCATCCGCAATAAGACTGTTAACAAGTTTAACTACAGGAGAATCAGATAGATCAAGATTAATATCCTCCTCAGCGAATTCTTCCTCTTCCGAATCCTCGACGATCATTGATTCGAAGACTTCATCTCCTACGAGCAGATCAGCACTTTCGAGCTTTTCTTCCTCAATATCTGCAATAGACGTATGAACCGTGCTGCCAACCTTTGTACGACTATCATCGACTTCTACAAGAGCTTCCGAATTCGTGTAATATTTCCCCAGCGCTCTGCGAATCATGCTGGATGCGGTTATATGCGGCTCAATATCCATACCTAGTGAGAATCTGAGATCGTCAATCGCAAAAAGATTGTGAGGATCTGTCATTGCCACAATTAATTTTCTGCCAACGATCTCAATAGGAATAACTTCATATCTGTGGGCAATCTCACCGGATATCAGATGAATAATGTTTTCATCAATATCTATATTATCAAGATTGGCACTTTCAATGTTCTGCTGCCTTGCAAGAAATTTATTGAGATCAGTTTCTGAAATGGCGTTACTGCTGACAAGATAGTAACCGAGCCTGGCACCGCCTTCATTCTGCTGATTCAGAGCGTTTTCAAGTTGTTTGTTTGATATCATTCCAGAATCAAGAAGGATTTGACCAATTCTGATGTTCATCAAGCCTCCGATACTATCCGGACAGATGAATTTCTGCAGTGCAGCCAGGTTTAGAAATTGCTTTCTGCCCGAATCTCAATTCCATACCGTTCAAATCAAAATTCCGACAGTGAAAAGCATATATAGAAAAAGTGTGAATGACCAGAGGGGGTTTATCTGAAATGTTTCAACCATTACAACAAATTTAGTGAGCTGCTGTATTCGGGTAAAATACGAAGTCTAGAAATTGATAGTTACCCAGACATTCATTCCGATATCCCGCTGATCGTACTGGGAATTGACTCTGTCAGTTTTCCATCCTACAATTCCTGTCAATCCGGCGGTGACGGAACCAAAATCATAGTTAACAGCCGGTTCGATTCTCCATTCTTCCCTGTCCGACTGAAGCTGATTTCCATAACCGCTGCTTATAAGCTCGCTTGTAGTTCTGGATCTGGTGACGCTCAAACTCGTCGTGAGATCACTCTGAAAACTTATGCGAAGCTTGTCAAGAAGGGGAAGCGGAATTGCTATTCCTCCAGGTGCGCTGAATGAATACTGTATCCTGAATTGAAAACTGTTGTTGTTGCCCCTTGTTTCTGTCTGTGTGCCGGTATAATTTTCAATTACAGTGCTTGTGAGGTTATCACTTACCGTTATCTGAACATCGTTTTTAAGAGTCACGTTAATGCTGAGCAGCGGAGACCAGCGTGTTGAAGTCGTTTTCGTGGTGGGAATATATAAATCACTTTCGTATCTGCCGCTTTCAGTGGTCTCAATCTTGTATCCCGAACTCACTGTCCCGTTTCTGAATAAATCCCTTAAACCGGCAACCCCGTTCAACCCTGACCAGGATAATGTAACGGATGGCCAGGTCTTCGATCTCTGATTGTTCCAGAATCCGGAATACAGTGTTTTAGAGTCTGAAGATCTGTACTCCAGACGTACGGACATGGAAGATACGGGTCTGAAACCTCCTGATACCTGGAGGTTCCATCCCTCCGTTCTGTCCCACGGTGTGATATTATCCAGCACAGATCTCAGACCGGTCTGATACCGCCATCCGGGAAGAAAATCCATATCTCTGTATTCGCTTCCCTCCGTTTCTGAATAAACCACGTTTGGATCGGTTATCAGGTTGGCCCATCGTTCCAGTTTCATCAGGAACCACCTGGGACTTCCGGGTTCGGCTTCTTCATCCAGCCTTTCATCTCTCAGCCTTGCCAGGCTTCTTAGTGTATGGACAAGACCAATTCGGACATTGATCCTCCGGGTTGATGAAACTGAGAACCTTGGTAAACCAAGTGTATCTGCTCCGGATGTCGTATGAGGAGCCAGCCTCGATGCGTGATAGTTAACATCGTAAGAAAACCTGGGTCGGAGATAATCGAATAGATTGATATCCTGCGAAATACTGATGTTCTGGTTTCTGGAAATCTCCCTTCCGACATTCACGCCAATATCACCTTCCCAGGGATAGAGAAGATCGCGAATCAGTGAAAGAGAGCCGCTGGCAGAAAATCCTTTCCAGACATTAAAAGTTAATGTACCGCTTGATGAGAGAATTGATAACGTAGTAGCTCTGGTCTGAACACTATCACCGTTTGCGAAGCTCCACCGCGTATCCCAGCTGTTATTCCTGGATAATGACCAGGCTGCTCTTGTTGGCCGAAGTCTGAGAAACTCGATAATCGGCAGGCTGAGCAGCTGCATCCTACCGGGTGAAAGATCGTAGGAAAGTGTTCCCTCGGCAGTACTGGCAGTATCCCGATATGTTGGAGACATCCCATAACTTCTGGAGTAAGTATGAGTAAATCTGAATGGATCTATCAGATATCTGCCTGGCCATTCCTCCGCCCTGCTGTTTTTTCTCCACTGGAATCCGGTGCTCCATCTTCTGGTCTGAGTTCTTGCATCCCAGGATTCATCATCGTCAAGCCTGAAATCAGAACCTGATTGAAATCGCGGCCTGGATATGTCCATGGACCATGAATAATTAGCGGGAACGGAAAGCGACCATAGAGGAGGTGTGAAACGATCCAGATGGAGGGTTGCATGAGCATCGTACCTGGTTGATGCAAACCCCTGTCCGGATCTGCTTCCCAGACCGTGAAAATCAGAATCTACCTCTCTGTAATCACCACTGAGCGACAGGAGATCAGCCATATCGAGACTTACCGTAACTCTGTGAGCGGTTCCCGTATTATTCCATGGCTGGTGAAGCGTAATATCATCGATCCATACTATTGTATTCAGAAATTCTCTCGTGTCGCTCTGAAGGCCAAGGGACATCTCCATGATCTTCGCGAGATTAGGTGAACCTTTCACAGCAAAATCGCCTTCGCTGAGATAATCAAGGTGCAGTTCATCTTTTCTGATCTTGAGATCAACCAGATCATCAAGATTAACCTCGACTATCTGCCATCCATCTCCAATATCCACTGCGATCTCATAATAATTCAGACTGTCACTGCCGAGTCTGTAAACCAGCTCGGATTCACTTCTTTCCTCTCCGTGCACAAGGAATCTGATCTGCTTATAGGCGGTGAAGTCTTCACTGCTGTAAAAACTCTGAGTTGCGATTCCTACATGCCCCAATCTGATATCGACTGCCTGAAGAGATAAAGACTGTTCGATTCTGGGATCGCCATATTCATCATCTCCGTGATCTACGGAGGGAGGAGGATCGTTCGCATAGTCAGGGTTGTCCTTATTGTTCACCGTTGAGACAAACAGCTTTTCTGATTCGAATACAGGGGTTCCGGAAGTATCTGAAAGAATTACTCCTTTCTCTTCCCAGCGGTTTCCGACTATCGAGAAATCGTAGATCTGAACTGTATCCGCTGCGGTAAATCCGTCCATCCATATTCGCGCATAGCTGATTTTCTCCCACGCAGGTGTGCCCGATACAATATCCGGAATGGAAACCAATGAAGTGTCTCCCAGCGGGATCTCCAGAAGCATCCAGCCGTACTCGTTCGGTCCTGAAATGATATAATCTTCTTCATCCAGAGGGATACTGATACGGAAAAATGAATTTGACCTGTCCAGAATACCGTTTGTGTTGAGATCCTCAGTATCCAGAGAACCGTTATTCTGCGTACCGTTTATTTTATCGTAACTTTCATCGTATATGTAATTGTCTCTGTTGGGATCACCTCCTTCGGGAGGGTTCTCCTCATCATCCCATAGATTATCCAGACCGGTATCCTCATCATTGGACAGAATCCCGTCCCTGTTCAAATCCTCAGTATCGAGTTCGCCGTTGGCTCTTCTCGCCAGTTCCCCTGCCGTTCTTTCGAGCCAGTAGGAATCTTCATCGATTCTCTCCCCGAGGTCGAGGCAGATGTTCGCGTTCGCTGCATCACCTGTGAATCTGACATACAGCCTGATATGTGTTTTTCTGGAGAAATCAATTCCGTACTTGTCAACGCAGCGCATCACTCCGCCCCATGAGTTCGGATTATGATTTTCGGGCTGGAAGAACAATTCCAGAACATTGTTTACATAGTTATCGGCATTAGTACCTGTAGAACTGGATACGATTTCCCTTAGCTTCCATCTATTCTCGATACTGTACCATCTTAGCTCTCCAGCAGGATGAATCAGCGAGGAACCATCCATCGGTATGCTCGCTGGATGCCATGCAAGTCTGCTCTGACCCAGAGGAAATGATGATTCCGCACCTTCCATATCATCGATGTACGCCGCTCCATTCACATTCGGATTCGGAAAGCTCATGGCAATCTCTCCGGAGAGAGTGGCGTTGCTTTCCGCTTCAGTGTTTATTCCGGGTATGGTATTCGCGAAATCAGTCAGAAATCCGGGTTTAACTTCAAAATGGGCATCAAGATCAGTAACCAGGGTTCTTGTCGATTCCTCCCCTATCCTTGGTCTGTCACCCGGAGTACTTGCGCTCTCGAACATCACTGTTGCTCCAAGCCAGGAATCTGATCCGATACCGTAAACAGCGCGTGTTCCCACAAGGGTTTTCTTCTGAGACGCGAAAAGCGGGATAAATTCGTATGTAACCCGCAGAGTATTACTCGGATTCTGTGCGTCCTCCGCGGCTTCACCCATCAAAGTGAGAAGACCAATCTCGTATATGATCGTATAATCGACATCTTTAGAAAGTGTTCTGGCAACTCCCGCGACAGTCAAAGTTACCGTTTCGCTGCCCGGAATAATCCCCATATGCCCCAGAGAATATGTGGTTGACGCCGCCCTGTAACCGACCTCGATAAAGTACTTGCTCTGCGCAGGAAGAGGATTGTTTTCCTCGTAAACAGCAGGATTCGTCTCTTCAAGGACAGAACTGACGAAAGGCCTGGTATCGGGAAATACAAGGAACCCGTTATCCCAGTCAACCGCGTTTTCCTCATCCGCCAGCGATCCGTCACCGTTTGTATCAAGATCAAGAAGCTCGATGAAAGACACGCCTCCCTGAGTCTGGACAGGATCCTCTCCTGACCTCGTCAGGTAGATGCTGCAGTTAAAGCTCTCCTGTACAATGTTGTTTGCTCCAAGGAAATACCTGTTCCGAAGTTCATAATCCCACGTGAGATAAGCAGGTAAAGGATTACTCTCCTTTATGAGCTTCAGATTCCAATCCGTTCCGGCTCCGACATTCCCTGTAGTATCCCCTGCGGCCGTGACCATCCAGATGGCCAGCATATAGTTATCGTTCACAGGACTGGTAAATCGTATTACTGTGGAATCTATCAGAACATAATCCAGATCCTGTCCCGGCATCAGTTCATCCCAGTTTCCGGTTCCGGTTTCTCCTCCTTCTATATACCAGGCACTCTCCACCGCTCCGGTTTCCTCATTATTGTTACCGTTCAGATCGTCCTGAAATATCCTTATAGATGCAATCCGGGGCTGAGCAAGAGAATCAGGCGATGTAAGAAAGAAGTAGTTATTCGCGGGGTGAATATCAAGAATGCTGTCCGCAACCAGTGTTGCCTGACCTACGAATTCAGATGATTCAGTTGATCCTGCCAGCCTGCTTGCAATTGTTGTGATCTCTACTGGTCCCACCTGCGCGACGATCTTGGCGCCGAACAGGCCCTGATGAGGAATACTGTAGGAAACGAATTCCGGACCTGTGATGGAGAGGCTGATATCACCCATATCGATTCTCTGAATAATCTCGTCTTCATATCCTTCGTACCGAAGACTGAGTGTGCTCTGAGGCCCCATACTCCTCTCGCTGTCGTGATCAACATCTACATGGATCTTCTCTCCAATTGTGCCTTCAAGCTGGACTCTGAGCTGCTGCTCCATCTTCAGATCGGGGAATAGTGACTGGCTCTGGCCTTCCTGCTCAACCGCATTCGGTCTGTAATGAGTAATGCCTGAGAGTGTAATCTTCTGATAACCGCTGATATCGATCTGCCCGCCCTCTCCAATTGCCCCGGCAAGTATTGGAGGCATATCAATAGGCAGGTAGATTGTCGGAACCAGAGAACCCTGTTCTCTGGCTGTCCTCAGGCAGGAGGTCCTGTTCACGTTCAGCCAGCTTCGCCGAAGAGACCACTCAATTGTACGATTATTAATCTCGTCAAGCGGGAAACATCCCAGGCGGGATACGGGAATATTCCCGTAGAATAGACGCCATGCAAGGAAATCACTCCTGACTGAATGCAGAAGACGCCATGAAACACCGGGTTCCACAAGTACAAGGTGTGATTGCTCAGTTTCCCATGGATACCTTGGAATAAGCAAAGGTATACGCACACCCACTGCCGAAACAACGGAAGCAGCAAGTATAAGTAAAAGCATGTATGGCAGAAGTATGGTTTTTATTTTCATTTCTGGGTTCTAGTCTCCGGTCAGATCAGGGTTCCCGTTCAAGTGTTGAAAGAACTGAATCAATCGGTATAATTGTCATGTTGTCGAATACTTCTGAAGGCCTATAATGAGATGTATATGAAAAAGCTGCAAGTTTACACATTACGGGAGTTCATTTCTCCCTTTCTGATATCAGCGGGCATATTCACTTTCGTGATGCTGCTTGATAAGCTGCTTGACCTTCTTGATATGATAGTCAGCAAGGGTGTACCTGTCAGAACGGTTGTCGAAGTATTCCTGCTGCTCCTCCCTTCAATGGTAGCTGTTGTAGTTCCGATGGGAGTTCTTGCGGGCGTTCTGATGGCTGTGGGCCGAATGGAATCAGACCTGGAAGTAACCGCGATGAAAGCTTCCGGAATCAGTATATTCACCATACTGAGACCCCTGATGCTTGCCGCTCTTATTCTTTCTTCCGTGATGGTTCTTTTCAACAACTACGTCCTTCCGGACGCAAATCATCTTGCCAAAAACCTGCTCCTTGATATCGGCACGATGCGCCCGGCTGCCAAGATCATACCGGGTATGTTCGTTGATGATATCGACAATTACAGGATAATCGTCAGTGACAAGGATGATCTGACAGGCGACCTGGAAAATGTGGTTATACATGAACGGGTACCGGGTACTAACGGAAGAACAATCACCGCGCTTAAAGGCCGTATGGAACCTGTATCCGCAAATCGGTTCCGCCTGGTACTCACTGATGGACAGATGCACGAACTGTCAGAAGCGGGAGAGTACAGAAAGCTCGATTTTTTAACCTACACTGTCGAGATAACACGCTCGGAAGAACTTATCAGACAGGACAGAGACAACAGAGGAGACAGAGAACTATCGGCATCCCAGATGAGATCTCTTGTTGATTCGCTTAAAAAGCAGTCAGCCGCTCTAACGGATTCACTGAGTATAAACGGAAGCGCGCCTCTTCTGGCTCTTCTCGCTGATTCCTCTATAACATCCGGAAGAGGCGGGGTATTTCCCCCTCCGGACAGTCTTGATGACCGCACAAGGTTCAATATAGCCAGGAACTTCCTTGTTCAGCATGCATCCAATCTGAGAATACTGGTTGACAGGAAAGCCTCGGTCCAGAGAAGTATCAGCCGATACCGCGTGGAAATAGAGAAGAAGTATTCAATTCCTTTCGCGTGCCTGGTTTTTGTACTGCTCGGTGTACCTCTTGGTCTCTCCACCCGCAAGGGCAGCGCTGGTATTGCGCTTGGAGTCAGCCTTCTTGTGATACTTGTTTATTATCTCTTTCTTATCGCGGGTGAGCACCTAGCTGACAGAGGCATGATGTCGCCATTCCTTTCGATGTGGCTGCCGAATATAATCATTGGCGCATTTGGGATTATCCTGACTGCACGAAGCCTGCATGAAGGTAATCCGATCCCGATCGAGAGGGTAGTCTCGGGAATGACAGCATTCGCTAAAAGATTTCATCGGAACGGTATCGGTAAATCAGGTAAAAGAGGGGCAGATCGATGAATGCGCGAAAACTGGACGTCTATCTTGCTTCGCGATTCATTAAGATGATTATTGTTGCAGTATCTTCCTTTGTCGTCATCTTTGTCAGTGTTGACGCTTTCGATCACTTCACAAGGTGGGTGGACAAAGACGTATCTCCGGGGATTTTCCTGGAATATTACTTCTATGGTCTCCCTTACATCATCGTGCTCGTGCTTCCCGTCGCGGTTCTTCTGAGTTCCCTCTTTCTAATTTCATCGCTTTCCCGAAGAAACGAACTGGTAGCCATGCGTGCAGCTGGTATCAGCATTCCAAGAATACTCCTTCCCCTGTTTCTGGTTGGTGCTCTTGCGTCTCTTTTCGAACTCGGAGTGGGAGATTTCATAGTTTCCAACGCCATCTATCAACAGAGTCAGGTTAAGCGGGTGCAGATAGATGGACAGGAACCGATAAATTACTCCAGAAGGAGCGGGTTTGCGCACAGATCTCCCGGCGGCGCTATACTTGATATAGGTTTTTTCAACGGTGAAACAGAAATACTGACGGATGTTACAGTTGAATGGTTCGATGACAGCTCCAGAATCACGCGGAGACTTGATATGGACAGAATGATCTGGTGCGACACACTCTGGACCGGAATAGGAACTGTTGACAGAGTCTTCGGTCCATCCGGAGCCCTTGTCTACACTACTTCAGATTCTTTACCGCTTCCCGGGATCACTGAGACTCCGGAAGATTTCGGCTCAAGACAGAAGGCTCCCCAGGAGATGAATTTCATTGAACTGTGGAACTACATCAAGATGGTGGATGCAGCAGGTGGTGATTCCAGAGGTGACATGGTGGAATTCTACCTGAAAATCCTTTTTCCATTATCAAATCTGATCATGGTTATGGTCGGCGCACCGCTTGCACTGAGGAACCCCCGAAGCGGTAAAGCGTCCAGTATCGGTCTTGCAATTCTTCTTGCTTTCATATTCTTCTCGCTGCTCCGTTTTGGCCAGACTCTCGGACATAAAGGAGCGCTTCCCCCGCTTCTCGCGGCAAGCATTGCTGAAATAGTTTTTGTAGCGCTTGGATTATTCCTCCTTACGCGGGCATCAAGAACATAACTCCATAATTATTATTTACTTAAAGGAACGCTGCATTCCCTCTCCTGAACACTTGCTTATTACCACTTCAAAGTTGCATATTTTCACCTGTTCTCACTTATTCGACAATCACATATATGGTGCTTCACTCAATTCAGGGAGGCTGAAATGCCAGAGCGTATACACAATTTCTTCGCAGGTCCGGCTACTCTTCCATATGATGTTGTTAAAAAATCCTTTTCCGAAGCTGTAAATTTCAATGACCTTGGAATGTCAGTTATGGAGATATCCCACCGGTCTGCCGCATTTGACAGCATGTTCACCGAAGCTCAGAAGAATATGCTTGAGATCATGGGACTCTCAAATGATGAGTACGCTGTTCTCTTCCTCGGTGGCGGAGCGAGCACACAGTTCTGCGCTGTTCCTTTCAACTTCCTCGAGAAAGACATGACTGCCGACTATGTAGTTACCGGCGGATGGTCGAAAAAAGCGGTCAAAGAAGCAAAATTCTTCGGCAACGTGAACATCGCCGCCAGCAGCGAAGACGCAAACTTCAGCTTCATCCCGAAGCAGTTCGACCTCACTCCCGGAGCCGCTTACGTTCATACGACCAGTAACAACACTCTTGTTGGCACTCAGATAAAGAACTTCCCTCAAACTGGTGATGTTCCTCTTGTCTGTGACATGTCCAGTGATTTCCTGTCCAGAAAGCTTGATTTCAATAAATTCTCGCTTATCTACGCTGGAGCACAGAAGAATATAGGCCCATCCGGTGTCACCGCTGTCATTATTAAACGATCATGGGCTGAGAAAGCGCGCAAGGAAGTACCGACTATACTTGCTTACGCTACACACATCGATAAGAACTCCCTTTTCAATACTCCTCCCTCCTTCCCTGTCTACGTCGTTGGAAACGTTATGAAGTGGATCCTTGAGCAGGGCGGCCTCGAAGCTGTTGAAACGGCAAACAACAGGAAAGCCGGACTGCTTTACGACTATATGAATGAGAACAGTGATTATTACAGGTGTACGGTAACCGATCCTGCAAGCAGATCTCTTATGAACGTCACGTTCCGCCTTCCCAGCGAAGAACTGGAGAAGAAGTTCATTGCCGAAGGAGCAGACAACAACCTTATGGGACTCAAGGGACACAGATCAGTCGGCGGCTGCAGAGCATCCATCTACAACGCCATGCCATATGAGGGTGTCGAAGCGCTTGTAGACTTCATGAAGAGGTTCAAGGCGGCGAATTAGTTTCCGGAAACGTATAAAATCATATTTCACGAAATATGCTGAAGGGCGGGGAGAAATCTCCGCCCTTTCTCAAATTAGAAATCAATTATCAGCGCTCTTCAAGCAGCGTCACAACGGCAGGTTCGCAGTTCTCACCACTACTTACAGTATAAACACCAGATGGAAGTCTGTCACCGCTGTAGCCACGCCCATCCCATACCCCAACACAATCATTGACCGGAATCTCTGCCACCAGACGGCCAGATATATCGTAAACTGAAAGTTCAAAAACAGCTTCACCGATCACAAGGAACTCAACACTGCCGCAGAAGGGATTGCAGGAGGGTTCTATGATGGTTAGTGCTGTTCCCTGTTCCGAGGATTCTTCTTCCTCAAGTCCGAGGCTGGATGCGTTGAACCAGCCGAAGGTAGGGTAACCTCCGAAGATCGGTTCCATCTCTCCCTGATTATAGATCACATACAGATTACCTTCGGAGTCAACCACCCCATCAACATTAGAAAGCTGCTCGGGATCTTCATCACTGTGGTCGTATGCCACTGTAGGTTCGACAAGAAGTGTACCCGAATTATCCATGACGATATACCACAGAAACTCATTGTATGAATCAACCCATACAAGGTAAAATCCTTCATTTCCTGGTAATGGAAGGAGTACCATATCCGTGTTAACTTCAATATTCGGAATATCACTGACAACTATCCATTTCTCTATCTCCAGATCTCCTGTCCTGCCGTTAAGCCTCCAGAAGCCGAACCTGCTCGGATAACCGCTTATGCCCACGCGGCCTACCACTATAAGATCCCCGTTGCTGTCAACGGCAAGACCGGGATATCGAGCCATATCTCCTTCATCATTCGTAAAATCCCATATAGGCACTGTAACATTGCCTTCAAGATCGTACTGCATGTACATATAAGTCTGCCAGCCATCCCCCAGTATCAGATGAACCCTGTCTCCATCTACAAGAATCATGCCGATGATCCATGCCTCAGGAATTATCCAGCAGTACTCCTCAATGAAACCCGAACCCTCTTCGGGAGTCCATACCGCGTAGTAAACATCAGTACCGATGTTGCGGAGGACATGAAGCCTGCCAAGGGAATCCGGACAGGCTCGGATGTATTTCAATTCAGTGTATTCTGTAAAAAGATACGTGGGAGGAGTGACCTCACTACCGTTCTCAAGGCTTCTAATGCAATACCAAACTGGATTATAATCCCGCCAGAAGGCAAAGAGACTATCCGAGTACTCAACAGTGCTCAGTATGGAACTATGATCATCATTTGAGATCATAGTGTC
>JAUVEU010000094.1 GCA_030594645.1 Candidatus Aegiribacteria sp.
GGTCATTTCGTCTCCATCGAAGGTAAGCAGAACCGGATCTACTCCATAAGCACAGACCTGATCCATCTTTCCGCAGTGAGAACCGGTAAGGAGTTCTCCCCTGTATGCCAGCTCCATTTCGTCTTCGATCGAGAGGTTGAGAGAGTGGATTCTGTTGAATGCCCTTGCGGTCAGAACGCACACTGCCGCGGAGGATGAAAGCCCCTTCTTCATGGGCAGAGTCCTTCTGTATATGCTCAGTCTCAACCCAAGGTTCGGGTGGTTCCTCAGAATGACACTTGCCGTACCCACCGCGTATGAATCAAATACAGCGGACTCTGCTAACTCTCTAAGAAGTTCCGGATCGGATGGATACGAATGCACGGAACCCTGAGACCCGTCAGGGAGGATCTGTGAAATATGAAATCCCGCCTCTGCCGGTTCAGCCGTGGCATAGATACCCTGATCGGTTCCGGCAATGATGCACCGTCCCGTTTTTACGGATATATCGGTTTTCCTGTATTCACCGGCCCAGTCGGAATGCTCTCCGAACAGGCAGAGCCTGCCAGGGACAAAGAGATCAATCTTTTTCAACTATTCTGTCTCCAAGTTGTTTTGCTTCCTCAGTAAGGTTAAACTTCTTCATGGTTTCAAGAGAGGGTCTTCCCATTTTCCTGTCCCATCCCCTGAGGGCATAGTACTCGTCCATTACTTTTCTGAATTTGTCTCCATCCATGGCCACTGCATGACCAATATGAGGGTTTGTCTGCTGTTCTGTTCTTTCATAGTACGGAATCACTGACTCGTCATCAGTTCTTGATCTGTTGAAACTTCTTACAAGCAGTGCGCGTTCAAGCTGAATTACTCTTTCCGAAGCATGGTTCAGGTCTATGTCGCTCCATGGAATACCTGTGAGGGAGGTGAACATGTGTCGCTCAAATGAGGGACCATCCATATCTCCAGCCCTGGCAAAATTGTCTTCCGTTTTTCTTGAGTAGATTCTTGGAAATACCTGGTCGCCGACTGTAAGGGAATCCTTCATCACGGATCTCTGACCATGCCAGTAGGCAGGGAATGCTTTTCCCGCATATGCGCTTTCAGGATCTGCGCAGGTTTCCGATCCATAAACCTTCGATGATACTTTTTGTATCCTGTCCCACGAAAGACCGTGTTCGGGAGAGCATATCCTGCTCCACCCCATAATGTTCTGACCGTAGCCATGAGCGCTTGAGATGGGATCCCTGGTATCCACCGCCCACTGCATGGCGCTGACTATCCAGTAAGGGAAGAAAACATAGTTTATTCTGTCCCCGTGACCGTCCCAGTGACCTGCGTAACCCCAGGCCGGGAAGAGTTGTTTTAATCTTTCTCCGCCAATGCCCAGGGTTTTACTTGCCCTCACTGTTCCTTCCGATAGAGCGGAGCGAAACTCTCCTTCCCTTCTCGATATTCCTCTTAGAAGAAAAGACCAGAATTCGGGGCTGTCCAGGTCAATCTCCATCCCGTCGATTTTTTCAATCTCACCATCGTTCCTGAGATATCGGAGCCACGGAACAAGACCTACAAGAATCTCCCAGTGGTTGAGCCCTTCATCATTCGCTATCTGACCTATCTCAAAACCCGCCTCAAAACCTAGCTTCCAGTCATAGAAGGTTCCTTCGATGCCGGGAAACAGCCCCGCAATACAGTCAACCTGTCCTGAAAGCCTTTTCCCCTTTTGCAGAACCGCGGGGACAGTTGTATAGAATCTGGCGTCATAGCACCTGACTGCGCAGCCCTGTGTACAGGCCTGGTAGCGCTGCCCGTATTTTTTCACTTTATCGCTGTCCAGTTCCGGTATGTGAGGCCATCCGTGAGATGCATGGGCTTCATTTCTGACAAGCCTGCAAACCTCAAGAAACCTCTCCGGTTCCGCTACGGTTAAAGGAAGGGTTCCATGCACCGCAATTGCCTTCAGATTCTTTGAGCCCATCACCGCTCCGTAGCCTCCCTGCCCTGAAGCGCTTTCAGTTTCGGTGGCGGCGATGGCTATCCTTACTCTGTTCTCTCCTGCGGGACCGATGGCAAACACCCTCCAGTCATTTCCGTACTGCTCCATAATCTTCTTCTGCGTAAGGTAGATTCCCGTTCCCCAGAGTTCTCCTGCATCCATGATTGTGCAGATTCTGTTCTCTATCTTCAGAAATACCGGACAGGAGGCTTTGCCGGTAATTACAATACCGTCAAAACCGGCGTGTTTCAGCTCAGGACCCCAGTGTCCTCCGAAGGAGGATCTGGAATACCACTCCACCGGATATCCCTGTGATGAGATGCCGCAGACTGTTGTTCTTCCTGAAAAGGGAGCCGCGGTTCCGGTAAGAGGGCCGGTGAGTATTATCAGGGGACTTTCAGGATCAAAGGCACCGGTACCCTGGGGAATTTCGTCCCATGCGATCCTTGCCGCCATGGCCCTGCCGCCGTACCAGTCCGGCAGATAATCCCGTGTATCCTGCTGCTCAATAACTCCTGTGCTCAGGTTAACTCTGAGGATTTTCCCCGCGTAGCCGCCGTATTTCATGAATTTTCCTCTGCAGGGATTATGACATTGAAACTACAGGCTTCCATACAGGCCGGTGTTCCACCGCAAAGGTCGCATTTCAAAGGTTTCCCCTCAATCTCATGCCAGAACATCGCTCCGTAGGAACATGCTTCCACACAGATACCGCATCCGGTACATTGATCGTAGTTTATTATCCATGCCCTGCTTTGCAGATCTTTGTATATGGCATTCACCGGGCATGCTTTGCGGCATTCCGGGCTTTCGCACTGACGGCAGAAGATATGTGAATGTTTTCCGGAGAAAAGCTCCAGTTTTACCCTGATTGCTGATGCGGACCGGTCATGCTTTCCGGAGTGCAGAAGAGAACAGACTGCCTGGCAGTTCAGGCAGCCTGTGCAGAGGTCGGATCTGACAGTGAATCTTGTCATTGGAACCCTTCAGATTATTGAAGGATCACAATGTCCCTGGTGGCAGGTCATGTCAAGTTATCTCACAGTTGCTCAAATGAGACCCTTCAGGTAAATCTGCCGTTTCTCTTCCGGAAACTTCTCTATGGCGTACCTTAGCATCGTCCGGGGCATTCGTTTGTAGTGCTTCTTCAGAAATCTTTCTTCGGTATGCATGTTTCTATTGCCGACTTCCCTCAGCATCCAGCCAACCGCTTTATGGATTAGATCCTCTTTGTCTTTTAGAAGAATTTCTGAGATTCTCAGTGTATCCTCGAAATCGTTCTTTCTTATGAAATACTGAGTTGAAATTATGGCGATTCTTCTCTTCCAAAGGTTGTCTGACTCGGCGAATTGAAAGAGAGGTGTTCTTTCCCGATCGAACAGCCAGGCCCCAGCAATGTATGCTGCGGATGAATCGACCAGATCCCAGTTATTTATCTGTGAGGTACTGTTCATGAAAAGAGTATAGATCTCTTCTTTTCGTTTATCGTCACCTCTCTTGAACGAATCATCCATCATCAGAAGCGCAAACAGCCTCTCTTCATGCCACGGCGAGAACAGCAGCGTTTTTATCTCTTCGAGTGAAAGGCCTCGAAATTCCCGCAGGAGTTTTCTTATCAGCGGAACTCTTACTCCAATGAACTTATCGCCCTCTCCGTACTCGCCTTTTCCTGTTTTGAAAAACTTCTGGTGTTTTGCCGCCATGGCAGGCTCTGCGATATCTCTTAATCTTTTCGATATTTCGTGTACAGCGTTATCCATCTCTTTTCTCTCTCTCCGCTTCACGCAAAAGTTGTTTCAGTGATGCGGTTATCTTGCGGGGTGTTACTATGTCAAACTCTATTTTCCCGCAATCGTTAAAAGCGGTAAAATCAACAAGCTTCCGGGCGAATGGCATCAGGAATTCATCGTAATCATCAAAATCGGGTTCAAACCGCAGATTACGGATGATCATCCTTCTGTTCTTTCTGTCAGCCTTCGGATCCAGTCTGCCGACAAGCCTGTCACCCCAGAGAACCGGCAGGACATAATATCCGTGTTTTCTCTTCTCTTTCGGCATGTAACATTCAAGAACGTAATCAAATCCGAATAACCGGCGGGTTCTGTCCCGCTGGATAATAAGATTATCGAAAGGAGATAGAAGTGATACCTCTGGTGCTGCGCAGGTAGACAGAGTTGAATTCCGAACGGTATCCGACAACGTGTAGTATCCATCTTCGTTTTCAACAGATACTTTAATAACAGCACCCTCATCCACCAGTTCCTGAACGGCATTCAGAACAGTATCTCTTCCAGCTGTATGCAGATGGTTCACTATTTCCTTCGCTGTAGCAATTCCATAGGATGAAAGCGCCCTGCGAACCAGAAACCGCCCGAGTTCGTCATCAGAAGGCATGGAAGTGTCAACATTATCGGGAAGCACTCTCTCCGTAAGATCATACATTCTATGGAAATTGCACCGTTCGGTGATCATGAGATCACCCCTCCAGAAAAGAAGCTCAAGAGCAATCTTGGCCGGTTTCCAGTCCCACCACTGTCCGTGTTCAGCGTCAGGATTCGATTTAAAATCCTTCGATCCAAGAGGTCCTTCATTTCGAATCCTGTCAAGAACGCCATTCATAAGGTGACCGCACTTCCTGAGCCGCTGCTTTGCCCATTTATCCTTGGGATCGCTGAAGCTGCGCATTCGCGGCAGGTAGTATCTGTAATCCTTCATGGGCAGGTAGGATGCGGCATGCCCCCAGAACTCGAATATCCTCCGGTCTTCTGCCTGAAGCGTATGCAGCATTTCCGGATCGTAATCCGGAAATCTTGTCCAGATGGTGTGGTGATGCGCTCTCTGAACCACTGAAATGGTATCTATCTGGATGTAGCCCAGTTTCTCAATGGTGAGAGCAACACCCTCCCTGCCTTTCGGAAGTTCGGGAACATTAAGAAGCATCTGTGAATCCAGACTGAGCCGGACAGCATGCTTCCTGCTGAGATCAATACTTTCAGTCAATTACCGGTCTCACTCCCAGAAATTCAATCCTGCGTTCCTGATTACCTTCAGAATGTCGGGATTACCCTCAGACATCATGCTGGCGCGGTAATGAAGACCGAAGTACAATTGCGCCATGTTGAAGAATCCTTTTTCTTTCACTGTCTCTACGAACCTGTCTGCGAGTTCCTTGCCTTCCGTATCTTCGCAGACTGTCCGGAAAGTTTCCATGTGCTGATCTGTAATATCGGTCTTTCTGTCAGGGTACTTCTTCTCGAAAGCTTCGAGCAGTTCCTTATCGGTTGGATCGTGATATTTCTCGCGATGAACAAGCATATTGACATCCAGTTTTTTGCGGGGCTCAGGGTAATGACTGGGCCAGCCAAGACAGAGTAAAACTACAGGGAGAACTCCATCCGGAAGATCCAGTTTATCCCTCATCTCCTGCATGAACTCCATCACGGTACCTATATAAACCGAACCCAGACCCATCGCATCTGCAGCTGTACAGATGTTCTGAGCCGCGATGATTGTATCCTGAAAGGAAATCCAGAAGTGTCTGAATGCTTTGTCAGCCGCAAATGGGGCATTGCACAGAGCTGCCCATCTCTTCAGCCTGTGCAGATCAATACAGAATAAAAGGGATGTTGGGGTCTTCGCGATGAATTTTTGACCGCAGTTGTCGGCAAGCCACTGTCTCATATCATCGTTTTCAATGCGGATAATAGAGAATGGCTGAAGATTACCACCGGTTGGTGCATGAACTCCGGCATCGAGTACAGAATACAATAGATCTTCGGGTATAGGCTTCTCCTTGAAATCCCTGCAGCTGGCCCTTTCAAGAAGCAGCTTCATTGTTTCGCCGGAGTACTTGTTGCTCTCGGTTACGTCAAAGGAACCATGGTGATCTGTACTCATATTTATCTTCACATCCTACTTCTGGAGGGTTATTATCTTGCCCAGGCTGGTACAGAGCATTGCCCTGTTACCGTTTGGATTAATCGAAATATCGTATGGTGTACCGTAACTGGGGGAAGATGCTTCAATATCAAGGTTTTGAGCGTTGATAACGGTTACACCGTTGCCCTGAAAACCAACATATATGTAATTACCGTCCGGAGTAACCGCTACTGACACTGCGGGAGAAGATATAGAATACGTTGAGTAATGCTGACCGGTTCCTGTATCAATCCCCCAGATCTCACTGAGGGAATCAGGCGCAGCAAATATGAGATCACCTGGACCAGCGTAGAGGTCGTTTATCCCGCCTGCTACTTCGCATTCCGCGATGACAGTACCGAGATTACCGGTGGATATCTTTTTAACGGTGTTATCGTAACCATCCGCGATAAATATTGAAGATCCGTCCGCGGTTATAACCGCGGCTACAGGCTCAATAATTCCGGACACCGTATCCACAGCTGTTACATCCCATGAAAGCGAACTGATGGTTGTTATGGTTCCGTTTGATCCCACCGAATAAAGGTGCCAGCCTTCCCCTGAAGGGTTGGTTAGAATGAAACTGCCATAGGAAGAGAGAGGAACCGGGCCATGGACTGCATATGTATCATTACTTACGTAGAACAGAAGGTTTCCGCACAGCGCCAGCGCGTAACCGCCCTCTGCCGTTGCGCCGACATCCTCTATCGGATAACCCTGAAGGTAGACTTTAGCCCTGCAGTAACCATTCTCGTAATCAATGAAATACAGGCTGTCCGCACCGGCAACTCCGTCACTGCCGCTCTTTAAATAGCAGCAGTCTTCCGGAACACCGGAAACATCCAGATCCTGAAGAAAGAAGAATGGAAAATTCGTTGTAATGTTCGGTCCCGTGGTTCCGCATCCGGTGATGATAAAGATTGTTACCAGTACAATCGAGAAAAAAATAGAAATCAGTTTCATCATTATTCTCCTTTAAATAATTCGTCCATACGGATGGCATCTTTCACTGCCTGGCCGAAATGGCAATTGTTGAACATTACAAATATCCTGCCTGATTCCGAACCAAGCCTGTTGATAACAGTAAACCATGAGCGCAGTTCTTCATTGCTGTACGTATAATCATACCTCAGCGGACCACCATTCCACCATTGCTGCGCGTTTCTGCCGTGCAATCTTATATAACCGAATGGTTTTCCTCCTATGGCCTGTGGTGGAGGAAGATGAGGTAATTTAGGAAGATCCACCGTAACCAGAGCAATTCCATTAGCGCTTATTCTCTCAAGGATTTCCTGCCTGTACCATTCATCGTACCTTAACTCGACTGCAAGAGGTATATCGCCGGTTTCTTCATTAAGTTCCTCAATGTATCGCAAACCCTCATCAGATGGTTTGAAGGAATACGGAAACTGCGCCAGAAGTCCGGACAGCTTATCAGTCTCATTAAAGGGTTTCAGCATCTCGTTGAAATCATTCCACTGATCCTTCGTCGCGTCTCTTGAATGGGTCATGCTTGAATGCAGTTTTACAATGAATTCAAACCCCTCAGGGGTTTTGTTAACCATGTTCCAGGATATTTTCGGATGCATTATACGATAGTAGGTACTGTTGACCTCAACGGTAGAGAAGCATGAAGAATAGCGGCCAAGCATCCCCCCCCGCGAAGTGCCGGGGGGATAAAATGGTCCTACCCAGTCGGCAAAGCTGTATCCGGATGTTCCCAGCCTTATTTCAACTTCACTTTGTGCTGATACATTACTCAAGTGCAGCCTTCATCCTTATTCCATTAACTGATCAGATCAAGTGATTTTCTATCATATTCTTCAAGCCTCCGCAGTCAATCATAGTTCTGCACCCTGTAATAGATTTTTCTCCGAATTTATGACGTATGCTGTCAATCATACCGTCAATCTCTTTCCCCCTGTATCCGAACATCTCCCGCTGATGCCCGGATTCCTGCGATAGTGAACCGAGACACACACCTATGAGCCTTATTCTGGAATGTACAGCGGAGCGGGCCAGCATAGCAGTAACGCTGTAGAGAATCCTCGCATTATCCGTTTGTCCTGAGAGAGCATATGCCCTGGACCGGCGCTGCAGATTGCTCATCCTGTACTTCAGTGTAACTGTGCTTCCGGCAAGCCCTTTATCCCGTGCCCTGCGGGCCACTTTCTGGCACATCAGCGCAAGAACAGGAAGGTACTCCTCCGGCTCCAGCACATCTGTACTGAAGGTATGCTCATTACTTATGGTCAGCGGCTGCGAAGTCAAATCGCCGGGAACCACAGGGGAATCATCGATTCCTCTGCAGAGATAATAGAGACTGTCGCCCTGTTTTCCGAGAAGCGCCCTGAGCTGCTGCCGCGTGAATCTGTGCAGATCAGCTATTCTTTCTATTCCAAGGCTGAGAAAGCGCCTCTGTGTTGCCGGACCAACGCCCCAGATCCTGCCTACCGGGAAATCAGTAATGTCATCCGGTTTCAGTTCAACAATCCCTTTTGGCTTCGCTCTGTTCGAAGCCATCTTCGCCAGAAACCTGTTTTGCGCAATACCTGTACTTGCCCAGAGCCCTGTCCGGTCCAGAATTGCCTTCTGTATCCGTATGGCCAATTCGCGTGGTGATAAGCTGCCAATAACCCCGGTTACATCCATGAAAGCCTCGTCGATGCTGGCAGGGTCAACTATTGGTGAGAAGGAAAGGAGAACCTGGAGTATCTTCCTGGTATAGGATGTATAACTTCCATGACTTCCTGAAATGATGACCGCTTCCGGTGCCAGACGCATAGCTCTTACTATGGGCATCCCGGAGCTTATACCTTTTTCACGTGCCTCATAACTGCATGAGGCCACAACGGACCTGAGAGTTCTCCCGCCGACGATGACCGGCTTTCCATTCAGCCACGGAAAGGAAAGACGCTCCACCGAGACAAAGTAGGTGTCCATGTCGATGTGAAAGATAGTGCGGGATGATGCTCTCATATTTCAACCTTTTAAATAGTGACAGGCACGAATGGCACTAACTTAGTCCCATAGTAATGTTAATCATATAGATGCGCATTTCTTTTTCTTTCTGACGCCTTCAGTAGTGGCTTCGAGTATGAAGTTGGACAGTTTTCGCATTTCGTTAAGCGTTTCAACAACGATCCT
>JAUVEU010000045.1 GCA_030594645.1 Candidatus Aegiribacteria sp.
TAGATACTTAAATGTATTGAGTTTCATAATCCAAAATGAAGACCCTCTTGATACATTACTTTTTTTCGGCAAATCAATCTTTAAGCTATTAAGTAGATAAGCAATAGGACAATCGATTTCCCGTAATCGCATAGCCTGTTCATAAGGTATCGAAGTCCGCCAGAGCCTTTTCCGACTGGCCGAGATTGTATACTCGTTCCCAGTCTTGTACCAGTTCCAGTGCTGTTTCTATGAGCCTCAGAGCTTCATAATCATTCCCTGAATCTATGGCCAGCCAGGTCATGCCTACGTAGGATTATCCAAAATCCGGGTCGAGTTCTATGACACGGGTGAATGTTACTATTGCTGTTTCAGCGTCTCCAGACAGGATTTCTTTCTCTCCCTGAGTGCGGAGAGCCTCAATCTCCGCATCCTTTCCAAGGACAGCGGAAGCACTGAAAAGTAATGCTGCTACAAGCGATAAACGACTGAAAAAGCAATAGGAAGGAATCTTGATTTTCAACCGTTCCTGCACTTTTCCCAAAACAGCTCATCCGTTCTCAGATGTCACCATTCCCCTGCCTGAAACTGACTATACGATGTGAAACACCCGCAATCAAACATCGTTGTCGGTAAATATGCACTGGAGACTTGGTATCAGGATGTACGCCCACCCTGAAGCCGAATCCGTGAATTATTATCCAACCTCTAATTTAGGAACATCGTCCTTCCATGGAACGTAATCTGCGCATTGTTCGCAGACACGCTTCAGTGGCTCAGGCGGAGGTCTGGGATCTTCCCAGAGATCAAGATGTTTCAGGATGCGCCTGATGACAGAATGCTGCTCGATGACGGAAATAACTTTCATCTGTCCTCCGCACTTCGGACATTTCAGGGCGTCAATATCCCAGACTTTCTTCAGAAGCACAGCCCACAGCTGCCTTCTCCGTCTGGAACATGAGGAACGGTCTTTCATCGAAGCAGGTTCATTTTCGAGCAGGATGGACAGAAACCCCTGCATTTGCAGGAAAAGGCTCTCAGATACTCAGCGCCGCATTCTTTACACCTGATCCTCGCAAAGCCGAAATGAGGGTCTCCACATTGCAGGTACTTCCCCACTACTTCATCGGTGACGGGACGCCAGAAGAGGTAGAAAGAGTAGGATGAGCAGAGATATTGGATGTGAAATAACTCTATTCAGATAAAGGATGCCTTACTTTAAAAAACATTTTATTGTTTCTTTTTTCTTTGTTCCAGATGTAATTGAAAATAATTATAATGATTATAGCAACCGCAACATCAATGATTATTGACATTCCTTTGGAAGGATCATTTGCTATTGTTAAATCCGTTAATCCTCCCATTTTATAGTTTCCTGATGTAAGGTTATTCAATAAGTTTAAACCATTATGTAATCCAGAAATGAGCCATATCGATCTCCATCTATAAAAAACAAAAGATAGTACCAATGCAACTGTAAACCTGTAAATAAAATCTTCAATCTGAAAAGGAAGTAAAATGTGATGTACTGCTGCAAATACAAGTGATACAATTACAATTACAGGTATCATTAGTTGAGGGTGATCATTGAACTGTTCAATAGGGTATGTCCTAAATACAAGTTCTTCCTTTAATGAATTTAATGTTAAAAGGAATAGAACATTTAGCAATAGATATGCAATCATAGTTATAACTGAAACTTCTTTTGGAATACTTAAGGCAATACTAATTGCACCTCCTGTAACATGGATCAGTAAATATGCAAAAGCCTGCCATAGAATTCCAATTCCTGTACCAATCAACAAAGGAAAAAGAATCGGACCTTTAAATCCTAATCCTTTTAAAGGTTTTTTATGAATGAATCGTATAACCATCCATATAAGTAGAAACTGTGTAGCTGCAAATGCAACAATTACAGTTAAAGTTTTTACAGTTGGTTGAAAATTCGAACCCATAAAATCTGATGGGTCAATACCTATTAATTTTGCAATTGGGAATCCCAACAGAATACTTAGGAAAGAAATCACAAGAACCAAAGAAATCATAAGAATTCTTAGATATACTGGTAAGTTATAACCTTTATTCATTTTATTTCTCCATTTTTGGTTCCTACTACGCAGGTCCTTGCCCCAGGGGTTTTTTCTGCTTCACCGGGTTCGTTCAGGATATAGTCGAGAATAAGTAGTACACTACATTTCCGGTAACTCGAGCAGATAAATCTTTTGTATTCCGCTTTCAGGGTCTTCCTCCCAAGCAAGGATACCATGGTTGTCGATATGGAACTTCCAGCTGTGCCCTTCCCTCGGAAATTTCGCGGAAAGCAGGTGTTCGCCATTCATATCGAAGATGTCAAAGACCGGTGCTGATTCAGTTCCCCTCTGTACCCAGAGTCTTTCCAGAGCATCAACACCGAGACCTGTAATCATCCATCTGTAAGGATCTGATTCCCATTCGATAGGTATACCGCCCACCCTTGATACCCAGCTCTCCAGGTCCGTTGCCGGGACCACCGATTCTGGTGATGAATTCCCCGTCACCCGTAAAAGCCCTGGCATGTCCCCCGGCCTGGTCGAGAACCAGTATTTCACCACCCGCTCCGAAACAGACATCTCCAACAGCCCCGAATACGTAATTACTGTCGCCGGTCTCGATACCGATGCTGTCTGCTATCAGCAGCTCTATTCTGTCAGGCCATGGTTCCGAGAACGACGCAGTTTCCTGCCCACACGATGATATTATGGCAACAGAAAGCGGAATCATGGTTATCTTCAGAATTCCGATTTTCATCAGCTCACCAGCATAGCACGAGCAAATTTTCCGTGGATCTTTCCGGTCAGCTTCGCCAGGTGAAGTGTGGAAAGGAAGAGAAGTCCTCCGGCAACAACCACGAACGGCATCAGCCATACAGGTGTCCACCATGCTTCAGGGAAATCGAATACAGGTACCCTGAAAACCAGTTCAAGAATCGGATCCCCTATCATGCAGAGAGAAACAGATAGAAGCGTTATGAATACGCTGAAATAGAGTGTTCCAAGCGGAAGCATGAGTATCAGGTAAACCAATGATGACCATGTGCTCCTTGTGGTAAAGACACCCTTAACGCTTCCCCACCAGCCATCACCCTTCCTGATGAAAACCGTTCGGCGCGGCATTCTCACTCCAAGCAGCGCTTCGACTATCCTACCCTCAACCAGAGCAATACCTCTGAAAGAGAGAAAGAAGAGCCATGTCAGCGGGACACCTATTATCAGCACAATAAGACCCGCAGATACGGAAAGCCCTGTAACAGCCCACGTGAAGTAAATGATACCTGTAGCAAGAGCAAGGATCATATACAGAAGCGCCCCCCACGCCACGGGTTCAGTAATTATGCCGCAGAATTTCGCAAATCCTTTACTGCCCTGCTTCTGTTTCGCAGCCGCAAGGACGGGGGTTGTGTACTCCTCCACCACTCGATAATGGTCAGCAACTTCATCGGGAGTTCCATACTGTTCGATAACAGCCTTAACAGCTTCCTCTACTGTCTTCACGGGACGATCGGACAGCTTATTATCAACCGCGGTTGTGAGATGGTCCTCAGCGTCTGCAAGCGCGTCCTGGATCGTTGCCCTGTCACTGCCTTTCAGTTCATCTCTGAATGAATTCAGGTATTCTTCAATTGCTTTGTACATTGTGAACACCTCCAATTACTCTATTCACCATGGTGCTTGTCCTTTTCCAGATAGTGATCCATCTTTGAAGGGTCTGTTTACCCTCATCAGTGATTTTATAATACCTTCTTGGCGGGCCTGATACCGACGGTTCCACAATGCTTGAGAGAAGACCATTTTTCTCGAGTGATCTCAATACAGGATAAAGTACACCGTGCTTGATGAGTGGAAGTTTGTCATCTTCATCCTCCATGAATTTTGCAATCTGGTAACCGTACAGCGGTTCATCGGCATTCCGCATAATGCTGAGAAGCGCAAGTGATGTAATACCGGCACTCAATTCCTTCAGGAACTTTCTGTCGATTGCCATTACTTCATCATCAGAAGCTTCTTCGGGCCGGGACGGGTCAATCATTCTTTCACATCCTTTCCATCACCGGAATCAGACACTAATCTTAGATCAATACTACTACGAACTTAATACTATGTCAAATATGACGACAGCGGGAACTGCTGAAACACCGAGGCTTTATTATGATACCTTTCATACGGAATACATTACATAAATTTGAGACAGGGAGCATCATGATTTTTGAAAACAACACGGCTGAGAACAGCACCGATTTCATAAGGGAAATCGTAGAAAAAGACTTGCGTGACGGCAAGCACAAAGGGAGGATACACACGAGGTTTCCACCGGAACCGAATGGTTATCTCCACATTGGTCATGCCAAAGCAATATGTATTGATTTCGGGGTTGCCAGGGAATATGACGGCTTGTGCAATCTCCGTTTCGATGATACGAATCCTGTCAAGGAAGATGTCGAATACGTGGAATCAATACAGGAAGATATCAGATGGCTCGGATTCGACTGGGAAAACAGACTCTTCTACGCTTCCGATTATTTTGAACAGATGTACCTTTATGCTGAACAATTGATTGAGAATGGTGTCGCGTACATCTGCGATCTTTCTGCTGAAGAAGTCAGGAAATACAGGGGCACGCTCACTGAGCCGGGAGTTGACAGCCCTTACAGAAATCGCCCCGTGGAGGAGAGTCTTGATCTCTTCCGGAGGATGAAGGCGGGTGAATTCCCAGACGGTTCGAGAACGCTCAGAGCAAAGATTGATATGACTTCCCCCAACATGAACATGCGTGATCCGGCCATATACCGCATACTGAAAAAGAGCCACCACAGAACGGGTGATAATTGGTGCATATATCCCATGTATGATTACGCGCACTGCCTTGAGGATTCGATTGAGAGCATTACACATTCGCTGTGTTCAATAGAATTCGAAGACCATAGACCCCTCTACGACTGGTTCCTTGATCAGCTCGGTATCTTCCACCCTCAACAGATCGAGTTTGCCAGATTGAATCTTACATATACAGTAATGAGCAAGCGTAAACTTGCTCAACTTGTGGAAGATGGATATGTAGAAAGCTGGGATGATCCACGGATGCCTACTCTTTCCGGACTCAGGCGGAGAGGAGTAACTTTTGAATCGATAAGGAATTTCATTGACAGAATTGGAGTTGCGAAAAGGGACAGCACTGTGGATATGGCGCTCCTCGATTATTGCATAAGGGAAGACCTGAATATTCGAGCAGAGAGAAGAATGGGCGTTCTTGACCCGCTCAAGGTGGTTATAGAGAACTATCCGGAGGATCTGACCGAGGAGATGGAATTCGTCAATAACCCGGAGGACGAAGCAGCTGGAACAAGGATGGTTCCTTTCTCAAGAGAACTGTTCATAGAAAAACAGGACTTCATGGAAGATCCTCCAAAAAAGTTCTTCAGGCTGGCACCTGGAAGAGAGGTACGTCTGAGGTATGCCTACTTCATAACCTGCAGGGATGTTGTGAAAGATAAAAACGGCGATATCATCGAACTTCGGTGTACATACGATCCGGAAACCCGCGGCGGCAACGCTCCTGACGGAAGAAAGGTGAAGGGAACGATTCACTGGGTGTCAGCGAAGCATTCCCTGAAAGCGGAGGTCAGACTTTACGACAGGCTTTTCACAGTGGAAAACCCTCTTGCAGAAGATGATTTCAGGAAAACAATCAATCCTGATTCACTGATGATTCTTACAAGTTGCAGACTCGAACCGTCAGCTGCTGATTTTGAAGCAGGTGTTCCTCTTCAGTTCGAAAGAAAGGGGTATTTCTGCGTGGATCCGGAATCCACGCCGGATAAGCTTATCTTCAACAGAACGATCTCACTTCGGGATACCTGGAAGAAGATTCAGCGAAATGCTCCGTCAAAATAGGAGATAATCAGTCTGAAGGAAGAAGTGAATCGGAAAATGTATGAAAAGTTGACGAAAATCAGACAGTATCTTCACAGTATTCCTGAACTGTCAGGGAAAGAATCAGCTACAGCTGAGTACCTGAGAGCGTTTCTGCAGAGCTGCAATCCGGATAATCTGATAACAGAACTTGGCGGTACGGGTATAGCCGCTGTCTATAACGGTCCAATCACAGGCTCCAGAATTCTTCTAAGGTGTGACATGGACGCACTACCTGTCAATGAGGAATCGAATTTACCTTACAGCTCTGCTATAAGCGGTGTTTCCCACAAATGCGGACACGACGGACATATGGCAATAATGGCTGGAGTCGCGAACTGGCTGTCGGAAAACCGCCCCACCTCGGGCTCCGTTGTTCTCCTCTTTCAACCGGCTGAAGAAACCGGTAAGGGAGCCATTCGGGTTCTGAAAGACCCCCAGTTTCAGGAAATATTACCTGACTTTGTCTTCGCACTGCACAATCTGCCAGGATTTCCAATCGGAAGCATCATACTTCGCACAGGAATTTTCGCTTCAGCATCCCGGGGTATGATAATCGATCTTTCAGGATCCTCCTCGCATGCTTCTGAACCGCATCTGGGTCGAAGCCCTGCCATTGCAACAGCCCGGATTATCCAGATTTTCAATGATGTTCCTGCTTTTGACGGTTCCATGAACCGTTCCGCAAAAATCACTGTAACTCATGTCAGAATAGGAAAACCCGCATTCGGAACCTCTCCCGGCAAGGGGCGTCTGATGGCAACTCTGAGAGCTGACAATGTGGAAGCAATGAAGACTCTATCACAGTGGTCGGAAAACAATGCAAGAGAAATTGCTGACTCCTGCGATCTTGATGTTCAAATAACCCGGACTGAAGAATTTCCGGTGACAGAAAATTCAGTAAAAGCCGTTGATTCGGTCAGAACAGCAGCGGAACATCTCGGACTTGAAATATATCAGCCTGACAATCCCTTCCCATGGTCTGAGGATTTCGGTCACTTCACGATGAGCTATCCAGGCGCTCTCTTCGGAATTGGAGCCGGAATTCATTCACCCGCGCTGCACAGTCCGGAATACGATTTTCCAGATGAGCTTATTACTACAGGGGTCGATATTTTCAAACGGATCATAGAGTGCTACAACATAAAGTAGATCGAATATCCCTGTCGCCATATCAGGAAAAGAGTATCGGTGGAAGGATCGATGAGTCTGTCCACTTCTGAAGTGGTTGTAACCTCAACTCCATCTATCTCCAGAATTACATCTCCAGGTTGAATTCCGGCACGCGCTACTCTCCCTGACAGATGAATCTCAAGTACCAGCACTCCCTGCAGGGTTTCATCACCTAGAGATCTGGCCATTTCTCTGTTCAGTTCCTCAAGTACCCATCCATATTCCTCTGAAGCGTCATCGTAGGAAATATCAGCCGTCTCATCAGGTTCACGTTCTCCGAGTACCATGTCGATAGTCCTGTTTCTTCCGTCACGGAATATGCCTATTTCAACTGCTGTACCCGGCTCAATGTCTGCTATCAGGTTTCTGAATTCCGTCAAAGTTCTGAATGGCTCTTCATTGACTGTGAGGATTATGTCTCCACGATAAAAACCATATTCCCTTGCCGGAGAATCACTCAGAACCTGAGAGATCAATACACCAAAAATATCTTCATCAAGACTGAAATGCTCCGCCAGACCTGGAGTAAGTTCCTGAATAGAAACCCCGATCCATCCCCTGCGTACGTATCCGTGCTCCAGAAGATCTTCCATGACACTCACTGCAAGGTTCACAGGAATGGCGAATCCAATTCCCTGATAACCCCTGCTGCTTGTTGTAATTGACGTATTGATTCCAATAAGCTTTCCATCAAGGTCAACCAGTGCTCCGCCGCTGTTTCCCGGATTGATAGCCGCGTCAGTCTGTATGTATCTCTCATAATCAACAAGTCCTACATCAGATCTGCCGATATAACTTACTATTCCCTGAGTCACCGTCTGACTCAAAGCAAAAGGAGATCCAACAGCAAGTACCCATTGACCGATTCTGAGATTATCACTGTCACCAATTTCAATCGCTGGCAGCCCGGAAGCTTCAATTTGTACTACGGCCAGATCGGTTGCGGGATCAGTTCCAATAAGTTCCCCATAATACCTTTCACCACCCTGGAGTACCACCTCCACCACATCCGCATCTCCCGCAACATGGTGATTCGTAAGGATAAGACCGTCTTCTGAGATAATCACACCGCTGCCGACAGATGTCGTGGTGTACTCCTGTTCCCGGGGGGAAGAAAAATTTTCAGATGGGTTAATTAGATAAGGATTAGAATAATCAGGGAATATCGGCATTATGGTCGTGACTGTTGTCTGCGTATTGATTGTTACAACACTTGGACCCACAGTCTCAGATATTTCCACGAACATGTTACTCAGTATATGTACGTCAAACGGCGTTGGGACCGTTTCCGTGGAAGTATCTGACAACCCTTTGACCGGAAACACGATCATCAATAACACTGAAAGTACGAAGAAGGGGTTTATCCAGCTTCGGGGTGATGACTTCATTCTAATTCCTCCTGTACAGGCAATACAATATTCTTAAACTGATTTCATATGGCTAAGCATAACATATATATGTCTGGGATAAGCATGTTCTTATTCTGTATATATACTTCAATACTTTCAAGGGAGAAACTGATATGACATACATTATTGCAACTCTCTTCTGTCTGGCATCGATTGTCAGCGCCTGCACCGGATACGCTGTTTACTCGGATGAAACCTGGTTCGGCATGAATTTTGACTACCCACCCGAATCGGAGATAAAATTCACCGTTTCTGATTATGACAGCGGACTTGTATTCGATATGTCCTTTTACGACGGAAACCTTGATATATGGATTCCCACCGTTGCCATGAATGAACACGGCATGTTCGCTTCACTTCAGTACCAATGCCCGATGATAGAAGGCGAACCGGATCCTGAATACGATGAGCGCTGTATCTGGGAGCTGTTCATCACTTCGATAAATGATTGCACATCATTGGAGCAGGTAGAAGCGTTCATCGATACCGTCAAGCTGGTCAACATGTACGAACTCACGCTGCATACACTGATTGCCGATATGTCCGGACGAGCCATTATCGCAGAAGCGGGTTTCAACGAAAATCTGATCACGCATATGGATGGTGACTGGATCGTGATGACCAATTTCAAGATAGCTGATTCCCGTGATATCTCTGTGGGAAAGATAGAGGGAGTAGGCGCTGACAGGTACAGGAACGCGCTTGCGTTCATTGAAAATAACTTCGACGGTTTCGTTCTTGAAGATGCTATCGGAACACTCGAGGCCGCTGTCAACACGGATGAAATCTGGGCCACAAAGGCTTCAACGATATACGATCCTTTGAACAGAACAGTGTATGTATGTATTGATGGTAATTTCAACCACGTTTGGAAAGTATCGATTGATAGCCGGAGTATTGAGACTTTCTCCGGTTTCGACTCGGACAGATCAATGCAGCTCGATGAGAATGGTATTACAGTTAAGGATTTAAGGCTCTGGTTGTAGTTCCTTTGTACTCATGCCCACAAATCAACCAAAGGTAACTTCCAGCCCCGGGCAGGATAAAGCCTCTGTCATTTTACCCCTGCCCTCAGTATAATCGATTAGCTGATCTTCATAGAACAGCATTAAGACATTTGTATATCTTTTGTATACTGCAATTTATGGGGTAGGATATTTTAAGGGCTCAAAATCAACTCATCAGGAGGAATAGCATGTTAACACGAAAGTGTCGATCTTTCAGAAGTTCATCGACAACAGGAGGACGCGTTGTCATGATCGCATTCGCAGCCCTGCTCCTCAGCGGGCTTGGATTGATCCCTATCATTAAAGGTGAAGCTGCCGCACAGAACCTCGATTATACTCAATACTTTATTCATGATATGCAGATACCATCACCGGATGAGGTTGGTCCCGCTGTATACCTGGAAATTCCCGGCATGCTTTCATCTCCTCCGGATAATCCTGAAGTCGGCGATTCGTGGATATGGTGGCTGTGGGTTCACGATCCCATGCCGCCCCACTTCGTACAGGATGTATGCACGGTCCGCGGGAAGGGCGACCGGGGCTACGCGGTTGTTCGAGATTCCGAGTGGAATGTTTCCATTAATCAGGCTGACGTCGATGTAATTATGGAGCGCTGGGAGAACACCAGTCCCGGTCCATATCCGAATCAGGGAGTTTACGAAATCGACAGCACCGCTTTCGGGACTCCACCGGATGAACTCGACGACGATCCCAGGATCTATCTTATGTGGTTCGATTTCGTAATCTCAGCGGACGGATTCTTTTTCTGGTTCGATCAGTATCCGGAGGGAGAAAACCCCCCGTATCACAGCAACGAGTGCGAAACCCTCTATCTCAGCACCGGTAGTTCCGGCGGCGGTCCCGGCAGCGACTATATGCTTGCAGTAGCAGCTCATGAATTCGAGCATATGATTCATTGGAAATACGATGAGAACGAGGCTACCTGGGCGGATGAGGGGCTTGCCGAACTGGCGATGTGGCTCTATGGAAATCCGGACAACATCGCGAGCTTCAACAGCAACCCGGATAACAACCTGACCGAATGGGACGGAGCCTGGGCCGATTACATTAAAACCTATCTCTGGTCGCTGTACTTCTACGAACAGTATGGCGGTCATGAATCCATATACGCTGTGGTACATGAACCGCTGAATTCAATTGCGGGATATGAAGCAGTGCTGGATGATTTCGGTTATTCTGAAGACTTCGCCGATGTCTTCGCGGACTGGGCTGTGGCGAACTTCCTCGATGACATAACCATTGAGGACGGGCGTTTCGGGTACGAGGGTGATGATCTGCCCCCTTTCAATGTATCCGGAACTTATGACACTTATCCTGTTTCCGATATTTATAGAACCGTAAATCATTGGGCTGCTGACTACTACCGTTTTCAGGATTTCGATGGATTTCAAACCCTTCTCCTGTCATTCGATGGGAATGACAGCAACACTTACGCCGTATGGGCGCTCGCGCAGTACGGAGACGGCACAACAGAAGTCCTTCGTATGACGCTGGAAGAGGCTTCGCAGACCGGAAATATTAACGTTATGGATCTGACCGATCCTGCTGATGTGGTTATCCTTGTAGTCGCATCCACATCCAGCACAGGGGGAACCGGTTACTACTTCAGCGCGGACGCCAACGTCGGGATTGAGGACGATGTCGTCATTATACCACCGGTTCTTCAACTGCAGGCTGCACCAAATCCCTTCAGCTCGGCGGTAACCCTGCAATTGAATTTTGCCGGGATCTCGATGATTGAAAATCCGGAAATTGAAATCTATGACATGAATGGTCGCATGGTTAACAGACTCAGTGCGACGATGACCAGTGAGAATGAAGCGACTCTTATCTGGAATGGTCATATGGAAGATGGCAGTTCGGCAGCTCCAGGGCTTTACTATGCCAGAATCGATGCAGGCTCAATCATAAGTGTGACAAAACTTCTTTACCTGCCCTGATTGAATCCAAACCTGAAATCCGGGGACAATTTACTGTCCCCGGAATAATCTTCATTGCAACTCTGATGAGATACGCAGGCTAGAAAAATGACGCCTTGATCTGCCCCCACGAACCGCTTTCAAGGTTCGATAATGTGTGGTAGTAGAAATCTACTGTACCGGAGGAGTGGTTACCGACAAAGAAGCCTGGACCGTCGTGATTCTCCTCGTATTTGTACGCAATATCAGTAGGAGAAGTAGTGATGTCGTAACTTGATCCGGTCAGACCTCCGCTTTCCGTATGCTCCATGAGTTTGGCGCCGCCATACCAGTCACTTATCCAGATTCTGAGATCACCCGCATCCCACACACACGCGATACCTACACCACCGAGTTCGCTGTAGTACCAGCTGTCCAGCACTGAATGAGTACTCACATCATATTTGTAAACTATTGCGTTATCATCGATCACGAAATTCTGATCAAGTATCCACAGATACTCACCGTCCCATTCGCATCCACCCATAGATCCTGTAAAAGGTTCTCCAAGTTCATATACAGTCGCGGGAGTAATCGGTATTCCCGAAGCAGTGAGATCCCAGGTATACAGGTAAAACGGCCCCGGGTTCACGGGGTCGTGCTGAGTTATTGCGAAGAGCAGATCATCCTGATAACATCCTAAGCCGCAAATAGCTTCAGCAGTGTCAAATACTGTCCACAGTACTGATGTTCCCCCGGAGTAAACTCCGTATGCCAGTTCATCATCGGGACAGCCGCTGATATATAGCATGTCATAGTCGTCGTGATAGGCAACTCCCCAAACGTTTGTCCAATTTGAAGGCCCCTCTATCTGAATCTTCAATGTACCTTCCTGGTGTCCCCCCGGATTTCCATCTGCTTCAGTGCAATCTGCCGATGCAAAAACCATTCCCGGTATCAGAACCAGTAACGCAATTGATACAATTCTGCTGAAACCAATCATTCCACTTTCCCCTTCACAGGCAGGTTGCCTATTGAAAAAACATCTCACCAATCCATTGAATCATAATCAGTCATACAAAAACCGGATAGAAGCAAATAATACGAGTTAAGGATTCTGAGTCTATCCTGAATTTGCGTTATTGCTCCGGTTATCTTATCAGACACATTTTTCTTGCCGTGAAAACATCGCTCGTTCTGAACAGGCAGAAATAAATACCGCTGGTTACTTCCATACCGGCATTATCCATCCCATCCCAGATTACGTTATGAACTCCTGCATCTCTGTTTTGTGTTTCAAGCTTTCTGATCAGTCTTCCGTTGACATCATAAACAGAGATATCCACAATGCAGCTCTGAGCCAGATCGTATTCTACCGCGGTGAAGTATTCGAATGGGTTAGGTTCATTCCCTAAAAATGTGATTATTCCCCGAGAACCGGTTTCTTCTATGCCGGTCATGTCTGGTTCGGTTTTTATGAGGTAGAAGTCAAACTCTCCCGAACCATATGACTTCGTGTATCCTCCGATGATGAATCCACCGTCGGAAGTTCTCTGTACGGATTCGGCATAATCATATTCCGCGCCGCCGAAGGTTTCAGTCCAGATGATGCCGCCATCGGCATCGGTCCTTACAAGGTATACATCATAGAGAACTGCACCGAAGTTCTTCGTTGATCCGGCAATTATGAATCCGCCATCAGGCAGTTGCTCAACCGATCGGCCAAGATCCATATCGGAACCGCCGTAGGTTTCCTCCCATTCCATGTTTCCCAGTGAATCTGTTTTAAGAAAATAGATATCATACAACCCCGCACCATACGATTTCGTGTAGCCGGCAACAACAAATCCGCCATCATAAGTTTGCCTTACACATCTGCCGTAATGAGGAAGATCATCATCGGACCCTCCGTAGGTTCCTGTCCAGAGTGTATCGCCGTTTTCATCTGTTCGAACAAGGTACACGTCTGCTCCGCCGGCACCAAATGAGTTTGTATATCCGGCGAGGATGTACCCCCCGTCATCGGTCTGTTCAACTGTATGTCCTCTGTCGTTACCGGTTCCACCGAAGGCTTTCTGCCAGTCCATAACACCGATTGAATCAGTCTTAACCAGGTACATGTCATAACTCCCTGCACCATATGTATTGGTCGATCCGCAAATTATATATCCGTTATCGGATGTCTGCTGTGCTGAATAGCCGTATTCAACATATCCACCACCGTATGTTCCCTGCCAGTCAAGGTTCCCGGAACTATCGGTTTTGACAAGATACATCTGACTTAAACTGCCGAAAGAATGTGTTAATCCTGCGATTATGAATCCATCGTCATTTGTCTGTTCAACACGGAAACTCTGTTCATAGGACGAGCCGCCGAATGTTCTTGTCCATAAGGTGTCACCGTATTCGTCGGTTCTTACCAGGTAAACATCGCCATCAGGATCTCCAAACGATTTTGTATATCCACACATTGCGTAACCATCATCAGAAGTCTGCGTGACAGACTGGCCTTCCTCGCGCTGGCTGCCGCCATACCAGCATTCGAAAGTAATCTGGGCAAACACCTTCACTGGAAGTAACAACAGGCAAATCGCAATCACAAACATTCCGGAATCCGGCTTTCTCATGCATTCACTCCCTTTTCAGATTGATCTGTTTCAATATCTGTAATGTAGCAGTTTTACTGCTGAATTCAAATATCTATCAGGAAACTGGAATTTGAACCGTTGCATGTTCCGTTACCTGTAAATATTATTAGTCTGTCGGCAGCGTCAGGGAAGCCGGTGAAAATCCGGCGCGGCCCCGCCGCTGTAAACAGGAACGAAACCGCAACAGCCATCTCCTGTAAGGGATGAGAAGGCGCGGGAGTAGGAAGCCTGGAAGCCAGAAGACCTTCTGCCGATATTTTCATTTTCACCTTCGCGGGAGGGTGGAAAAGACATAGTGTTTTTTCCGCACCAATCGTGACAGAACATTAGGGAGTACAATGTTTTCTCTCTCGTTGATTCTGTTGCATCTGTTTCTCGTTGCAGCAGATAATGCTTATGTGATCGATACGAGTGGAAGTCTCGTGGAAATTGATCTTCTTTCGGGTACAGTTAACCCTGGAGTTGCAGTATTGGGCAACTATCCGAATGATATTCTGTATTCTGATGGATTTGTATATGTAGTAAACTCGGGCAGTGATGACTCCGCGCTTCAGCGGATAAACGTGGAAACCTGGGGAATCGAAAATCTTGCTATTGGAACAGGATACAACTGCTGGGGAGAGAAATTTCTCTCCTCTGATACACTACTGATAAGTGCTACACTGAATAATTCACTGATTATAGTATCAACAGAACCCTTATCAGTCCTTGCTGAGATACCTGGAGTCGGACCCTGCCCGGAATGGATGTGTCTCACGGAAGATTTCGCATGGGTTGCATGCGGTGGGTGGGGCAGTGACAATAACCTCGTGAGAGTTGATCTCACAACTATGGCTGTCTCGGACACTATTGAAGTGGAAGTTAACTGTCAGTCTGTTGCTTATGATGGAATCAATGAGCTTTTTGTCGTGAACAGCGGAGCATATGGAAACAATGAAGGTTCGATCAGTATAATTAACGAAGCTTCAGGCAATGTAACCGAAAATCTGATAACAGGCGGATTTCCCTCAACAATCTGCATCAGGGACAACAAAGCCTATATCGGTGACGGATGGGGACCTGGAGTCTATGTAATCACTACTGACACCCATGAGGTTCTGCATGATTCCTCAAATCCGGTTTTTACCGGAGGCACCGGTTTTGATATCGATTCCTCAGGGAATCTTTTTGTCTCCGACACTATGAATGGTCAGGTACGGGTATATGATCAGAATGATCAACTCCTTATATCCTATTCAGTCAGTAACCCCGGTGCTCTTGCTGTAAATGGATGCCTCACGGGAATAGAAATCAACGATCCGGTTCCGGCAACTGAATACCTCAGGGTATCTCCAACCCCGACCTCCTCTATTATAACCGTAACCGGAGCATCTCCAGGTGAGGGTATTCTTGTATACGATCTTACCGGAAGATGCATGGATTCATCTATCTCTGATGAATCCGGCACAGCGGTTCTCAGCACAAACAATCTACCTGAAGGCATTTATACCGTTGTTTCCGGAAATCTGTCTGCCAGGATTACTGTTCTGCGATGACAACGGCGGAAGTACCATGACTTCTATCCTGATATTTCTGCTATGCATCTCGGCACCTGATCCCTGGGCAGACGATTCGCCTGGAATATTCTATGGAGAGGGTGCGGGATTCGGGCAGGAGTTCTATCCTGAGAACATACTTGGACCGCCTGATCCAAACGCAACATCAACGTATCCCTCCTCCTCGGAGTCAGAACTGCTCACACTTGGCAAATCTGGATGGGTTGTACTCGAATTCGTTGACAATACTGTTATTGACGGCGTTGGACCGGATTTCTCAGTCTTTGAGAATGTATTCCAGTTCGGCTCCTCCTATTTCAGGGAATGCGCTTTCGTAGAGGTCAGCCAGGATGGTTTCTACTGGGTAATGTTCCCGTGGAATCCAGAGTCACTTGAAGGTCTTGCGGGCGTCTGGCCAACTACCGGAGATGATCCGACAAATCCTGATCTTTCAGGCGGAGATCAGTTTGATCTTGCCGATATCGGTCTGTCCTGGATAAAGTATGTACGGCTGACCGATTGTGGCGATGATGTGCAGGATGGCGGGTTGTTCGACCTTGATGCGGTTGTCGCTGTGAACTGGCAGGGTACAGAAGTCTTCAATCAGAATGATCTTGGCTGTTATCCGAATCCGGTGAATGACTGCCTTAACGTACAGGTATGGGTATCAGGAACAGTACGGCTCTACTCATTGAACGGCAGGTTGATTTATGCGGATCAGATTCCAGAGGGAGCGAGCGAAATAGAGACGGCCGGTTTCAGCCAGGGTATATACCTCCTCAGATTTTCCAGCTCGATTGGAGATAATTCCACTCTGTTCACAGTAGCAAGATAGGGTTCGCAAATAATTGACAACAGACGGGATGAATACTATAAGAAAGTAGTTGGAAAAGTTGAGGAAGAGATAAATCAAATGAGCCGATTTAAAGTCATATGAGAGGAATTCAGAATGGATGAAAGGAATATCAACATGCCGCTTCTCGGAGACCCGTTCCCCGAAATGAAGGTACAGACAACTCATGGTCCGAAGAATCTGCCTGAGGACTACAAGGACAGATGGTTCGTGCTGTTCAGCCATCCTGCTGATTTCACACCTGTATGTACAACAGAGTTCGTAGCATTCCAGAAAAGGTATGAACAGTTTAAAAAACTTGACTGCGATCTTATCGGCATGTCGGTGGACCAGGTTTTCTCCCATATCAAATGGGTTCAGTGGATAAAGGAGAATCTGGATGTTGATATCGAGTTTCCTGTTGTTGCAGCCAATGATACCATAGCTTCAAAGCTTGGAATGCTTCATCCTGGAAAGGGCACCAATACCGTCCGTGCAGTCTTCATAATGGATCCAAAAGGGATTGTACGACTTATTCTCTATTACCCGCAGGAAATCGGCAGGAACATAGACGAAGTTGTAAGGGCAGTAAAAGCACTGCAGATATCAGACATGCAGGGTGCCGTACCGGCGGGATGGCCTGATAATGAACTCATCGGTGACAGGATAATCGTTCCACCCGCAACGGACGTTAAAACCGCTGAGGAAAGATCTGAGAAGTACGAATGCTTTGACTGGTGGTTCTGCCACAAGCCCCTGGAGTAAGTAATCAAGGTTGGACTATACACAAAACTTGATTTAAGGCTATACGAGTCTCATACTACAGGATATTCATGTACCAGCTCAAGAACATCACTCATGTAATACACGTCTTGCGGAGGAGTATCTTCGGGCATAGTTCGAATGAGTAACAGGGGTTATTACCACTCCCCTGTCCAGATAAGATGAGCAGTGGATAAAATCACCATCTCCAAGATAGATCCCCGTATGCCTTGGGTTATCGAATATCAGCAGATCACCGGGCTGCAGATCATCCCGGTCAACTGCCACGCCCATTAATTCCATACCGCTGACCGTTCTGGGAAGAGGAATTCCATAATCATTGAAAACCTTGTATGCCAGGCCGCTGCAGTCGAATCCTGTGCTGTCAATGCCTCCGTAAACGTAGGGTACCCCGAGAAATGACACAGCATAACTGAGAATACTGTCCACAAGCGTATAAGATACTTCTTCGGACTGTTCCTCAATGATAATGCAAGAATATGGTTGGGGAATATCAGGAAGCTCCTGTGCTATAACCGCTGAATTAGAAAGCATTATGATAAAAAAGATCAAACTCACAAGACACCTTCCCCAGGATAAACAGACTGCATTATCATCGGATTAACTCTGAGGCATGATATATGCGGGCAGGCAGGATGTCAATTATATGCTGCCGGAGACAGTATGCTTCATGATTCAGGTTGTCAGAATTACTGAATATTCGGTATTGTCCAGATCAGGAACGAAATAGAAAGGATAGGAAACGTCTGGCTTTATTCAGCGCAATAACGCAAAAGGAAGCAATTCCGGTTTTCTGTTAACAATTGTGGGAGGAAATATCTTGTTTATTAACAAAGCATCTCAAGGGAATAAACTAACAAATGCCTGTAAGCTGTTTTCACTGATACTTATTTCTTCTTTAATACCCGCATCTGCAGCATCGGGCATTTCGTATTTGGGAACTGATCAGAATAATGCTCTCCCTTATAATTGGATTTATAACGATGTTTACAGTAATCGAGATGCCAAAGAACAAAACATTGAATATGCTGGAAGTTGTATGTGGTCTCAGGTTACTGATGTATTCTCAGCAGGCACTGATATATGGGCTTCATTCAATAATGGTCTTTGTCATATTGATATCTCCGATATTTCAAATCCTGTAGTTGTTTCTGAGCTGTATATCCTCTGTGGGAGTAAAGGCATAACAGGCACAAATGATATCATAGTTGAAAACAGCTACGCATATATCGGTGATAAAGATGGACTTAGGATCGTTGACATTAACAGCATGGAACTTGTATCAACATATCCTCTGCAAAGAGCTCACACGTTATTCCTGTGTGATACTATTCTCTATGCAGTTGACGGAACGGGTGTGAAAGTTTTTAATGTCACCAATCCTGCCATACCGGACTCAATTGGCTTCTATCCGATACCGGGCGCAGTCGGAATAGATGTGGATAACAATTACGCTTACATTTCTGATACTGGAAGTATGGGGCTTACTATCCTTGATATAACTGTTCCGGAAAACCCTGTTTTTGTTTCAAACTACCATACACCGGGTTATGGGAACAATGTTGCCTTTTCTAACGGACATGCTTTCATTGCAGATCATAATAACGGACTTGAGATTGTAGATGTAACTGTTCCGGAAATCCCGGTTCATAAATCGAATATTCAAACCTCCGGTTCTGCGTACGATGTTAAAGTTGATGGTGATTATGTCTTTGTTGCTGCAGACAACATGGATGTTATTGATATATCCAACTTGAGTACACCGTTTATTGCCCAGACTTTTTCTTCGATGGATGATATAAGGTCAATATTCCTCAACGGTGATTATCTGTTTTCATCCGAAGGTTCCTTTTTGGAAATACTGAATATCCAGCAGCCGACAAATACCTATTTGGAAGGAAGCCTGGAAAGACCTTACTGGCTTCAGGAAGTCAGGATCGGCGAGGGTATTGCATATATCGCGGATATGGGTGAAATCTATTTGGTACCGGGTGGATTGAAAATCGTTGATATCAGCGATCAGGAAAATCCTTTCCTGCAGGGGGAATATTCAATGGATCTATGGGCAATCCCCAATAACCTTGATATCAAAGATAATTACGTGTATATGCAGGATTACATCAGCTCTACATACAAGCTAATTGCTCTCGATGTCAGTAACCCTGACATGCCACAGCTAGCCGGAGAATACCCGTATACCGCAAAAGATATATTTGCAGGTGATTCTTATGTATACATTTTAGATGATGACAATCTTAAAATATTGGACTTGCAGGATCCACTAAATCCAGTCCTTGAAGGATCTTTAACACTCAGTGATAATGCTCTCAGAATTTGTGTCAGTGATGGATACGCCTTTATCGCCGGAGATGGTGTAAATACTTTATGGATAGTGGATGTAAGCGATTGCTCAAATCCGGAGATGATAACTTCTATAACGACCGCCTGTAATTATGCCAGGGATATTGTAGTGCAGGACAGCCTGTTGTATCTTGTATGTACTCAGTATATGCAGATTATAGACATAAACGATATCAATAATCCGGCAATAATAACCACATTTGATGAAGTTAACAGCGCAACAGGTATTTGTGTTGAAAGTATCTACGCCTACATAGCAGACAATAACTTGCTGAAAATAGACATTTCTGATCCTTCATCGCCATGCTTATTAGAGGAATACCCAATACCAGGGTGCTCTTACAATGTAGCCGTGTTTGATAGCTATATATTTGTTACAACCGAATCTTCATTTCTTATTTTCCAGGATTCAGATTTATTGCATATTGCTGCTGAGGATGGATTTCTTCCGACAGGTACAACTCTAATACAAAATTATCCTAATCCTTTTAATATGCAGACAACAATAGAATATCAGCTGCCTGTTAGTACCCGCATAACCCTTAATATATACGATTTACAGGGGCGGATACTGCGAATGCTTGTCAACGATATTCAATATGCCGGCAGTTATTCCGTAGTCTGGGATGGAAAAAACAATCATGGTGAAAGCCTCTGCACCGGTGTATATTATTATATGTTGACATTAGATAATGGATACATGCAGTCGGGCAAACTGCTATTAGTAAGGTAAATCCAAATAAATCATTAAGCTTATCGATATTCTTACCCCTTTACATACTATATCTATATTAGTATATACTTATATACTGAAATGGGGAACCATAAAAATGGAAACTGAGAATTATTCTCTTAAAGAACTGACCGAGCTTATGAGCGTTCTGGGCGTTGAAAGCAGGCTAATGATAATTACGCTTCTAAGGGACTACGAGTCCCTCTGCGTTAATGCCCTTGCCTGCCATCTTGAGATTTCTCAGAGCGCTGTTTCCCAGCACCTCAGAATCCTCCATTTCAGCGGTTTCGTTACTTCCCACAGAGACGGATACTACACCCATTACAGCCTTAACAGAGAAAAGCTTGACAGTTCTATAGAGCTTCTCAAAAAACTGGCTGTAAAACGCGAAATAGTTGATTCGAACAAATGCACCTCGAAAGGAGAAAAACCATGTGCAAAGGCGAAAGCAAATGCCAGAAACCGGAAAATCTGAAAACTGAACCAGGTGAGTGTTCCCCGGATCAGATACAAAAATGTCACGGTTCAGATAGTAACCACCCATGCAACTCAGACAAAAAGGAACAGTAATGAAAAGAACGATACTAATCGTACTATGCCTCGCAGCTCTAGGAACCTTCGCCATAGTGCAGGCTGAGGAAAATACTCAAACCCCTGACTGTGAAACCGTAGGTGGCGAATGCTGCTGCGATGGTACCGTAGACGGCTGCGAAGAAGACTGCGATGTCTGTGATGAATGCGACTGTGATTCCGATTGCGAAGACTGCACAGGAGACGACTGTGACTGTGATGACTGCACCGGAGACGATTGTGACTGTGATGACTGCACTTCAGAAGAAGAATTCCAGCACTGCGGAGGATGTCACTAGCCTTCAGTAATCCATAATCGAGCAGAGTTCTCTTAATGCGGTGGCTTCTGACCTGACTGCAGCACCTTCAGAGCCACCGCAATCTTTATTGATAAATCTCCTTGTTTTCTCTTTCACCTCCGATGGTGATACTTGCGAACCAATGTAAACATATGTATACTACTTCGTGAGGTAATAATTCCTCAGAAACATCAGCCCGGTTCGGAAAGGAGCCAACATCATGGAAGCAAAAACAGTTACACTCGAACCTATGAAGGTTCTGAGCGTAAAGCACAGAGGGTCATACTTCAAGATCTGTACTGCATTCGAGAAGCTTTCTGCCTTTATAAAGGAACAGGATATAGAATTATCGGATGCCCAATGGCTGGGTGTTTACTATGACGATCCGGAATCGGTTCCCGAAGAGGAACTCAGGTCCGAAGCGTGTGTAACAATAAGGGAGGATATCGAGCTTCCGGAAAACAGCAATATCAGCATCGGTGAGATTCCAGGTGGTCTTTATGCCGCCACCAGACACTCCGGTTCCTACAAAGGTTTAGGAAACTCATGGGGCGAACTCTACGGAGCATGGATTCCGCAGAACGGATTCAATCCGGGAAGCACTCCCTGTTTTGAGATTTACATCAAGGGTCCTGAGGAGACCGAGGAAGAATCCGAATATCTCACAGATCTTTACGCACCTGTCGAGCCTGTATAGCATAATCAGTAACTAAAGCCGGAGGAATGCATCTACTTCGAGGTTTCTCCGGCTTACATGATCCACAAGTTCCTCCAGAGCCTCATCGAATTCATCAGTACACTCAAGCAGCGTATAATCGTCTAACTCACCGTTCTCCCCTGTAACATACTGGCTTATCATATCGTGAAAATACAGGTACCTTACCTTCATAACTTCAGGATCGAATGCGATCTCCAGCACATGCTCCAGATTCTCCATGTACTTATCCCTGTAGACCGGGTCGTCCATGAAGTACCGTATCAGAGGCCAGTTCCGGTTAACATCCTCCAGGTCAAGTGTCAGCACCGGCATCAGGCCTTTATCTGATCGGAGAGCCATGTTGTTGTCCCATGGTATCCATGTTAGCAGACCTGTAGCAGGATCGTTATAAAGATAATAGTTGTGTGGAGACCTGCCGTAAGTATCCCAGTTCTGAACAATTACGTTCGCAGCCAGCCACAGAAGAAACCCTTCCACATCGAATACACTCTCCAGCTCCCGCCGCCAGGCAGGTGCGTCGATAGTCCGCAACTCAGAGTGGATTGCATCGAACAGACGGAGTATGTCGTTCCAGTCCCTCTCCGCCCTGTTGGTCTCCTTGTCAAAATCTACTTCGGCGAAAGCCCCCTCCGCGAAGGTTGCCCCCCGCCCCTCAGGCTTGTAAACATTACCACCGTCATCGGTGAACTGCTCCTCTATGACAGTGTCGTCAACCACCTCTACCATGGTGTAGAGTCCGAAATAAACCGGGCCGCTGCCGTTATCGACGTAGATCCTGTAAAATGCCGTGTGGGGCGCAGGGACACCGGCTGCCCTGAAGATATCAGCGGTCACTTTCTCCCTTAGCAGAGAAGAATCCATAAAATTGCTGGAAAGAGTCAGTTGCCTGAAACCGAAGAACCTCTGATCCCGCACCTCAGGATATTCGGCCTCAAACTCATCAAAGTCCAGCTTGATGGGAAGCTTCATGACACCATCTCCCCATGTAAAGGCCAGAGACGAATTACCCTTGAATCTGACACCTACATGTGTCCATTCCATACCGCTGAACAGGATGGTTGCCTGCACCCAGACAGGGTTGCGGTCTCCTCCAATACTCAATTCGTGGCCGGCGGCGCCCCCCGGACCGGCCCCTGCCGGGAAGGGCATCCCGGGTGGAGGTAATGGTGCATCAGCAGAACCGTGAAGGGTACCATCCGGCGGTCGGGGTGGAGGTGATCTATCCCCCTCAGCCGAATGCGCCATCTCCCCGAACTCGCCGCAAACCTCAGCCATGTCATCCATCATGATCTGCCATTCCCCCGGATCGAAGACGATGTCAATTCTGTTTACCGAATCCTGAGGAAAGACCAGATCGTAATCCGGGTTGGCAGTTCTGCCATGGCTCATCTCTGTCCACGTCCCCGGGTGAGTAACCTCATCCTCTCCAGCATCGCCCGCAACGACAGCAGACGAAAAAGTGATAAGCAGGGTCATTATTGTCAGTGTCAGTACATCACGTATATGTCTTATGATGGATCCGATCCTTTCATGATACAGGGATTCCACTCCCGATCCGGGTACATTAACCTGGTTAATATAATAATACGCAGTAATGCAATGGCTGGAGTCTGAGCTCTAGAATGTAACCTTCGTTTGTCGTTTTAATGGTGGGTGGCACTGTTTGGTCCCCAACTGACCGGGATCGAGAATGGCACCAATTGAAACTGACTATGGTCACGAACATCAGTCTCGCGTATTATTGCCGGGATGCAGATATGAAGCTGAACCCCGTCCCGGAACCATTGCGGAGGAATTCTAATGACAGAACAATCACCAGAAGTCGTCAGCGTTCATGAC